>LBTY01000001.1 GCA_000992305.1 candidate division TM6 bacterium GW2011_GWF2_38_10
ATCGGTACGATGGTAGAACTCTAAAGCATTACTATTGTGGCGGATGCTGAGTTCAAGGGCATCATTAGCGGCAAGGAGGGCATTGCTGTTGTGACGCACATTCATATCAAGCTCTGAGATGGCGTTGCTATGAATACGGTTTACATAGGCGTTATAGTTGCTATCGGTACGATGGTAGAATTCTAAAGCATTGCTGTTGTGGCGAACTTTAGGATCAAGAGCATTAATTGCATTGCTATTGCATACAATAAGTGTTTCACCAATACTGCTTTCGCTCAGTTCAATAGGTGAACTTGTTATATCTTTCCAGTTGGCGGCTGTTGTATAGCGATTGTCCGATTTTACGATCGAAAATTCACTCCAACCACTTACTTTGGCGGTGTTGTTAAGTTTTACTTTTGCGTTAGCATCTTTTAGAACGACTTGTGATGACCAGCTTGAGAAATCAAGGATAGCTCCTTGTAAGTTGAGTGAGAAAAAAGTAAAAGCTGATACGATAAGCAGCTTGTACGAGAAATTGTTACTCATAATGCGATCCTTTTGGTTAAACGTTGTACCCTTATTGGAAAGGTTGCATTAGAGCCCCCCCTTTCCTCCTTTTAATCATTAGCATTAGTATTAAAATTCTTGGCATTAAGAGTCAAGTTTCTGGTAGAATTCCTTTTTTTGCATTGCAATAAGGTATTTTTTAAATCTTTAATTTGTTAAAAAAGAGTTAGAAAAGATGATTTGTTGGGTAGTAAGGGAGGTGTTTTTTGGAATGGACTTATGGTGACATTTTTATCTTCGCTTTTACTTGAAAGAGTTACATGCTTTGTATTTTCGTCACATGTGATGTTGATGCCTATAAGAAGTGTATTATTTTTTTGTAAGCCGCTTATATTAAAATATTTTTTTTGATTAATTTGATTTAGGGCGGTATCGGCGTTATTGTTGGCTTTTATTTCTATAATAATTGGCTGGCTTGTTTTATTAATAAGAAGGTCGATAAAGCCTTGTCCTGCTGCAACTTCTGCTTCAACGGTATCCGTTGGAAAAAATCCATATGCATAAAAAAGTAGGATATGAAAATATTTTTCAAGGTATTTAAAGTTTTTATTGTGGTAATCCTTTGTTTTTTGGATTGTTTTTTCCACTATACTCTGCAGTAGAAATGTTATTTCTTCTGGTTGATATATTTTTTCTTTTAATAAGGCGATGTTGTGGTCAATATCACATAAGGATACGGAGAGATAATTTCGTTTTGGGGCGTGAGAAAAAAAAGGATCAGAAGCTTTTTCGTTTGTAAAAAACAACAGTGAAGGACTATTGTTGATGATGTTGATGTCAAAGGTCCATATATGTGTTGTTAGTCCAGGATGTGCTTGTTGGTTAATGTTTTTTTGAGTTTCACATGAGATTTTTTTTGCATTAATTAAAAATTGAAATATATAGATCTCTTTTTGGGCATATAAGGGGAGTTCTATAAGATAGCTTGTTTCCTCTAATTTTTTGATAGTAGTTTTAATTGAGGTATTCTTTTTATTATTAAAAAGCTCTTCTATGCAGAGGCAAAGCATGTACGAAATTGCAACATACAATTGTGAATTTTGATTTTTTTGGGTACCTTCTAACGATTGCATTGGCTTTGCTGCTTTTTGCAATAATTCTTTAATACGCATGGCAATGATAGCTAATAATTCATGTGTTGATGGTGCTTGTTTTATTTTTTCAATAAAGGTAATTGTGTCACATAAAAAATCTGGTCTTGGTAGTTCTTGATTTTGTGAAGTGTTTTGTTCCAAGTTTTCATAGCATTGTGGATGTGCATAGAATATTGCTTCGAGTATTCGGTTCCGTTGGATGAGCTGTTCATTTTTTATGAGTATTTCTTTTATGGTATTTTCGTCGATGCTCATGCATGTGAGTGACGTATATTTTGTGAATGTTCCTATTGCTAGGAGCAGTTTTATTAAAAAAAATGATATTTTTTTAATAAAAATATTTTTTTGCATGAGTACCCTTGAGTTTAACCTATATTTTCTTTAAGATATTGGACTTAATATATAAAAAAGGTTATAAGAAAGCAATAAGTCATTATTAATGCGCATTTGAACTATTAATTATTATAGCTGACGTTTAATATAAAAGGTTTTATTTAAAAAATAAACAAAGGCCTGGAAGTTTTTTGATCTTCCAGGCCTTTGTTTATTGGATTATGGCGAATGATTATCGATTACTTGAGAGCATAATTCCTTCATTGATAAGCGCTGCAACTATGCTGCGTTCACCAAAATTTTCCTGTGCAAGTTCTTGAGCATTGTTATGTTTATTAAAGTAACTGAGTATTGGAGTATCGATTTCATAATTAGGGATGTTGGCATATTTTTCTAATATTTGAATTGCTGCATATTCATTTTTAAGGCGGAGCGCAAGAAATAAAGGGGTTGTTTCAGGGATTGTTGTATTACTATATTTATAAACACATCGATTATCGTTGATATTTACGATATGATTAGGAAGATAAAACTCGTTATTAAGTAATGCAAAAATCTGGTATCTGTTATTAAATAATATGGCAGCATGCAAGGGGGTTGCATTGTAAAGTGTAATTTTTTTATTTTGATTTTCGTAAGTTATGTTACAGAGTGCATTTTTGTTTATGTGATAGAAAATGCCAAATCTTTTATAGATCTGAATTTTTTGTTTTTCGTTTAATTCTGGATTGTTATCTGTTAATGTTGCTGCAACATGTAATATGTGAGCATTTTCAATGCTATATTTTGTTGAATCATTTTGTACAGAAAGTGTGCAGAGACCATTCGCTTGTGCGAGTTGATTAGTGAGTGCAAAAAACTTGTCTATAAATATCATGTTGTTACGCACGAGCACAAGATGGAGAGGTGTTGCATTTTCAAGCTCTATAGTTTCGCCTAATTTTATTTTTGTGCAAGGATAGTTTATTATTTCTCGATTTTGTTGGATAAGTTCTCTACATGCCTCTAAGTTTTCTTTATAGACAGCAAGATGAAGAGGTGTTGCGTTTTCTATGGTTATTGTTTCATCGCTGTAGTTATAGACTTCTTGTAAGAGTTGGGATGTGTTGGGTAAGGAGGTAATGGTTTGAAGCATTTTTTGATTGTTGCTATGGAGTGCTGCAAAATGGAGTACGTTGAGTGTATCTATTCTCAAAAATTCATTTTTTTTCATAAGCCTTTGTGTGATATCGAAATTGTTAAGAAAAACAGCAGCAAAAAGTTCATTTATAGATTCATTGATTTGTGTACCGATAATGCTTTGGGTATTGGTTGTTGTTGTTGGGGTTATGCCATTTTCTTGGCTGAATAATTCATTAATAAGGTTTTTTGCATTTATATGGCTAGATTCTCTTATTATATACCCTAGGAGCGATATTTCATGTCCACTTGGTATTGTGACTGTTTCGGGAGTACCATATGTTTCTCTTATTTTTTT
The DNA here is from genome assembly GCA_000992305.1 of candidate division TM6 bacterium GW2011_GWF2_38_10. GTDB lineage: Bacteria > Babelota > Babeliae > Babelales > RVW-14 > GWF2-38-10. Next base: position 3,454 of record LBTY01000001.1, read on the forward strand.
TACGATATGATGTTGATTTTTTTTGAGTGCATTTAAAAATAGGTCTTTATAAATTTCTTCTTGTGGGCGAAAATAATCTCGAAATCGGCGTTTAATTTCTTGGCCTATATAATTTGGTTTTTCTTGTAATTTTGGATTTTTTTCCCATAATAGATTGAATATGTCAGGATTGGTATATTTTAAGATATCGTTGCGCATAAGAGAAAATGGTTGAAAGATCCTGTCTTCAAATATAATAGTATCTTGTTCTTGTGGTTGTTGATCAATCATAAGCATAAGCATTTTTTCTTGTTGGGTTATCATTGCCAACCAGAGCCCTGGTACGAGTTTTGCATTGGTTTGTGGTCCACTTGGTCCAAGAGGAATTATTTTTATAAAATCATAGTAATCGATTTTGTAAGTTGAGTCTAATCGTTGTCGTCTTTTTAGAAATTCTTGAGCAAGTATATATTCATGATTAATAAGAGCCAATGATACAGGTTCTTCTGTAAAAAGAAGTTCAGTCGACTCTGCCTGTTTGCTTACTGGAAACAAATTGGGAAACGCGGCAAGCATTTTGAGTGATTTGTATCTATAATTTTCAAATACAGTATTAAAAAAAGTTATGCTTATTCCACGCTGTGTCATATGGGCTATATTTAGAACATCATAATAAAATAGATTATAAATTGGGAATAAATCTGCATGTGCTGACGGTATTTTTGTTGTTACATAGGCGGGTAAATTTTGTCGGTTTCTGGCGGCACCTTCTGGAAACGTTTGAGCATATTCGATGAGGATTCCATTAAGTATTGGATCTTTGTTAATCAATGCGCTTAGTGTGGATAATGTGAGTTTATATGTTTGCATTATTTGATTAAGGTTGCTCATTATTGTTTGAAATTGAGTCTTGATATTTTCTTCTGCCCCGTATTCCCTGACTCTATATTCGGCAGCTTTATAGGATAAATAGATCAGTGCTTGGCTTATAGGTGTTGTGGTAGTTTCTAAAAAGTTGTTATTGAGAGGAAAGTCTTCATTTTTTAATCTTGCTACAATCTCATGATTATGTTGTATTATAGCAAGATCTATGGGTGTGAGTTTGCAGATGTCTTGTTTTTGTTGTAGATTCTTGTACAAACTCTTATTTGTACTTTTTGCCTTTTGTAAAATTTCATCTATAAAGGCAGCGTCATTTGCTATTATTGCCCAGTGCAGTATGGTTCGATTATAATAATCAGTTTGACTAAAAGTAGTAGAAAGGAGGTCATTGTTATCTATGGCTTCTATTACCAACCTGGCTTGGGTGAGGTCTCTTTTTTGGAGAGCATTTATAATTTTTTCAAAAACTTCTTGCGCCGTTATCCACGCTAAAAGCTTTTGACTGTTTGTTTTTTGAACGAGCGATAGTGGGCTTTCTCCGTATTGATCTTCTAGATGAATATCCCCTCCCCATTTTGTTATCTTGCGGATGAGTAATATTTTTTTTAGTAGATTTTTTTTATCCTCATCTTCTTTTGGTTTTTTATATGTTGTTTCTATGTTTGGATAATTTTGTATTACATTTTGAACAAGATAGAATAATGGTGTTCTTCCGTCATTGTCTGTGACATTTGGGTTTATTCGTTGTATTGTTTCATCATCAAGATTAAGTTCTTCAAAGTTTTCAAAAATTATATGTACAGCAGTTTTTCCATTATTAAAAAGCCGTTTATAGATAGGATTAATTAAGGTTGACATGATTGGTGGCTGATTGCGATTGGTATAATTAGTGTAAAAGCTTTGAGGAATGAGTCTTGCAAGTTCGCTAAAATCTTTTTCCTCGATAGCATTTATTTTTGTATTTCTGCTGGTGGGATGGCTGCATGGGTAGTAGAGCATCCATAAATTATTCCAAGGCAGATGATTATACATTTTTTAAGATGAGTATAGTTCATTTTATTCTCCTTCGTGTTGTTCTTCATTTATTTTTGCGTTTATTGCATTTTTTAATGCGGTTAATTTTGTATTATTTGGTAATTGCTCTAATTCTTCTTCAAGTATGGTTAATGGTGTTTTACCTTCGTTGTTTACTTGATGAATAAGTTCTGGATAGCTTGCGATAAGGAATAATCCTATGTTTTTACTAGAAAAGATTATTGCTGCGTGTAAAAATGTAGATTTTGCGTATTGTATATTTCCTTTTTGGAAATCTATCTTTGATCTTAAAATAGGTTGAAATTTGGGGTTCTTGTGAAGTTGCTTAATTATCATTAATCTCCTGTTTTTGTTGGAAAAAAGAAGCGATATAGGAGTGTTGTTATACTTATCTTTGATGGTTATTATTTCAGGTGGGGTGCGAGCAAGTATTTTACCTATAATGGATTCTTTTAAATTTTGATCTTTATTTGCAAAAATATGATGTAGTATTGTTTTATTATTGTTATCTTGGAGTGAGGGGGCGTAATTTGGGTGATTAATAAAATAAGGCATAAGGGAATATTTTTTTTGTGTGTTAAGTGTTAGTAGTGATTCAAATATTTGTTGCTCAGTGAGGTCTGTGCATTTAAGGAGGAATTCGATAATGCTTATTGAGTTTTCATTTAAGCTTTCTATATTAACAATGGTTTCAATTATTTGAGCTCTTTGCTCTTGGGATGTAAGTCTACGAGCAAAAAATGCTTTATTTTTTTCTATAGTGTTTATAAATTCGATTATTTGATAAGGATGATCTTGCGTAATGGTGCTTATTAATTGTGTAGCCCCTTTTTCTTGTAGGCTATTAAAAGCACGTCTGTTGTTGCATTGCATTGTATATGCAAGAGGCATAAGTCCTTGAGTATTTTCAAGAGTAAATATTCTTTGTAGGTCTTCTTGAGAATCTAATAATATATTGAGTAAATCATTTTTACCTAATTTTATTGCTAAGTGCAGCTGTGATTCAATTTCATCTGTTCCATAAATTATGGCACCAGATTGAAGTAATAATGATACAATATCAGGATTGTTGACGTATATGGCCAAGTGTAGCGGTGTGTATCCTGCAAATGCTTCAGATTCTGCTATTTCATTATTTAAAAAATTTAAAAAAGCTTGTTGATTTGTCATATTTGCGATTTCTAGCATTTTTTGTACAAGAGCGATATCTTGTTTTAGGATGGCAAGATGGAAATGATTAAGTCCTGCATGGTTTTTTTCTAGGAAATCTAAAAAATTATTTGGATTATGTTCAAAATGTTTTTTTATTTTATCAAACATTATTTGTATATCTTCTGCTGTAAAGTATGGTGTATTGTTAAGCATGTAAAAAAGATACGAGTGTGTTTTTTCTTTATTTAAATAGAGTTGGTTTCCGTTTATGTCAATTTCATATAATTGCAGAAATGACTTTGTAATGAATGATGCTTTTTGTTCTGTGGCTAACTCGAAAATACCTTTTTCGTTAGTGGCTCGAAATAATCTTAGATAATCAAGTCCTTGAATATTAGCTTGCTTAAATAGTTGTTGGGCTATGCTTGTTCTGTTATATTTCAGGGCCAATGTAATGAGTGATTGAATATGTAAATCTAATGCTTGATCTATTGCTCTTGTAAGGGCTTCAATTCCTGTTATTGTACTTCTTTGAGGTAATGTAATATTATTAAAAATAAAAAAAGCAGTGTATTTGTTGCCATAGATTATGCAATGGTTATAGAGTTCATAAATATACTTTTCATCCAATAGGTTATAATGCTTAAGTGTTTGAAATAGTATGAAGATATAAAAAAAATTATTCATATTTATTGCGTAGAGGAGTGCACTTTTTAGCTCTTGAGCAATTTTTGTTGGATTTTGTATGTTATGTAGTATGGTAACTAAAAAGGAATTAAAATCCCCTGTTTCTAAAAAATATAATAATTGATTGATTTCTTTGTAGGACCTATTGAGTAATGTTAATAAATTATTCATATCGCCATTTTTATTTTGTATTTCTATGAGCTTGGCATATGATTTTTCTGGATAAAATGATTGAGCTAAAAGTGTAAGGTGTTCCGCGCCCCAATTATTTAAGCCTACGTTTGTATTTATATGTTGTTCAATAAGATATTGAGCAACATTAGGTAAGCCTTTCATGATTGAGATGTGAAGAATATTAAGTCCATTTGCATCACGTTGATTGAAATCAGCAGTATACATTTTTAAGCGCTTTAATACCTCTATTGTTTTATTTTCATCCGAGGCATATTTAATAACATAAAAAATTGGAGTTTCATTGTTTATGCCTGGACTATTAATCCATGGAGCAACAGAATCTTGGTTTTTAGGGGTGCTACCAAAAAAACTGATAGGAAATAATCTATCAAGAGTCTTTTCTTCAAAAATAGATTGATTTGCGCAGGCGGTTTCAAATTGGTTAGCTGGATGTAGGTCTTTTAATAATATGATGGATGATTCATATTTTTGTAAAAGAAGGTCTTTAGGGGTTATTTGAAGGTTATTTTTTTTGTTAATATCGGCGCCTAGCGAAATAAGTGTTTGTGCTTGTTCTTCTTTGCGAGGTGATTTTGGTCGAAGTAAAATATAATGTAATGGGGTATTACCAAAGATATCTTGAGCGTTTATATCCACTTTCAACGAGCTTAGAGCTTTAAATATTTCAGGCCTATCATATTCTGGTTGTTTGGAAAAAATATGCATTAAATTTTGGTCATACCCATTGCAAATGTTTAAATTAAGCGTTGGTATTTCTTTTTTTAATTCTTCTAACACTTTTTTAATTTTTTCTGATGGGCTCAAATGAATTTGTTTTAGGATCATTTCTAAAAAAAGGTCCCATGAAGAAGAGAGTGGTTGATTGCAATCGGCTCCATGTTTAATAAGTTCTTTTATGCTGGCTAAATCTATAAACACATATCCACCTGCGTCACAGAAAAGTCGGTTTTTTTTTATAGATCCAATATCACTATCGTTATATTTTTCGCCAGATGGCAAAAATTTTGGCTTTAAAAGATAGAATAATGGTGAGTATTTGTTTTGAGCGTCCAAGGCATTCATGATTTCAGATGGGGAGACTTGATCAACAAGATAATCAAGGTTAAGAGTTTGTGTTATTTTAGGAATTTCTTTTATTTGCTCTAGTATAAAAGGGATTGCGGTTTGTATAGTTCCTTTACGGTGGGTGTCTTGTATAATTGTCATGATAGATTCTTTTATTCTATAGATATTTACTATGGGTTGATGAGGCGTATCATTGAGCTCTGCTATTTCGGCGTTATCTAGTTTTGCACCTAATTTTATATATTCTAATGCTGAAGCATATTGATTTTTTTCGATAGCCATCATAAGCGCAGATTTACCGTCGTTATTTTTTTGATCTATAAGGTATTTATTGTGTGCGTATAAAAAAAATGGTTCATTATGGCAAAAGTATTTTATTGCTTCAAAGGCATGTAGGCCTGATTGGCCTACATATTTATGTAAAAAAGAATTGTTATCATTATCTAATATGTAAAAATCATGTGGAATTTTGGGTATTGGATGGTTGATAAAGAGACATGATAATATTTTTTTTATTGTTGGTAACATATCCTTATTTGTAGAAGTGCCTTGAGCAATCATAAAAGGGATGGAAAGTTCTTGTTCATCATCTAAAAAAAAGTTAGTTTTGGCTCCGTAGAGTATAAGTCTTTTTAGTATATCAAAATGGACCGGTTCTCCTCTGCTAAAAATATTATTTATGGCAAAAGATATGGGTAGAAGGCCATGATTATTTCTACTATTAATAATATCTTGTAGTTCTAGAGCCCTTTGTTCATAAATATTTGAACCTGAGTGAAGAGGCATAATTTTTTCTAATACATTGGTTTCATTTTTATTAATAAGTTCTATAAGTTTATTAGTCGTTAAATCATGCATCATTCCTTGGCATGATGGCGGTGTGAATAAGAGTGTGCAATATATTAAGCGTGATGCTATGTTCCATATACTATGTTTCATATTCTTTCCTTATAGTAAGAAATTAATAATCAATAAAATGGTTTCCTATCATAAAAGTATGATATTGAGAGATTTTTATGCTATGCAATATTTTTGTTAAAACGGATGCTTTTTATTGATTGAGCTTGTAATCTTCTTTGTTATACTCAGCCTAACGGTGACATATAAGTTTTTTGTAGGGGAGATAGTGATGAGAACTACGTTTATCGAGCAATTGGTTGCATATGCACATCAAGATGCTTCGGTTTATTTATTAACGGCTGATCTTGGGTATTCTGTTATTGAACCATTTAAGCAAGCCTTTCCTGATCGTTTTATTAACGTTGGGATTGCTGAGCAAAATATGATAGGCATTGCGGCGGGGCTTGCAATGCGCGGCAAAAAGGTTATTGCTTACTCCATTATTCCTTTTATTACCATGCGATGCTTTGAGCAGATTCGCAATAATATTTGTTATCAAAATATGACCGTTAAGCTTGTTGGTGTTGGAGGCGGGTTGAGTTATGGCTCGCTTGGCCATACGCATCATGCTATTGATGACATTGCTATTATGAACGTGCTTGCGCATATGAACATAGTTGCCCCCGCAAGCCGATATGAGGCTCAAGCGCTGATTCCTGATTTTTTTTCGCAGCCTGGTCCTGGCTATTTACGGCTTGCCAATACTGACGAGACTTTTTCGTATTCAGAATTATGCCGGCCGCAGCTTGGTAAGGCTTTTGAAATAATTCCTCATGATGAGCATCTTATTATTGCCACAAGTAACGCCCTTGATTTGGCCTATAAGGTGCAAACAGAGCTTGCAGCCTTGGGAGTGGATATGGGGCTTGTGAGTGCTCATACACTTAAACCATTTGATGGTGATTTTTTTGAACAAAAAAAAGCGACGCTTAAAACAGTTATCACTATTGAGGAACATTCGGTTATTGGGGGCTTGGGAAGTATTGTTGCTTCGGTGTTGCAGGCTCAAAATATGCATTATGTTGCATTAAAGGTTTTTGGTATTCGTGATGTGTATGCGCATACTGCTGGAAATCGCAAAGACTTGCTTGAATTAGTTGGTTTAACGCCTTGCGTAATTGTAAATGCAATACAGCGCAATAACAGTATAGGTGCCGTATGATGATGCAGTATAAAAAACATGTATATGCCGTTGGGCTTTTTCTTTTGGTTGTCGTTATTCTTGGTTTTTGCATACCAACGTGGGGTTTTAAGACTGATGACTGGGGGAATATTTGGCAAAGTATTACATCGTCTATGAGTGAATGGGGGAGGTTTTTTGTCGATTGCAAGAGTATCGAAATTTTTAATCATCCGTGTAATATTTCCCCAGCTCAACAAGAGCAGGCTTTTTTTTGCGGGTTATTTCGGCCGATGTCATTTTTATACTATGCGCCGCAGTATTGGTTGTTTGGATCGTGTGCGTATGGATATTTTTTAACAACTATTGTTATGCATGCCTTGGCAAGTGTTACTTTTTTTTATGTACTGGCTCATTTTTTTACTTGTGCGTGGGCTTTTTTGGGGGCATCTTTTTTTGCATTTCATCCGAGCCTTGGTCGGTGGCTTGGGTGGGTTAGTGCGCAAACGTACCAGATAGAATTGTTTGTGTTGCTGATGATTATTTTGTTGTTGTTGTATGTTTTAAATCGTCGATCATATCTTGCGTATGTACTTGCGCTTGTGTTGTTTGCAAGTAACTTATTTTTACGTGAACAAACATTTTTTTTACCGCTGTGGCTTATGGGGGCCATTGCTTTGTATCGTTATTATTGGAAGCGGCGGGGGGGGGGGCAGAGCGTTTTTTATGGTATTGCTTTGTCATTGCCTTTTTTGGGAACCTCAGCGTTTTATATTTTCCAGCGGCTTCGTTTTTTTCCGCTTACGGCTAAAACAACGACGCTCACGTTCGAGCCAACGTGGGCGTCCTTCATTAATCGAATGATTGAGCGGAAGTATGATTTTGTAACGTATGTTGTGGATATGTTTGGATTTTCGTGGATGCCGGGTAATAATCAGCTTATTAAAGGTGTTGTGCTTGTAAGTGTTGTGTTTATGTTGCTTTTACTTTTTCGTCGTTATGGTTATTTTATTCCTGCACTTTTTATGGCGGCAAGTATTCCACTTTTTAGTTGGCCTTCACTTTTAATGCATGCTCAGCCGCGGTATATGTACATGGCTTTGCCCATTTTTATTGCTTTTGTAATGATGCTTTTGTGGCCATTAATTCACCAACGTACAGTTCGTTTTTTTGTGGCATTTTTGGTGATGTTGGTGGTTGGCGCACATGGTTTTTTTGTATTCACTACAATGCACAAGCGTAGTAGCATGCTTGCGATGGTTACCGATTCGTTTATTACCTTATTAAAAAATCCAAAAACCGATCATAAAGCTCTTTGTTTTATTAATCCCCCGGCCGAGTATTTTCAGGCTGGATCAGCGCAAGCTGTGTGGTTATTGCGCGCAAGTGATCAATATCCGGTATATCAGGTTGATGGGGTTGATGCTACAACCTATCAGCTTGAGCAGCAGTATCAGCGCCATAATCCCGTGTATATTTTGTGGGATGAGCAAGCGCAAAAATTTGTTATTCGGGATTAATATAATTTTTTTGCACAGGGAGTAAGGGCGTGGTGGGTATTATAAAAAAAACTGGGGCGTGGTATTGCGCCCTATGGCTTTTTGTTTTTTGTTTTTTTGCGGTTGTTGGTATGGGGTGGTGGTTTCATGGAGATGATTTTTCTGGCCTTGCTCTTGGTAAGGCTATGCAGTCATGGGATGCTTTTTGGGCTCATCTTGTACAAGGTAATGTGAATAAATATTTTTTCCCCTCACATCATCCATTGTATGTGCCATTTACCAATGAGCATGGACCGGCGCTTTCATTTTTTCAGGTGTATTATCGGCCAGTGCAGTGTGCTTATTTTGCATTTGCTCATTGGGCATTTGGATACGTAGGATATTATTATTTTTTAGTTAATGTTGCCTTGCATGCGTGCAATACAACGGTATTATTTGCTTTTTTGCGTAAATTTACCACAACGTGGTGGGCGCTGGGGCTGGCTCTTTTTTTCGCTTTACATCCTCAGATTGGCTATCGCTTTGGAACGAGTGCTAATTTTCAGTACTATCTTAATGTTTTGCTTATGCTTGCGCTTGTATGGGCGTATAAAAAATATCTTGATGGCGCCTCGTGGTCTTATCTTATGTGGTCTGTAGCGTTATTTTTTTTAGCGCTTTTTACGCGTGAAACAGTTATCGTTTTACCTCCTCTTTTGTGGCTTGGCGCGTGGGTGTACACAAAGCGTTTTGGTTGGAGTGCTATCGCTCATGGCATAGTCGTGCTTTTTTATCTTGCCGTGCGCTTGGCGCAGTACCCTTTGCCCACAAAGTCTGCTTTTGGCGGGGGCGGGTTGAATGTTGTGCAACTTTTGTTGGAGCGCAAAGATCAGTTTTTAGTTTGTTTGTATGATTCTTTGGGGTTGTCGTGGCTTTTGCATGGGTCTAAGGGGTTGCGGGTTATGTTAGTTGGGGTTGTTGCGGCAATTGTTTTGATGGCATGGCGTCGACATGCACATTCCCTGGCATTATTTTTTTTATTAGGAGCCTATGTGTTATTACTTTGGCCATCGTGTTTTGGCGCTTATAGCCCTCGTTATTTTTATGAAGCATCACCAGCCTTACTTGCATTTTTTGCTGTGCTGCGCGGCAAGCAGCGTGTGCCGCTTTGGGTAGTGCGTTTTGGGGCGGGGGCTTGTGGAGCATTTTTAGCACTTTGCGCTTATTTTATCATGATAAATATTTCGTGCAGGGCGCAAAAAATGATGGCAATGCGTGATGGTTTTTGTTCATTAATGCATGATGTTCGTGTAACAAGCGGGGAGCGACCGCTTGTATTTATTGGAGTTCCGATTGATGGATTTGGGACAGGAATTGAATGGGCTGCCTGGTTGTTTTTAACGCCTTTGCATAATCAGGTGTATTATGATCCGTGCACCATAGTAACGCAGTATAAACGTAATGTGGTTATGCCCGTCGGATGGTACATGCGGTGCGCGCCGTATTATGAAAAACAATATGTTGCGATAGCAAAAGAGGGGCGGCGCATACGGTTTTGTAGTGTTGATCCAGCGTTTGTGCATTTTATTATTCAGCCGCAATTATTGAGCCTTGGTGAGTATGACATTCACAAAAAAATGGTTATTGATGGTGTTGAAGTTGTGGTTGATTTTACGCTTGTTTTGGATGAGTTGTTGTATAAAAAAAATCCATTAGTTATAACGTGGAATTATGAACACAAAAAATGTTACGTACTTGAGTAGGTGGTGGGCGCTTTTTTTGTTGCCGGTGATAACATTTATTTTTTTTGTTGTTGCTGGTTATGGATGGGAATTTTATAAAGAAGAAATTGATTTATTTTGTGCTGCCGACAAGGTTCAGTCATGGCGTGATATACTTACGTTTTTTTTAGATGGAAATGCCAGTGGCAATGCTCATCCGAGTAATTACGTTGCGCCGCCATTAACGGTTTTTTCGTCATTTTATCGTCCGTTACTTTTTGTGAGCGCGTATGTGCAGTATGTTCTTTTTGGCATGCGTCCTTATCTGCACTATATAATTTCTATAGCATTTCATTGTTGTACCATTCCTGTTATGTATATTTGGTTAACGCGCTGGATTTCTTCTGCTATTGCTGCGGCTGCATGTACGTTATTGGCTTTGCATCCTGCATGGGCCTTGTGGATTGGAAGTCCCAATATGCAGCAGTATACCGTCAATACGCTGTTGATTGTGTTGATCGCATTAAGCGCGCATAATTTTGTGCTCAAAAAAAGTTGGTATGATCTATTAGCGGTGGCCGGTATGAGCATTGTTTCAATTTTTTATCGTGAAACCATGGTTGTGGCCCCCTTCTTTGTTGTAATGCTAGCTATGGGGCTGTCGGCGCATCGACGAGCGCTTATTGTTTTGTCTGCCGTGCTGAGTTTAATAAGCGCAGGGTATGTTGCATGCAAATTGTTTTTATACCCTTTGAGTGCGCCGGGTGCTGTTTCATCATCATTTACCAACATGCATCATAGCATTGTATCGTTTTTGGGGCAGATAAAACTTTTTATAAGTGATTTTTGTGCGCTTTCATGGTTCCCGCAAGGGTATTCGTTAATAAAGGGTTTTGTTTTGGTTGCAATGCTGAGTGCTGCTTTTTTGTTGTGGCGGCCTTCTGCTTATAAGTGGCAGCTTGGATATGCGGCGCTGGGTATGTTTTTTTTGTTATGGCCTGCTTTTTTGATAGGATATTTTTCGCCGAGCCGTTATTTTTATGAGGCATCGCCGGCTTATTTTTTGCTCGTTGGGTTATTGTTTGAGGGGCAAGGCCGGCGCGTGGTGCGGTGGGGGTGTATTATTCTTTTTATGTGTTTGAGCGGTTCGCTTGTGTATACGTGGCATACTATTTACGAGCGCAAAAAGGCCCCAGCGCTTTTTGCAGCAGCTTTAGCTCCATTGCGGAACAATGAAGTTATTAAACATAATGCGCTTTGTTTTGTAGGGTTTCCGTCGCATCTATGTTCAACGGGCATTGCTCAGCAGATGTGGTTATATCGCATGAATGATTATCACTCTATTTATGTTGTTGATACGATGGAGCAGGCGGCTGAGTATGATGCGGTGTTGATTGGGTGGGATGATAAAAATTATAATTTTTCTAAAGGAAGATTTTGATGAAGAAAAAATGGCCAGTTATAAGGTAAGATACCACAACGAAACCATGATTAACAGATTTTTTTCAATGTTAGCGCCAGGGGTAACTTTGAAAAAATCAACCCCTATTTTCAAGGAGGCCGTGAACTATGGAACTATTAATTTTAGTTAACGTTTAAAACTGTCCACAGTATTGTTATTGGCGTATTGATAAAAAGATCTTCTGGTTTTTCAGCATTAAAATTATAACTGATTATCAAGTCGCCAACTTTTAGATCTTTTATAGGGATTAAGCCGTTTGGCGTTAAAACTTGTTGTGTTTCAATATGCCCTGCAAACGAGGTGTTTATAATGCTCATGTTGCATAAAATGATACTTAAGAATAACAGCAATTGCTTTTTGATAGTGAACATGAATCTGTTCCTTGGGAATTTATTTTAATAATTTTGGTGGTAAGTATTTTGTTATTTTGCATAATAATTTTTTATTTAATTTATTATTTTCATAGTTGGTTTTTTTGGATCAATTAAATATACAGATTCGCCTATAACTTTAATAGTTAAATCATGAGTCATACTATTATCATCAACGTGGCTTGCTTCTATAGTAAATTCATATAAATTATGACTAATTTGTTTTGCATAAATATCATAAATTTCATCATTTGGTAGTAAACCAGATTGATCAAATATTATTTTTTTTACGCCATCTATAACTATTATCCCATTTTCTATATCTTCAGTTGTATAAAAATTCCATTTCCCTAAAATATCTCTTATTCGAGATATACAGTTTATATGTATTTCGAAATTGTTATCTATACCATTAATTACCATTTTAGTACAATATCGATCTCCTAGATAAAGAGTTTTTAAAAAATCGATTGTATTCATAAGTGTTAATCCTTTTAATATATTGGCCAATGAGCTTCGGAGCTATTATTTGGAACGATATTACCTTTTGTGTTAATAGATGGGCCTTGTCCTTTTTTGCCTGGTCCAGTCCCTTCTAGATGTGCATGGCCATGAGGTAAGTCTGATTTGGGTGGATGTCCGTGAGGGTTTAGCCTTTGATAATTGGATCCATTTGGATAAGTAGTATGCGTATCAATACCATTTTTTCCAGCGGGTATTGTTTTTCCTCCAATCGGCTCTACCATTATATTTCCTTTATTATCAACTATAAATCGACCAATCTCTTTCCCTGTGTTTTTATCAATAATTGGCTTTTCCTTATCTCTATCTTTTTTTCCAAATGGCGGGGGCGGAGGGGGATTTTTGTTGCCTTTAGGATCTTTATTTTTTTCTGAGAGTTCTTGATTTTTAGAATTATCATCAGAATTTTTATCTATAGACATTTCAAGAAATAATTGTTCTTTATGCCCTTTGTCAAATAATGTATAGAGCGCATAAGATCCCACCGCCGCGGCGCCGATAGCCCAGCCGGCGGGGCCTGCAAGTAAACTTAAGCCCCCGGCAGCAATACTTGCTCCCGCAAAAGATAATGATGCTGGGGTGGAGCCAAATGCCAAGGAAATTCCTGCTGCAAGTGCTGGTAAGCCATTGTGCATTAATATCAGTGGAATATTTTTGTCGTCTTTGCAAGCTATGCCTTGTGAAAATACCGGAATTAAGTAATTATGGGGTTCTTGCAATTCAATGGAATACAGGTCAATGCGAGTAAATATAGTTTTTCTTTTAACACGTTTTATGCTTTTCCAAAAATATTTTTTTACTCTTCTTTCTACCTTGTACAGCTCTTTTTTATGTGTTTGAGTAATGGGAATAGTGAGTAGATTGGAATCAAGAAGCATGTGGCTAGAGGTAAGATATTGTGCTTCAATAACTTCTATGCCAAAAGTTAGACTCTCCTGATCTTTATCTTCTTGTGTCGCTACTAAAAATTTTTGTTGAGGAGAAGCGCTGATGCATCGATTATCTTCAATGTAAATTTCATAAAGTGCATCAGCATAATTTTTTTGAGTTTTTATTATTGGCGTATTGATAAAAAGATTTTCAGGTTTTTTAGTATTAAAATTATAACTGATTACCAAATCGCCAACTTTAAGATCTTTTATGGAGATCAATCCATTTGGCGTTAAAACTTGTTGTGTTTCAATATGCCCTGCAAAGGAGACGTTTATAATGCTTATGTTGCATAAAATGATACTTAAGAATAACAGCAATTGCTTTTTGATAGTGAACATGGACCTACCACTTATGGAATTTATACCAATAATTTTGGGGTAATGTAGAACGGTTTTTTTAAAAAAGCAACAGATTTTTTGAATTTATTTAAACCATTTTGAGATTTTAAAGTCCTCGCTTTTTCCACCATTCATCAGTTTTAAATTCATTAGGAAAGTTTTTTTTGTAAACAATATCAAATTTAAGTTCATTAGATCTTATGCACAATAAGGAACTTTAGATAAAAAAAAAGTGGGCAATCTTTTTTTAGCCGATTAAGCTAAAAATTGAAAAAGGGACTGACTACACGAACATGATAGAAAAAATAATGAAAAATGAAAAGAAATGTAAAAGATTTTTTTGGATAAGCAGTCAACAAATTGACACTCTCATTAAGCGTTTAGAGCCCTTTTTAAGGGAATATAAAAATGCTCGCTTATCACGATTTAATAGAAAAAAGGCTCTTGGTGGCGGACGTCAATTCGATCCTGATGCACTAAAAACCATGCTGCGTTTGTCTTTTGTACTACAAGTTGTATCTAACACAAGAATTTGTTACCCTCATTTTTATCGTTAATCAAAGCACTGTCTCGCGAATTATTTCATGGCTTTCAAAGTTAATATAAAAGGCCGCCGATCCAGAGTTTGAAACAATTCTTCACAAAACAGAAGTTATCACAAAACAACGTATTAGAAATTTTGTTGAACTGCGAAAAGCATACCCTGATTTTGCAGATGGTTATAACGGATGCAAGTGAAACACCGTGTAATGGGTATAGGGGAGCTACATTTTATAAATAAATTTTATTGTGCATAAGCTCTATTTCATTAATCCTTATTTAAATCATCGCAAAGAGTTAATCTTTTTGGTGTGTATAGCATAGATTCTTAATGGTGCCTATGCTTCCAGGGTTACTGATAAATGCGATTTGAATTTGATGCTGCGTGTCATCGTTTGCAGTATTTTTGGTTTGCGGGGTTTCCGCCGCATCTATGTTCAACGGGCATTGCTCAGCAGATGTGGTTATATCGCATGAATGATTATCACCCTATTTATGTTGTTGATACGATGGAGCAGTCGGCTGAGTATGATGCGGTGTTGATTGGGTGGGATGAGTTGCGTCAGGAGTTTGTTATTTTGAGTTAATAGTATATAGATGAAATAATTGACTACTATATTAAAATATACTATATTAAATTGTAGTTCAATAGAAAAGGAGGGTTTTGTCTATATGAAAAAATGGACTTTAGAGTATTGGGTTGATAATTCAAGTAGAAGATCTGTTGAAAATTGGTTTTTGAAATTAACGCGAGAGCAATTTAAGTCGGTAGCTAAAGAGCTTAAATTACTTGAAACTTGCGGCAATGAGCTTAAGCTCCCTCATAGCAAAGCTCTTGGTCAAGGATTATTTGAATTGAGAGAGTATCGATATGGGTTTAGAATTTATTATGGGTTTTATGCAGATAAAATAATAATTTTATTGAGTGCTGGTGATAAAACAAGCCAACAAAATGATATTAAAATAGCACGGATGCGATTATCAAAAATTTAAAAAATAAGGGGTTATTGTTATGAAATCAACAAAAACACGTATGTTTACAACAAAAAAATTTCAATCATTAGTAGAATCACGATTAACTAAGGCAGAAATTAAAGAAATAGATCAGCAAGTTGCTCTTGAGGCAAAGGTTTTAAAGTCGTTGCAAAATGATATTACGCTTGCCATGGACGATTATATGAAAGAAAAAAAAATAGGATTTAATGATATGGTAAAGCTTTTAGGCGTTAGTCCTGCACACATTGCTAAGATTAAGCGGAGTGATGCAAATTTAACACTTGCAAGTATTGCACGTCTTTTTGCTGTATTGGGGCAAGAAGCGCATTTGGTATTTAAAAAACGATAAGTATTTATTTTTTGCGTTAATAAAAAATTTGCCGAGTTGATAGATTTTTGCTAGTTTATGTCAATGTGTATTATGCTGCGTAAAAGCATCGTGCATGAGTTGTTGAAAACGTAAGTTTAACCCTTTAATTCAAAAAAACGCGTTATCGCGTTATCTCGAGGAAGATTTAATGCAAAAAGAAAAAAAATTCTCCTCCATTCCAGTTCCTACTACCAGTGCTCTTTTGTTCGAAGATGAAAATCTTGCTATTGATGCTTCGTTGCAAAAAGAACTTGCTGAGTATTATGAAGAATTTGGGAGCAAGTTTCAAACTGGTAAAATTGTTACCGGCCGTGTAGTAAACAAAGACAGCAACGGTGTTTTGATTAGCATTGATTACAAATCTGATGGGCTTATTCCAAACTATGAATTTTCTGATTATGAGCTCAAAAAGATTGTTATTAATGAACCAATCGATGTTATTTTGGATCGTCTTGAAGACAAAAATGGCATGGTGGTCTTGTCTTATCAAAAAGCAAAATCACTTAAAGCCTGGGACAAAATTGCAGAACTTGCTGAAAAAGATGAGCCAGTCACTGGTGTGGTTACTCACAAGGTTAAGGGTGGCTTGAGCGTTGACGTTGGTATTCCTGCGTTCTTGCCAGGATCTCAAGTTGATGTTCAACGTGTTACTGATTTTGATCAATTTGTAAATCAAGAAGTAACCTGCAAAATCCTTAAGATCAATAAAAAACGCGGCAATATCATTGTTTCTCGTCGTAAGTACATTGAAGAACAACGTACAGAAGACAAGAAAAAAGCATTGGAAACAATCCAAGACGGACAAATATTGCAGGGTGTGGTCAAAAATATCACCAGTTATGGTGTGTTTATTGACATTGGAGGCATCGATGGCTTGTTGCATATTACCGATATGTCATGGGGGCGCATTGCTCACCCAAGCGAATTGGTAAAAATTGGACAAACAATTCCTGTAAAAGTTATCGCATTTGATAAGGCTCATGAAAAAATATCTCTTGGCATGAAGCAATTGAGCTCCAATCCTTGGGAAAATGTTGATACAAAATATCCTGTCAATTCAAAAGTTTCTGGACGTATTTCAAGCATTACCGATTACGGCCTTTTTGTTGAAGTAGAAAAAGG
Source organism: candidate division TM6 bacterium GW2011_GWF2_38_10 (assembly GCA_000992305.1). Lineage (GTDB taxonomy): Bacteria > Babelota > Babeliae > Babelales > RVW-14 > GWF2-38-10. Next base: position 20,322 of record LBTY01000001.1, read on the forward strand.
TGTTGAAGGCTTGGTACATATTTCAGAAATTTCTTGGACAGAACGTATCAGCCATTTGGCAAAGCATTTTTCAGTAGGTCAAACAATCGAAGCGCTCGTTGTAGCCTTGGATAAAGACAACCGTAGAATGTCATTGAGTATCAAACAAATGACTGAAGATCCATGGAAAGCAGTTGCTGAAAAATTCAAGATCGGCGATAAGATTTCTGGTAAAATTACCAACATTACCGATTTTGGTCTTTTTGTTCAATTGCTTGATGGTGTTGATGGTCTTGTTCATATTTCAGATCTTTCATGGACTGATCATATTGCTCATCCAAGCGATAAGTTCAAAAAAGGTGACGTTGTTGAAGCCGTGGTTCTTGCTATCGATATTGAAAACCGTAAGGTTTCTCTTGGTATTAAGCAACTTGAAAATGATCCATGGGCAAACGTTGCAACAGAATATGCATTGGGTTCAGTGGTTGAAGGCACAGTTTCTAAGATTACCAGCTTTGGTGCATTTGTTAAATTGCAAACAGGTATTGAAGGCCTTGTTCATATCTCCGAGTTATCAAACAGCGATGTTTCAAAAGTAGAAGATATGCTTAAGGTTGGTCAAGTTGAGAAGTTTAAGGTTATCAAGGTAAGTTCTGAAGATCGTAAGCTTGGTTTGAGTTTGCGTGCATTGCGTGAACCAAAACCAGAAACTGCCGAAAAACCTGCAGAACAACAACATCAAGAAAGATCTCAACAAGCCGCACCTGAACGTGAGCATCGTGCACCTCGTCAACAACAGCCACGACAAGAACAACATCGTGAACGTTCTCATGCAAAACCAAAAGAACAACAACATGCTCATGCTTCACAGCAATCTCAACCTAAAGGAACCTTGCAACAGGCCCTTGAAGAACACGCTGCTAAGCTTAAGCAAATGCAAAACGACGAAAAATAAGTTGTTATTGTGATTTTTTATGGATCCCAGATTATTGTTTGGGATCCATAATGATTCTTGGGTTATTGCTAAAAACTACGGTAGCTTAGATTAAAAGGAATTATCATGCTTGAAAGAACGTTTGCAATTATAAAGCCAGATGCTGTTAAATCAAAGTTTACTGGTCAAATTATTGATCGTATCGAAAAAGAAGGGTTTTCTATTGTTGGTCTTAAAAAGCATCATTTGAGCCAGCAAGAAGCTGAAGCTTTTTATGCGGTACATAAAGACCGTCCTTTTTATGGCGAACTTACACAATTTATGTGCTCTGGTCCTGTCGTTGTTATGGTTTTGGAAAAAGAAAATGCTATTAAGGCATGGCGTGAATTAATGGGCGCCACAGATCCAGAACAAGCAGCAGCAAACACCATCAGAAAATTATTTGCAAAAAACAAAGGTGAAAATGCCGTTCATGGTTCAGATGCACCAGAAACTGCGCGAGAAGAAATTCGCTTTTTCTTTTCTGATTTAGCGTAATTTTTTTAAACAAAATAGTTTAATACCCGATAATGTTTTTCATTATCGGGTATTTTTTATATTAGCAAGGGATTGGAAATTGAGAGGCCCATTGTATAATGTGTTTTTGAGTTTTTTGCAGGTATGTTTGATCGGTTCTGTGTACAATAATGTCATTGATAAGTGATGTAAGTTCTTGTATTTCTTTTTCTTTAAATCCTCGTGTTGTCATTGCTGGTGTTCCAATACGCATCCCGCTTGTTATCATTGGAGATTGTGTATCGCCTGGGACGGTGTTGCGATTGATAATAATATTGCATTGTCCTAAAACTTCCTCTGCAAGTTTTCCTGTTACATCGTTAAATTTGCTGCGCAAATCAACTAAGAAAAGGTGTGTATCAGTGCCGCCCGAAACTATTTTATACCCCATATCTTTAAAGGCATGAGCCATGGCTTGGGCATTTTTTATAACCTGTTGTTGGTAGGTGATAAATGATGGCGATTGAGCTTCTTCAAACGCTATGGCCTTGGCTGCTATAATATGCATGAGTGGGCCGCCCTGTGTACCAGGAATAATGGCGCGGTCAATTGACTTTGCATGGGGATTTTTGCTACAGATTACACCTCCGCGTGGCCCGCGTAATGTTTTGTGCGTTGTGCTTGTGACGATATCTGCGTATTCAAAAGGACTAGGTATGAGTTTGGCGGCGATGAGTCCTGCAATGTGTGCCATGTCAACAAGCAAAATACTTTTTGTTTGTTGTGCTATTGCTGCAAGCTTTTCATAGTCAATGAGGCGAGCGTAGGCCGATGCGCCGGCAATAATCATTTTGGGCTGATGCTCTTGCGCTAGTTTTTCTATTTCGTCATAATCAAGACATTCAGTATCAGGATTAACGCCGTATGAAATTGCCTTAAACATTGTTCCAGAAAAATTAAGGGGATATCCGTGGGTAAGGTGTCCCCCCGCGCTTAATTGCATTCCAAGAATGGTATCTCCTGGCTTTAGCAAGCTAAAGTAGGCCGCAAAATTTGCAGAAGAACCTGAATGGGGTTGAACATTCATATGTTCGCAGCCAAATAATTTTTTTCCTTGTTCTATGGCGTACGATTCAACTTCATCAATAATAGAACACCCACCGTAGTAGCGGCGGCCTGGATATCCTTCGGCATATTTATTGGTAAGGATAGAACCAGCTGCGGACAATATATTTTTGCTGGCATAGTTTTCTGAGGCTATTAAATTAATACATTCGGTTTGTCGCTGTTGTTCTCGTGCTATCATCGAAAAAATAGGCGATGTTGTCATGAATAACCTTTCTTGTTTGAATAGTGTTATTTGATCTTGTGCATATGGTAGCATCTTTTTTAAACTTTGTTACACTGTTTTTTATACTGTTTTTTTGGGTTTCTATTAAAAAGAGGATTGGGTGCGATGGATATGTTTAAAAAAATTTGTACTCTTGTGTTTTTGGGAATGATAGGTATTGGAGGTTATGTTTTTTATGGGTTGTATGCACAACGGCATGCATTGCAGCAGTATCAGCAGGTTGTTGATATGAAAAAACATGCTGAGCATAAAGATTCTAATCAGGTTGTTTCAGCAAATAATGGAAATGGGGTTTTAATTTCAGGTAAGAGTGTTGCAACATCAACGTGGTTAGAGGTTCAAAAAAAAGTTAAAGATACTGTTGTCCAGGTCTTTGCTCAAATTTGTGAATTTAATTGGTTAGAGCCTTATAAAACGCCTGAACAGGGCGAGGGGCGAGGTAGTGGTTTTTTTATTAATGCTGACGGTGATTTGATTACCAATTATCATGTGGTGGCGCAGGCTAGTAGCGTGCAAATTCAGATTCCATCATTTGGGCACGAGCAATTTGATGTTGAAATTGTGGGGGTAAGCCCAGAGCGAGATATTGCATTATTGAGGCTTACCGATGAGTCGCGAGAAAAAATTGTGCGTAAATTAGGAAGTGTGCCATTTTTAGAGCTTGGTGATTCTGATGAAATTTTACGTTCGCAAGAGGTGTTAGCGCTGGGTTATCCATTGGGGCAAACACGTTTAAAGAGTACGCTTGGTATTGTGAGTGGTCGTGAGCGCCTGGGGATTTTTGGATATATTCAGATTACAGCTCCTTTAAATCCTGGCAACTCTGGAGGTCCTGCTTTAAATAGCCATGGTGAAGTTATTGGTATTAATGCACGTGGCATTCTGGAAGCCCAAAATGTTGGGTATATTATTCCAATTGACGAAGTTAAAAATGCATTGCAGGACCTATATAAAGTTACGTTGTTGCGGCGTCCAACGCTTGGGTGTTTATTTACTATTGCTTCTCCAGAATTAGTTTCATATTTGGAAAACCCTGGCGAAGGTGGATGGTATATTGCAAAAGTATTTGATAACACATTGCTTAAAAGTGTTGGGATTCAAGAAAATGATATGCTTTATGAAATTAATGGGTATAGGGTTGATATTTACGGAGATTTAAACGTTCCATGGAGTGAAGATAAAGTTAATCTGCTTGAGGTACTCAATCGCCTTAAGGTTGGCGAAGATGTAACATTGCTTGTGTATCGCAAGGGGCAACCAAAGGTGTTTACGTTTAAATTGGAGCATACCTATTTACCTAAAGTAAGAATTATTTACAGTGAATTTGAGCCAGAAGCAAAGGATTATGAAGTTATTGGCGGCATGGTGATTATGCAGCTTGCGCTTAATCACGTTGCGCCGCTGATGCAGCGTTCACCCGAGCGAGCTTCTGATTTATCTCGTTATGCCAAAATTGAAAAACAGCAAGAGCCTGCTTTAGTTCTTACGCATATTTTGCCAAATTCTCAAGCATACAAAGCACAAATTTTACAGCCGGGTGAGCTTATTGAATGTGTTAATGATATACCTGTAAAAACATTGGATGAGTTTCGTAATGCGGTGAAAAAAAGTAAAACTACTCGTTTTTTAACCATAAAAACAGAAAGTAAGTTTTATTGTGTATTGTCAGTTGATAAAATTGTAAAAGATGAAGACATGCTTGCACGTCGCTTCTTTTTTAGGCCATCAAAATTGATTGAAGAAATTGCATGAAAATTAAACGTCGATTAGATCAGGTTTTAGCAGAATTATATCCAGACCTTTCTCGTACACTTTTGCAAAGTTTTATTATGCAGGGCAAGGTTACGGTCAATGGAAAGGTGCAAACAAAAGCGGGTACTCCCATAACGCCTGAGGATGAGGTTATTTTAACGCATCAAGAACCTAAATATGTTAGTCGCGGCGGCTTCAAGCTTGAAGCCGCTTTGGATCATTTTCAGGTTAATCCTGAAGGACTTGTTGCTATGGATGCTGGTATCTCAACAGGTGGTTTTACTCATTGCTTGTTACAGCGTGGGATTAAAAAAGTGTATGGGATAGATGTTGGTTTTGGGCAGGTTCATGAAAAGGTGCGTCAAGATTCGCGCGTTGTTGTGCTCGAAAAAGTTAATCTTCGTCACCTTGATTATCTTCCCGAATTAGTTGATCTTGTTACGCTTGATTTGTCATTTATTTCATTACTCAAGGTTATGGATGCAATTAAAAAAATTACTCAATCGCATGCAACTATTTTGGCTCTTATAAAACCTCAATTTGAAGCAGAGCGAGAAGATATTCGTCGTGGAGGTCTTGTAAAAGATGATGCTGTGCATCAGCGGGTTATAAAAAAAGTTATTGATGGCATGGCAGAACATGGTTTTGTATGCAAAGGGGTTATCGATTCACCGATTTTAGGAGCCGCTTCAGGTAATAAAGAATTTTTAGGGTGTTTTGTTCGGCGTGCCAATACCGCTGAAGTTTCTGTTTATGATTAATTATACGATTAATTAGTTGTATATTATTGACTAATAAAAATATTTTATGCAACACTAAGGTGTAGTATAATGGTTTTTATATGAAGGTTTTGGGGGAATGGAGGTTATAATGGTTATGCGATTGTTATTGTTGTTGTTATGTGTAAGCTGCGGCTTTGTGTATGCTGATAATCCGAATGATCCTGTTCGATCTGCATCATTAAACATTCAGGTGGAGCGTTCGGCTGCTCAAGCTCCAAATTATACTTATCCTTCGTTGATTGATTGGACTGTTACTTGTTTGCGTTCATATGATGAGCAACATGAGCCATCATATTTTAGATCTGAAACAGTTTTTCCCTATCTTGAGTTTGTTCGTGTTTTTCGTGATTATAAAAAGAAAATGGAGCGAAAAGGGATTTTAAACAAAGAAATCTGGACTGTAGTTGATCGCAAAACGGCAGCAGCTTCACAGGATTTTATGCATCCCTATGCTACTGTTTTAGATATGGATGATGGCAATAAAGTTTGTTTTATGGGTGATTTGCACGGAAGTTTACATTCATTATTAAGAAACTTGTGGAGACTTGTATCACTTGGTTATTTAAATGATCAGTTTAAAATAATAAAAAAAGATTTTTATATGGTTTTTACAGGCGATTATGTTGATCGTGGTCGCTATGGTATTGAGGTTTTGTATACACTGTTACGTTTAAAATGTGCTAATTGGGGACGCGTTCATCTTATTCGTGGTAATCATGAAATGATTGAAATTAACAAAAGAGATGGATTGTATGAGGAATTGACGCAAAAGTATGGAGAAAATAAGGCAGAACAATGTATGGGGTTATTGTCTATAGTGTATGATACTATGCCCTTGGCTGTTTATATTGTTGTTCATAAACAAATTATTAAGGCGGTGCATGGTGGTTTTGCACCATATGACTACTACTTTGATGTTAATCGTTTTATAGAAACGAGTGTAAAAATTAGAAATGATAAAGCTGAATCCTTAGTTCAAAAGCGTTATTTTTATATACCTCTTGTAGGTGAGGAAATTTCTGCCCCTGGATATCAGTGGTGTGATTTTGAGCCGCTTTTTGAACAAGCCCTTACGGATGCTGCAATTTTTCCAACATCTGGGCGTGTTTGGCATATTGGTGGGGCATCGGTTCCTGAATTGCTTAGAAAAGCAGGATTGAGCCTTATGATTAGGGGACACCAGCATGCTTGTTTTGGCTTAAAAGTTTTAGGCGCGGCAGATACTTCATTGGTGAATATTGACCAAGCTTTTGTTGATCCAAATAGTGGGCAAATACATTGGGTTGCTGCATTGTTTTATGTTGGTTCAGAGGCGGCATTTGATCAGCATAATAAACATAATGGATTCCAGGTATCTACAATGATTCCTGTTTTAACTTTTTCATCAGCGGTAGAGGGTGTTGGATTAAATTATGATTGTTTTGGTATTTTGACGCTCGATGGGATGTTCGAAACATGGAGACTTAAAGTCTATGAATTTCCTGTTTCATTTATTTCAAAATTAAGAATAATTAATTCGTTGCCGCAACCGTTTACACTCATAAAACCAGGCAATATGGCTGACAGATTACAGCGTTTTAGATCTACCTCTGGTATGGAAGATTCAGTCTTTATAAAGTTTTTACCAAAAGAACGAGCGATGGCGGTTGATGAGTCAACGATGCGAGAATGGTTGCAAGAGATCGTTAATGTGTCTGCCGGTAATGGTCAATCAGCATCTCAAAACATAGCTGAGTAAAAATTATTCATTAAAAATATTGCATTGTGAAAAGTCCCTTGATGTGATATCAGGGGACTTTTTTTGAATGAACAAAAGATATGTCGATAAATTATTGACCAATAGAAATATTATATGTCATGATAATAGGTAGTAAGATTTTTTTTAATGTGTTTCTTAGGAGAATGGAGGTTTTTATGCTTTCTCGATTGTTATTGTTGGCTTTATGTTTTAGCAATTACGCGGTATTTGCAACTTTACCACAAGATTCAGCTCAATCTGTATCGTCAAAAAGTCAGGATGAATCTATATCATATGCTTCATTAACTGGTTGGAGTGCGGCTTGTTTGTCTTCTTATGATGAGCAGAAGGCGCCGAAAATGTATAGTTATCCAAGTCCAGTTTTATCATTTGAAGAATTTGTGCGTGTTTTTAATGAATATAAAGAAAATATGCAAGAAAAAGGAATTTTGAATGAAGCAACATGGAATGCTATTGATCAAAAAACTGCTATTTTATCTGATGACGTTAAGCATCCTCATGTAACCGTTTTACGAATAGGTAATGAGAGTAAGGTTTGTTTTATAGGTGATTTACATGGAAGTTTGCATTCATTATTAAGAAGTTTGTGGCGGCTTGTAGCTCTTGGTTATTTGGATGATCAATTTAAGATAATAAAAAAAGATTTTTATATGGTTTTTACAGGCGATTATGTTGATCGAGGGCGTTTTAGTATTGAAGTTTTATACACGTTGTTGCGTTTAAAATGTGTTAATTGGGAACAAGTCTATCTTATTCGTGGAAACCATGAAAAAATATTTCTGGATATGGTTGAACCACGAGTAATAGACTTCGAGATTGAAAAGAAGTATGGGTATGAACAATATGAAGAAATTAATCCGTTATTATATCAATTATATGATACAATGCCTTTAGCTGTTTATATTGTTGTTAATGACGAAGTAATAAAAGCTGTTCATGGTGGGTTTGCTCCATATAGTTATTATGATGTTAATCATTTAAAAAATAATAAAGAAGTGCCTGAATCTTTACCTTCAATTAGGTATATTTATATTCCACTTGGGTCACAAGGGAATTTTAGTGATCAATATCCGGAGAATAGTTATTCTGGATATCAGTGGTGTGATTTTGAAATATATAAAAAACCTAAATCTTCAAAAAATTTAGAATTTTTTAAAGATTCTTTATCACAAGATTTTATTAAAAAAGCAGGATCCCGTATTTGGCGTGTTGGCCGCTCTGCTAGTCAGTTGTTACTTGAAAAAGCTGGAATCCGCCTTATGATGAGGGGCCATCAACATCATTCTTTTGGTTTAAAGGTTTTGGGAATTTCAGGGGATTCTGATACGTTTAAACCTGCAACGGGTGATTGGTGTCGTGGAAATCCTAGTTTGTATAATTGGGTGGCTGCGCTTTCTCATATTGGTGCGATTGATGAACATAATGAATCTGATGGATTTTTAGTTTCTAAAATGATTCCTATTTTTACTTTTTCTTCAGCAATAGAAGGGGTTGGTGTAAAAAGTGATTGTTTTGGTATTCTAAGTATCAAAGGGCCGTTTGAAGAATGGAGACTTAAAGTCTATGAGTTCCCAGTTTGGTTTGCTTCAACTAATCCATCAATAAGCAAATTAACCAATCCTTTTACGTTGATTAAACCAATAAATAAAACTATTCAAGATAAATCGTACAAATCTACCTCTGGCATGGAGGATTCTATTTTTGTAGAATTTTCAGAAGAGCAAGGTGATCAAGCAACAATTAAAGGATGGTTGCAAGAGATTGTTAATACGTCTGCTGGCAATAATCAATAAGCATCAGAAGGTTTTGATGTGCAGAATTAATTAAAAGGGGCGGTTATGAAAAAAGTTGTAATGTTATTGTTTGGTCTTTTGATTGTGTGTCAGGAAGTGCATGCATTAATGGAACAACGATTTTTTCATAGCCGCTTACATGCCTTACCTTCAGCATTATACTATAAAAATTTAATGCAAAAGACATCATTGCCAGAAGAAAAAAAAGTTCGGTTACCGCGTTTATCTTCACAAGACGTGCAAGATTATTATCAGTCCTATGAAGGATCTATTCCTTATACATTTACAACATTTTCATTATGGAGCGCGCGTTGTTTTTCGTCATATGATGAACAGTTTAGTAATTATGATTATCTTTCTGATTCTATTTTACCAGCCCAGGAATTATTGCGTGTTTTGTATGATTTTAGAGGCAAGGCAGCAAGCGCGGGGGTTCGAGTTAATGTTTCTTCTGATGAATCTGATGAGAGTAGTGAAAATTACATAAAAAATGCACATGCTGCACAAGTTCGGCTTGAGGGTGATAGTACCATATGTTTTATTGGGGATTTGCATGGAAGTATTCATTCATTGTTGCGGAATTTATGGCGACTTGTTGCATTGGGCTATCTGGGTGATGATTTTGTTATAAAAGATAAACATTTTCATATGGTTTTTACGGGTGATTATGTTGATCGGGGTCGTTATGGTGCGGAGGTTTTGTATACACTTTTGCGGTTGAAATGTGCAAACTGGGATTCTGTGTTTTTAGTTCGTGGAAACCATGAATTGCCAATTGTTAATAATCGCATTGTTTCAAAGGGTGGAGGTTTTTCAAAAGAATTACAGTTAAAATATGCTGATAATGCTGATTATGTAAAATCTATGATTTACAGAGCATATCAGGATTTGCCTTTGGCTCTTTATATAACCAAAGAAAGCAAAACAATACTTGCGTGTCATGGTGGATTTGCGCCATTTCCTTATTACACAGAATTATTAAAAAAATTTCAGACACTTTCTGCTGAAAAAAAAGTTTATTATTTGCCGATTACGTTAGATAAAAATGAATTAATTTCTTGCGGGTTTCAATGGTGCGACATTTATCAATGCGATTCTGTTGGGGTACCTCAAGAGATTTTAGCGGATTCTTTACGGGTTTGGGCAATGTCAGTTCCATGCGTTTTAAAAAAAATGCATGAGGCGGGAGTGTGTGCTTTTTTTCGAGGTCATCAGCATCGAGAGTATGGTATGAAAATGTTTTTGCATCAAGCAACCTATGATCATTTGCAGATGGACTCATCTAAACGATTACCGAGTATTTTTCATTGGCGTGTTGCCCTTAAGTATGCTCCTTTAGGCAAGGGAATTGATGAACATAATGGGAGTGGATTTTTATTAAAAAATCATATACCTGTTTTTACCTTTTCTTCTGCCACTGAAGGAGTAGGGATCCCCTTTGATTGTTTTGGTTTGTTATTTGCTCATGGTGATTATGATTTTTGGCGTTTAAAAGTTTTTGAATATCCTTGTGCTTTGGGGTTTTCTTCATATAAAAAAAATAGTCATGTTTTTACACAAATTGTGCCAAACGATAATGAAGATACCCGAGTGCTGAATGATGTGTTACAATCAACATCGGGCATCAAAGATATAGTGTCTATTCAATTTTCTTTACATGCTCAGGATGAAGATGATCTAAAAAAAACACTTATAGATATTGCATCTTCAGTTTCAGCTAACTGATTAAGAAAGTGTGTCAAGAAAACGTTTTGCTTGCAGCGCCGCGCGGCAACCATCGCCTGCAGCTGTTATAGCTTGTATAAAATGATTGTCTGCAATATCTCCCGCTGCAAAAATACCAGGGCGCGATGTTTCTTGATGATTTTTAAGAGTGATAAATCCTTGTGGCGTGAGTTCAAGTTGATCTTTAAAAAGGGTTGTATTTGGACGAGATCCTATGGCCAAAAAGATTCCATCAACTGCGATTGTTTCTTGTTTATTTGTTTTTGTGTTTGTTGTGTGAATAGCAGTAACGCCATAAGCATCACCTTCTATTTGGTGAGGGGCAGTATTAAAGCGTACTGAAACATTTTCTTTTTTTAGCAATAGATCCAGCGCCTTTTTGTCTTTTGCTGCAAAAACATCTTTGCGGATAAGCATGGTGACCGAAGAGGCAATGTTCGATAAATAATGAGCTTGCTCAACCGCAGAGTCTCCGCCGCCAACAACAACAACTTTTTTATTTTTGTAAAATGCACCATCGCATACAGCACAATTGCTTACGCCGCGCCCCCAAAAACCATCTTCTCCTTGTTCACCTGGTATGTGCAAAAAGTTTGGCTCGGTGCCCATTGCAATAATGCACGTGTGAGTTGCGATTGTTTTAAGTTTTCCATCAGGTAGTTCAATGGTTATTTGATAGGGTAGTGAGGTAAATGTAACGTTTTGTACTACGCCATCTATTATAGTCGCACCGCTTTGGAGCGCGTGTTTTTTTATTTTTTCTACAATCGAAGCTCCAGATACGTGATATTCTCCTGGCCAATTATTAACTTCATGTGATTGTCCGAGAGCCCCTCCGGGTTTTGGTCCTTCAACCACAAGGGCTGGGATGTTACTTTGCTGCAGGTAAATCGAAGCTGTTAAGCCTGCAATGCCGCCGCCGAGTATAACAACAGGGACTATGTCTTGAGGCTTGACCGATTGAGGCTTTGAATTTTCCTCTATGGTTGTTTTGGTGCAGCTTGTAAACAACGTAAGGCAAACAACACTACAGAGTGTTATTATATTTTTTTTTATTGTCATATTCATAATTTCTCCTTTTAAAATGAACTATATAAACAATTTTCTTTGCTGCGTAATAGCGGCGCTTTGGGGGAGTGTTATAACATTAGGTTTTATAGGTGTTTTGGTAATAGGTTTTTTTTGTAGACCGGTGGGGGGCTTGGGAAGTCTAAAAATTTGTAGAGAAGTTCTTTGTTTTTTATAGTCCGAGAGCATTCCGGGGTTGGGTAGAATAGTAATTTCTTGTGATTTTGTTTGCCATACATCATCATATTTATTTTTGCTAAAAGGATTGACTTGCCATGTGTCATAAACCTTATTGAACGTTAATGTAATAAAATTATCATAATCCAAAATGTTTGCTAGGCTTGATATGGAAACAACGGGAAAGCTACTATTTTGAGGGTCAACTTGTAATAAGATTGGGTGTTTAATAGGGGTCCAGTTTGCAAGTTCTAAGTTTGATAAACAGCGGCTAGGTTCTGGGTGTTTGTTGTAAGCAAGTTGTGAGACGTATTTAAGATGATCATGCCCACGGATAATGCCGCATACAGAATATACTTTTTCTTTACGATGGGCTTCTAGGTAATTGAGTGTGGCTATGCCGTGAAATTGTTGATCTTGGGCGGCGCCATTTGGAAGAGGGCATCTATTTCCTGGTAACTTTATTGCGGGAGCTTCAGGGTCGGAAAAAAAACTATTCCAAATAAGCCCATTGTGCTTTGGAGCTTGAGGGTAAATGGTCATAGCGTTATTATTCATATTGCGAATGGTAAGATTTAACAGTTTATTAAATTGTAGGGAGAAATATTCATTATTTTCAGCAAGAAAATCGGGAAGTCCTGCGTGAAAATATTGGGTAAATGTGTAAGAATTTTGTGCATTGAGTGTTCCTACAAAGCATGTTTGAGGGAGTAAGTAAAAAAGTTCAAAAAAGGCTCTGTTTAAAATATCATAAAAACAACTATCGCAAAATTTTTGGTATTTTATTGTTAATTCATTTAACATGCCATACATTTCTATGAGTTTTTTTGTTTCGTGATTTCCTTGAAGAATGGTAACTTTTTTGGGGTTTTTTTTGTAGAGCAATAAGGCAAGGAACCATGTTTCAATGCTATAGTGCCCACGATCGCCAAGGTCTCCGGTGAATATAAGATATGCATCTTTATCAAGTATGCCATCGCGGGTGATAAGTTTTCTTTTATAAAGAGCATTGATAATTCTTGCAAGAGAGTGCGCATTTCCATGAAGATCCCCAATAGAAATTATTGTCGCTTCTGGTTGAACGGTAAAGGCTTTAGCGCAGATTCCTTGTTCTTCGTCAAAAAGGCAATCAATATCTTGAGGGGAGAAATTATACAATTGTTTATACTCTTCTTTCATTGAGGAAAAAACATGAGCGATAAGATTTGAAAGCATTTCCATGGATATTATTGGTTCGTAGGATTCTCCAAAATCAGATGCTATATCCTCTGTGTATTCATATTCTGGGAGCTGTAAAATTGACTCACAAACTTCAAAAAAGGATGAGTCTTGGTGGAGAGGTTCTAGCGTTTTTTTTAGTGAAGGAAGGTTTGACATAGGGTACATAGTTGAAGATCCTAAACACAGTATTGCTATGCAGGTAAGGATATTTTTTTTTAGTGATGAGAGCAAAAACATTATGGTCCTTTAGGTAAAGTTTTTATTTTGGAGTACATATAAAAATGCAAAGATAGGGGTTTGAATGTATGCTAAAAATATAATTATGCAATAAAAAAATAGAATTCGAAACTAATAACTATTTTTTAGTGATTTTAGTGAGATTTTTCTTGCAATATTTAAGGTATTTGGCAAACTATCTGGTAATTACTGGTTAAAACGCCTCAAGTATTTTGGGGCTGTAGCTCAGTTTGGTTAGAGCGTCCGCCTGTCACGCGGAAGGTCGCGGGTTCGAGCCCCGTCAGCCCCGCCAGTTAATTTCAAAATTTTGCTATTCCATTTTCATTTCCCTTTTTATATTTTCCTTGTCTTGCGTAAAACTTTTACAATTGTTGCGTGTTGATCCTTTATTATGCTTTACTAAAAAATAAAAATATTGTTTTTGGGGGAGATGATTATGATGATATGTTACGATAGTATTATTCGAGTTTTTTACATTTTTGTGGTTTTTGTCTATGGAGCGCTTGCTGCGACCATCGCAGAGCAAGGTGGGTGGCGTAAGGTTCAGGCGCTTGCCAAGAATACCGTTGTTCAAATTTTTGTGCAGACGGCTTCGTTTGATTGGCTTGAGCCTTATAAGGCACCGAGCCAAAGTAAATCGTATGGAACTGGTTTTTTTATTGATGCTCAAGGTCATTTACTTACCAATTTTCATGTTATTGATCATGCGGTGAGTGTTAAGATTCAAATTCCAGCACTAGGAAAGGAACAGCTTGACGTGCATATTGTTGGGGTTTGTCCTGATCGTGACCTTGCGTTGCTTAAGTTGTCGCCGGAGTCTTTTGGGCGTATTACGGAGTATTTGGGCTCAATTCCTTGGTTAAAGCTTGGGGAGTCGGATAAGGTTGTACGTACGCAGGAAATTTTGGCGCTGGGGTATCCGCTTGGGCAAGAAAAATTAAAAAGCACTCAGGGGATTGTGAGTGGTCATGAATATGCCTGGGGTGAGGCATATATTCAAATTACGGCTGCGCTTAATCCAGGAAATTCTGGTGGACCATCATTAAATGCTCAAGGAGAGGTAGTTGGTATTAATACGGCGCGGATACCTGACGCACAAAATATTGGATATATCATTCCTATCGATAATCTAAAAAGCGTTATTCAGGATTTACATAAAGTGCGGTTATTGCGCAAGCCTATTTTGGGGTGTGAATTTAATTATGGGAACAAGCCTATGATTGCATTTTTGCAAAATCCATTGCCGGGTGGGTTGTATATCACGCGTGTATACAAAGATTCGTTGTTAGAGCGGGCGGGTGTTTGTCCAGGGGATATGATGTACAAAATAAATGGGTATTCGGTTGATCGTTACGGTGAGCTTGATGTGCCATGGAGCGAGGATAAAGTTCCGCTCGCTGCACTTTTAAATAGATTTGAATTAGGTCAGCGCTTGAATATTGTGGTGTTCCGTCATGGGCTAGAGCATTCGATAGAATTATTATTTGAGCATACGCAACCGCTTGCAATTCGCAAGATGTATCCAGGGTTTGAGCCTATTTTGTATGAAATATTTGGAGGGATGGTTGTGATGGAGCTCGCCTTGAATCATCTTGAGCCTTTGGAAGATATTGAGCCAAAACTCATTCGATATCGAGAGCGAAAAAATCAATACAAGGGACGGTTAGTAGTAACGCATTTATTCCCTAATTCTCCTGCGCAACGAGCTCGTGTTGTGTGTGTGGGGGATTTATTGGTTGAGGTAAATGGCAAAAAGGTGAGAACTATTGATGAGTTTCGTGAGTGTATTAAGATGAGCGGGGAGTATTGTACGTTTGCCATGCATGATAAGAAATTTATGGTGCTTGCAACTCGTGATGTTGTTGCGTCTGAACCTTTATTGGCTCAGCGTTATTTTTATACACCGTCACCACTTATAGAAGCGTTAGGTGGTATCTTGGATGGAAAATAGTACAAAAAGAATGAATTGATCATTTTATTGCGTAAAAAAAAAGCTGATGTATACTGTAGAACATGATTATATTAAAAAATTTATCACTTAACCTTGGTGGGAAGGTTATATTTAACGATATATCTCTTACAATAGCTCAAGATCATCGTATTGCGCTTGTTGGAAAAAATGGTAGCGGCAAAACAACTTTGTTGAAAGTCATTAGTGGTCAGCAGGCTTTAGACTTTGGTCAGGTTTCTATTGAAAAACGTAAGACAGTAGCATATCTTCCTCAGGAAGTAGTGTTGGCTTCGGCGCGTTCAATTTTGGATGAAACACTTTCGGTATATGAAGATGTTGTTCTTGCAAAAACTGAATTAAAAGCCCACGAAGAAAGTCTTATTGCATATAAAAATAATCCCGAAAAAAGTTTAGAACTTATTGAGCGTATTGCAGAATTGCAATATTTTCTTGTTGAACATGATTTTGATCAATTGGTGTTAGAAACTAAAAAAATGTTACAGGGTCTAGGCTTTTTGCCAACCTCATTTGACCAGCCAGTGGCAACGTTGAGTGTTGGTTGGAAAATGCGTATTGTGCTCGCAAAATTATTATTGCAAAAAGCAGATTTTTATATTTTTGATGAACCAACAAACCATTTGGATATTTTAGCAAAAGATTGGTTACTTGGTTTTTTACAGCAGTCAACGTTTGGTTTTATGCTTGTGTGTCACGATCGATTATTTCTTGATAAACTTTGCCCCTTAACGTTTGAACTTGATCGCGGGCGCGGAAAGTTATATCGTGGCAATTATTCTTCTTATCTTGAAACAAAAGAAAAAGAGCTGGAGGCGCAAGAGGTTGCTTATGCCGAACAGCAGCGTGAAATAAAACACAAGATGGAAATTATCAATAAATTCCGAGCAAAGGCGTCAAAGGCTTCGACGGCTCAGAGTATGTTGCGGGCGCTTGAAAAAATTGAGCTTGTTGAGATTGTGCCGCCGCCGCCTAAAATTAAACTCAATTTTTCTGCGGTTAAACAGCCTGGAAAAATAGTTTTAAAAGTGCATGATATTGCGCATGCTTTTGAAAAAAAGCAATTATTTAAAAATGTTTCATTTGAATTGGTGCGCGGGGATAAGGCTGCAATTGTTGCTTCAAATGGTGTGGGGAAAACAACGTTATTAAATATTATTATGGGGGCAATTCGTTGCCAGCATGGTACTATTGAGCGTGGGCATAATGTTTCTATTGCATTGTTTGAGCAGGATCAAGATCGTGTTCTTGATAAAAAGAAAACAGTTTATGAGGAGGTAGAATCGGCATGCACTACGCAGGCAATGCGCATGCAAATACGTCCTTTGTTGGGATCTTTTTTATTTTCAGGTGATGACGTTGATAAAAAAATTGGCGTGTTGAGCGGTGGGGAGCGTAATCGTGTTGCAATGGTAAAGGTATTGTTGCAGCATGCAAATGTATTAATTCTTGACGAGCCAACAAACCATCTTGATATTGATTCAAAAGATATATTGTTAAAAGCGCTTGGTCAATTTCCAGGGACCATTTTGTTTGTTTCACACGATCACACTTTTTTAAATGGATTGGCTACTCGAATTTTAGAATTATCTCCAAGCGGAGTGGTTTCGTATGAAGGTAATTTTGATTCATATCATTATCAAAAGGAGCAACAAGAGATTGCTCGTATGCAAAGTATTGAATCAACAAAGCCTGAGAAGAGAGCGGCTGTTGCAAAACCCCAAGCACAACAAGAAAAAAAGAGCTTAAGCGGCAAAGAGCTTTATGAAATCAAGAAAAAAATGGAAAGTATTGAGCGTAAGATGGAGACGCTCGAGAAAAAGCAAGCAGATTGTGCAAGTAGATTAGAGTCTGTAGTCTATGGGAGTGTTCCGTTTGCAAAAATATTTGATGAAATGGAGCAATACAAAAAAGATATATCCGAAGCTCTCGCGCAGTGGGAAGATTGCGCAAAAAGCCTTGAAAATCAATAAAAAAAAGTCCTTAATAATCATTTTATATCTTTACATTTTGGTGGGGTCAGGCTTTTTAAAAAAAATATAAATTACGGAAAGAATAATTTAAAAAAAGGTTTTCTTCTTATTTTTTTTTCATTTAAACTAACCAAACCTTGGTCAAAAAAATAGGTTGGTTTTTTAAAAAATAAGGGGGGCCTATGCATGGTTATATAGCTCGCATATGCACGTCATTCATCGATTATCCAGATCATACAAGTATAGCAATATACCTTTCTGGATGTAGCTTGCGCTGTCCTCACTGCCAGAATAAAGAGTTATGGGAAAAAGAAAATGGTACCCTGATGTCATTAGACCAGGTGCTGCAAAAAGTTAAAGAACATCCTTTAGCCGATTCTGTTGTGTTTTTAGGTGGCGAACCTACGGATCAGATGGATTTTTTGATTGCGCTATGCAAAGAAATTACCGCTAAAACTGATAAAACAATTGTTTTATATACAGGGCGCGAATATGAGGTATTGCCTCATGATCTATTGAAATCGTTATCACTTATTGTGTGTGGACCATATCGTCAAGAGTTGCATGTTGATGCGTGGCCAGCGTCAACAAATCAAAGAGTTTTTAAAAAAGAGGCGGGACAATGGAAGTCTTAAAAAATTATAGTCAGTTTTCACAGGCGTTCAAAGAAGTATATGCTCAGACCCATCCAAAAATTTTGGCATTAGAGGGTATTGCAGAGCATCAGCTTGATATGTCGTTGATGTCAAAGCGTTATTACGGAGAAAATCTTATTGATATTTCGATTGATAATAATGCGAATTTGCATGAAGGGCGGTCTCATGGAAATTTCCTTTCTGAGGTTGCTAAAAGCAATTTTAAGATTCTTGGGTATCATGATCTTCATGATATTTTAATGCAAGAATATGGTGCTGGGTATGCAAATGAAATTATGCGCGCAACATGGGAAGGTGATTTATATTTTCACGATAGTACAGCGGTACAAGTACCTTATTGTTGGGCATATTCTTCATATTTTATACTTGATCGCGGTAATTTTTGGGGTCAGTTAAAATCATTGCCGCCACATCGTGCTCGTTCATTTATCGATCAAGTAAAAGAAGTAACCATTGAATTGGCTCAGCAAATTGCTGGTGCGGTTGCTGTTGGGGATCTTTTTGTTTGTTATTCTTATTTTATTAAAAAAGATGGTTTAGATATTTATGATCCTAAAGTGCGTAAAGAAATTGAAAATGATTTTCAGTCATTGGTACATACGCTCAATAAAAAATTGAGACCTTCGCATCAATCTCCTTTTTCAAACGTATCTATTTTTGATCGCCCTAATCTTGAGCAACTTTTTGGTGAACTTGTGTTTCCTGATGGTAGTTCACCAGATTATGATTTAATTCTTGAAATCCAAAAAATATTTTGTGATTGGTTTCAACAAGGTGATCCATCAAGTGGGTTGCCATATCGTTTTCCTGTGGTAACACTTAATTTACGAATTGATGAAGATCGTAAAATTTTAGATCAAGAAGCACTTGATTATTATTCAGAAATTAATTTGGAAAAAGGTTGTTTTAATATTTATATTTCTTCCGGCAATAAAATTGCAAGTTGTTGTCGATTAATTAATGATCTTGAGCTTGCAGGAACAGATAGTTTTGGTAATGGTGGGGTTTCATTAGGTTCTCATCGCGTTGTAACCTTAAATTTGGCTCGCCTTGGTAAGGTTGCAACATCGTATGAACATTTATTAGAATTGTTAAAAGTTCGTCTTGATCAGGCTCGCGATGCTTTAAATGCCCATCGTAAATTGATATCCCAGCGATCAGCTGAAGGGTTTTTACCATTTTTTAAATATGATATCATGTCAATGGAGCGCTTATTTAGTACATTTGGTGTAAATGGTATTTATGAATGCTTAGAGCAGCTTGGATATTCTATTTTGTCTGAGCAGGGCAAGCGGTTGGCAATTGATTTGCTTGAAACGATTCGCAATTATGCAACTGAATGTAGCAAAAAATATGGCGTGCCTTTTAACGTAGAACAAGTTCCGGCTGAAAGTTTAGCAGTTAAGTTTGCAGAAAAAGATCGTATGCTTCATGGAATGAATTACGAAATTTATTCGAACCAATTTATTCCACTGTGGGTTGATTGTGATATTGTTGATCGCATACAGTTAGATGGTAATTTTTCTAAAGCTCTCACAGGTGGTGGTATTTCGCACTTAAATATTGGCGAAAAGTTAACGCACAAGAATCAAATGAAACGATTGATTGATTATGCTATTAGTAGCGGTTGTGATCATTTTGCGGTAAATTATAATTTCTGTCGATGTCAAAATAATCACGTTTCAGTTGCTGGACCTGTACAAACGTGTCCTATTTGCGCGGCACCTATTACTGAGCATTATACACGTATTATTGGATATTTTACTCCAGTGTCCGCGTGGAATAGAGGTCGACAAGTTGAACATGGTAACCGAATATTCCAATCAGAATCAGCGGTAGTTGACCAGACGCATACGAGTCATTTGCCAAAGGATACGGTTGTTTGTAAGGGCGATGTTTCTCTTTAAAAATACCTAAGAAATGAATTTTCAGCTGCAGGGCGTTAGTCTTGCAGCTGAAAATGACAAATATCTTAATTTTTTTTCCAAAAAATTTTGCATGCTTCAACGTATTCCATAGCTTCGTATAAATTCATGGTGGCAACACCTATAACTTGATCAGCTCCGCCGTAGTACATGTAGATTGTATTATTAACACGTACGGCTCCACAAGGGAATACGACATTATTTACTTGTCCTTCCAATTCCCATGGCATTACTGGTTCAAAAAGCGGTTCATCGGTGCGTGCTATAATGTGTGTTGGATTTTCAAGATCAAGCAGTAGTGCCCCGACTCGGTAAAAGTGATCATCGGAAGAAACGCCATGATAGAGTAATACCCATCCCTTTTCAGTTTTGATTGGTGGTGCCGACATTCCTATTTTTAGACTATCCCAATGTCCAGGGCGTGGACAAATCCAGCGATATTCTTCAAGCCATGTATTCCCATCAAAGTCAAGTGTTTTGCAAAAAGAAGAGTCGATATCATCACCGCTTCGATGAATAATGAAATAATTGCCATGAATTTTTTCAGGGAAAATACACGAATTTTTATTGCTAATTCCAGGAGGCGAAATAAGCACAGGCATTGCCCATTTATCCCATGCTTGGTTAAGAAAATCATGCGTGCTGATAAAGGTGAGGGCAACGCGGGGGAGGCTTTGTCCATCAACTGCCGTATAGAGCATGTAAACGCGATCATCAATAAGTGTAATGCGTGGATCTTCGCATCCAGTATTAGCATTCGGAACTTTTTTTTGTTCAAATGACGCTCGAGGAACATATATTGGCTCTTGAGCGCGATAATCTATATGAATACCATCTTTTGTGGTTGCATATCCTAAAACAGAGGTGTTATCTTGTGACATTGCTCGATAAATAATATGTGTTGTTCCTCCAAGGTGAATTGCCGCTGGATTGAATACTGCGCGAGATTCCCATGCATGATTTTGAATAGGACTTAGGATGGGATTGCTTTCGGCTCGGGTAAATGAAAGTTTTTTGTGCCGTTGTAAAAGTTTTGTGATAAGTGCTTCTTTGTTGATTGTTGCACGACAGCATGTTGTATCAGCAGCTCCGTAGTAAAGGTGAAGGTTATTATCTTCTTCTAAAATACCTGTTGGGAATACAACGTTTGGTACAATGCCGATCCGTTCATAATATTCATCAGGTGTTAAAAGAGGGGCTTTCGTATGGGCTATTATGTTTTTGGGATTTTCAAGATCAAGCAGGACTGCTTCAATGCCAAATAGTGGGTTGCCGGTAAAATAATTTTTTATGTATGAGTAAATCATGAGCCAGCCTTCATCTGTTTTAATCGGTGTTGCACCGCATTCAACATGATCATGTGGCGAGCGCGCAAGTGGCAGTATATTTTGTTCATAATTTTCATACCATGTCTGCCATAGATTTTGATTCCAGATGTCGCTGATATGATCAAAGCTTACAAGGCATACTGCCGCTGGTGGCATGTCGGTATGAACGGTAAGAGTAGCCCAATATTTACCATTAATTTTTTCAGGAAAAAGTGCCATGCCTTTTGCATTGAATGGTGTTACTAAATGTTTTTCTTCTATGGTGTATAAATCTTTGGTAAGTGCAACGCCAACTTTAATTCCTTGTGCATTAAATGGATAGGTTGATAAGGCGGTATAAAAAATATAATAGGTATCATCTATTTTAGTTACGCGTGGATCTTCGCAGCCAAATTGCTCCCAGGGTTGCTCTGGGGTAATGATGCATTTGCGATCATGAAAATGAATGCCATCGGTACTTGGTGCAAGGCCAATGGTTGAAAGATGAAGTCTGGTTTGGGCTATATTGTGATAATGATCTCGAGATAAGGCTCTGTAGATAAGATATATTTTATCATCTTTTTTTACGGGGCATCCATTAAAAACAGCATGGGCTTCCCATGAGTGAATTCGTTTAGGTTTTAAAATGGGGTTGCTTTCATGTCTTTGTATGAGCATGAGTGATCTCCTTTTTTTGGGGGAATATTATGCGAGCTGTTTGAGGGTTGCTAAAAATTGTGAATATGGTGCGGTAGCTACACCAATGTAATTATCGCTGCATCCATAATAAACAAATAATGTCTCATCTTTGATTACAGCTCCGGTTAGGTATACTACTCCAGGTTTAAAACCAGTGTTTTCATAAGGCTGGTCTGGAATAATAAGTGGAGTTTTGGAGCGGTGTAGAACGATTGTTGGATTTTCAAGATCAAGGAGCATTGCGCCGATTTTGTATTGCCCCCAGTTGTTATCCATGGCATGATAAAATACAAGCCAGCCATCTTGTGTTTTGAGCGGGGGAGCTCCGGCGCCGCGTATCCATATATCCCAACAATTTTTTCTCGGTGCGCCGTAATAAGCGCTTTGTATTTTGGGAAATGTTTTACCATCAAGTCGATTAAGATATGCTATTTGAACGCTTGGTTTAATGCTATGAAGGATAGCATAGGTACCATTTATTTTTTCGGGGAAAAGGAGCCAGTTTTTGTGAATTTGTCCCGCTGGCGAAATTAATCGTGGTTGTTGCCAGTTCCAATTTTTTTTTACAAAATCTTCTTGATCAATAGCGGTTAAGCCAACACGTAATCCTCCATCGCATGCGGTATAGGTCATATAGATTTTTTTTTCGTCGATCATGTGCACAAGGCGAGGGTCCTCGCATCCACCAAGACTCCCGCCAGATGCGTAACTATAAAGTGATGTTTGGTGTGTGACAATGTGGTGTTCAAATGCTGGGAGTTGCGATGTTCGTTGAAAATGAATTCCATCACTTGATTGGGCATAGCCAAGGCGTGATATTCCATCGTTGCCAATGGCTCGGTAGAGCATGTAAAAAGTATTGTTAAGAAGTATAACTCCGGGGTTAAATACTTGTGCATTTTCCCACACATTATGAGGATTGGGAATGAGAATGGGGTTGTCGTGGTGTTTGGTAAGCACTTGATGCAAAGGGGAGGTTGGCTGGTGCATGATTATCCTCTCTTATCAAGAATTAATTAAAGTTGATCTTTTCATCAACTAAAAAAATTGGTCGTTCTTTTATTTCTTGAAAAATTTTTCCAATATACAGGCCGATAATGCTTAGGGCAAAAAGAATCGTTGCGGATAGAAAAAGCATGCACATCATTAAAGAAGTCCAACCACTCATAACTACATAACCGCACAAGCGCATAATAAGCGCTACTACAATACCTCCACCACAAAGTGTGATGATACCTAATGAGAAAAAAAGTAACCAATAAATAGGCACGGTGGAAAACGAGATTATGTTTTCTAGCGCAAAAATAGTTAATTTACGATAATTATATTTTGTTGTTCCTGCGCCGCGTTCTCGTCGTACAAATGGTATTGCACGTTTTGGTAACCCAAGCCAGTAAATAAGCCCTCTTACAAAAAGAGCGCGCTCTGGAAGTTGTTTGATCATATCGACCGCCTTTCTGCTTAAAAGGCAAAAGTCGCCTACATCGCGCGGCATATCTATGTTTGTTATAAATTTAAAAAGGGGATAAAACATTTTTGATGTACATTTTTTTACCCAACTTTCTTGTAGGCGTTTGGTGCGTTGTCCGTATGCAATGTCGATTCCCTCTTGATAAGCTTTTTCAAATTCAAAAATAAGTGTTGGGGGATCTTGGCGATCAGCATCCATGAGTACAACGGCATCCCCTGTGGCATTGATAATGCCAGCATAAGTTGCTGATTCATGTCCAAAGTTTCTTGTAAATGAAAGTACTTTAACGTGGGTATTTTGATGTGCAAGTTTTTTTACAATATCTAAGGAAGTATCTTTGCTGCCGTCATTAACAAATACAATTTCATAGGTTGAAAAAACATTGAGTTTGGGAAGTATTTGTAGTAATTCTTCGTAAAGTGGTCCTATGTTTTCTTCCTCATTAAAAAGGGGAATTACAATTGAAAGTAAAAGATCCTTCATTAAAGTCTCCAAAAAAATGAGTATTCATTTATTGATTAGTATTTTAGCTTATATTCTTTTTTTTGTACTGCCAATCTAAAAAATATGTAGTTAGATTAAATCACGAAAATTAATACATCTTTTTAAAAATAGTTGTTTTTTTTTTATAAAAAATATTACAGTTAACCAAGTTGCAATACTCTATTGTGAAAAAAGGAGATGCTATGAATATTATGGGATGCAAAGGGTGGATTAATGTCATAGGGGTCCATTTTTTTTTATGGTTTTTTAGTGGTATGCTTTTTGGGCAAGTAGAGCATTTTTCAGATTCATTATCGATTACGCAAATGTGTCAATTGGTGTTCAGTCATCTTTATGAATTTAATTATCCTTGCAGTCCAAAGGATAGTTCATTGTCGTGTAAAAAAGAAGCTTTCGATTTGGATATGCCTTTGTGTGGTGAGGCGATTATGTCGGCAGCTTTTTTTGAAAGTCTGCTTCAAGCGACAATTGCTGTTGTTGGAAATGAACTTAATGATGGTTCTATGAAGTGGATAAAAAATCAGTCGTTGCAAAAGAGTTATTTAAAGTATACAGGCGTGTATCCTTATGGGATTGCAGCGGTGTTTCCTTCTTACACCACGGTTATTGCTATGGGTGATTATCATGGTAATGTTCATTCATTGGCTCGTAATATTCGACGACTTCAGTATTTAAAGCTTATGGATGAGGAAGGTGTTTTAAATACAAATATTGTATTAGTCATGTTGGGGGATATTGGCGATCGAGGGCATTATAGTATTGAAACATGGGCGTTAGCAATGCTCTTAAAAATAAAAAATCCACGTCAGGTTATTCTTATGCAGGGCAATCATGAAACAGCTTTTTTATTTGGAGAGTATGGATTTCGGTGTGAGCTTTTATCTAAGTTTGGCGAGGTATATGAAAAACCTATAGAATTATTGCTTGAAAGACTATTTTCTTTATTGCCTCAAGTATGTTTTTTAGGTGTGCCTGATGATTTTGGTCATATTTTTTTTAATCAGTTTAATCATGGTGGACTTGGCCAGTATGGAGTAATTTCTGATGTTCATACTATGAGAGTTTTACCCCTGTTACGATTGGCTACTCAAAATATTGAGTTTGGTAATTTTTGTGGGATCGTGTATGAAGGTTACCCAACCGATAATGGTTTTATTTGGAATGATTTTGTTGCTACTCCAGGTGATAAGCCTGAGATGCGCTTGCAAGGTTGGCGGCATGAGGAGCATCTTGTTCACCATGGTAAAGTAGTTGTAAATTATTTTCGTAAGTTATCAGAAAAGCAAAACTTTTCCGTTGGGGGAATTATTCGTGGACATGCCCATTTGCCTGGTGGAATTAATCAATTACGTTATTATTCAGAACGAAAAGCACCAGGATCGTGGATGAATAATTGGACACCGCTTTCTAAAAATGCGTGTATGCCCATTGCTTTTGAATCTCCAAATTTTGGTTTTCCTGTGTTTACAATAACTTCGGTGTGTGACGTTTTTCATGATGAAGCCTTTGCATTACTTTCATTTGATTCAAGGAAAGGGTTATGGTTTTTAGAAAATTATCGCTTTGATGGACCTAAAGAAAGTTTTTCTGATATGAATTATCGTTGGAAAACAGGGTTAGATGAAATGTTGCATGCGATTTCTGATGATGTTCTTTTTGTGCCTTGTGGTTTTTCAAGCGATTTGTATTCTTCATCGTATGAAGATTTAACGACATATAACCGATAATTGGCATAGGCGGGCATGGCCATTTCGACGATTGGAGTGATATGCAGTATTACATATTGTGCATTCATTGTATTGCATATGAATGTGTGATGGATCAATGCCCAAATCAACAAGGTGAAGTTTATTAAAGAGGGGTATGTTAAAAAACAGCTTTTCATTCCGTTGTTCGATAACGCGTTCATGCCATGGATATTCTGCAAGAGCATATAAAAACTCTGGTTGTACTTCATAACAGCAACTTTTGGCACATGGCCCAAAGTAAACATGTAGATCTGCTGGAGCAAAAAAATTTTTTTGGAGCATATGTTCAATTACTTTTGTCGTAATTCCTGCAAGTGAGCCCTTCCATCCCGCGTGAACAATGCTGCCGATATGATTGCGTGTTTCGATCATGACTATGGGAAGGCAATCTGCAGTAAGTACGCCCAGCGCAACGCCTTTTTGATTAGTTATAAGATAATCTCCTGTAGTTTCTTTAAGTTGGAGAGGGTTTTGTTGAGACTGATCTTTATCAATATACATTCCCGTTGTGCCATGTGTTTGTTCTTGGATAATAAGGGTTGAGCATTTTAAGGCATCAATTGTTTTTTTGCATGAGGTATAAAATGTTGGATCTGCATGTTCAATAGGAAAATCTTGAGCTTGTCCAAAGAAAAATGAAAAACCATATGCTTTGATAATTTTCATAAGTTCTCCTTAGCTTTTTGAGTTTAGCCACCAGCCATCATGGTGGTTTTTGATAAAATGTTCTTTTTCCAGTGTGATGAGTATTCGTGTAACGCGAGATGGTTCTTCTTGGAGTTCTGTGAGTATAGTGTGTAATGATGCCCCGGGTTGGTCAAGGAGAATTTGAAGAATTTTCCCACGGATTTGGCGGTTAGATCCTATAAACTTTGATTGTTTTGTATAATGGGCGCTTTGTTTATTCAGATTACCAATTTCTTTTTTGAGCATAACACCATAATCCATAAGAGCATAATACCATTCACGAGGATGTTTGTTGTCGATTGTTGCTTGTATAAGTGGCATGATTTGTTTATCGGTGACCTTGTGTTCATTTTTAAAGAAAAAATGAATAAAAACGGTTCTAATATTTGTTTCTATAAAACAAGTTGGTTTATTAAACGCAAAGGCAACTATAGAAGAAGCCGTTGCTGGTCCTATGCCAGGAAGTGTTTTAAGAATTTCGGGATCATTGGGGAGTTGTCCATCAAAATCATTTACGACGTGGGTGGCTATTTTGCATAGCGCTTGTGCTCGTCTGTTATACCCAAGGCCCTTCCATTCGCGTAAAACATCAGCAAATGAAGCATTGGCAAGTGTGGTAAAATCTGGAAATGCAGCAATAAATGAAGGGAATTTTTGAGCAACGCGTTCAGTTTGTGTTTGTTGAAGCATAATTTCAGAAACAACAACGTGATACGGAGTTATATGTTCTCGCCAGGAAAAAGAGCGTCTATTGTTTTTGTACCATGTTGTTATTGTTGTAATAAAAGTTTCTTGGTTAATTTGTGGATTCATTGTAGGTGTTCTCCAATCATTAAAAACAAAATGTGTTCATTGGTGTGTTTGGTATCATAGCATTTTGCATCTTGGGCGACAATGAGAATGTATGATACGGGGAGTAGTAATAAATGTTAAGGGCGCTTGCACAGCTTTGTTTGGTGTTTTTTTACAAAACTATTGATTTTTTTTTATATGATTATGCATAGTAAAAGAGTAAAGAATGAAAAAACTTGGGGGGAGATAACGGGAACCTTTGGGGGGGGGAACGTTATACCCAACACGTGGGTGTTGGGAAAGTAAAAGGCGAAAGTCATCAAACACTTTCGCCTTTTAAATTTGTGTTTTAGGGTTTGTTGACTTTTGTATTTTTATGTAAGAAATGGATGGATCCTCGGGTTGCGGGCTAAAGCTCCGCCCCCAAGGATGACATGCTAATCGACGGTTGTCATTCTCGGCTTTGGCCGTTAGGCCTCTTGACCGAGAATCCATATCTTAAGTATTTTTAAAGCAAGATTATTACGTTAAAAATTAGTTATGTTAAAAAGTTAACAGAGCCTAGTAGGGATGATTTTTTTGTTGTTCTTCTGCTTTTTTTCTTAAAAATGTTGGTGTGTCTAAATCGTTCACATCAATGTATGGTTCTGCAGCTTGAACAGGATGATATTTTTTTTGAGCTTCTTCTTCATCTTTTTCAAGTTGAGCAAGTGCTTGTTCAAAACTTAATTCTTTTGGTTCTATTACAACTTTTTGTAGAGGTTCTTCTTCTCGTGGTGATGTTATTACGACTTCTGGTGTTGTTTTTTCAACGGGTTTTTCATGGTTGATAGCAGGCCTTATTTTTACGGTTGGTTTTATTGATGGAACAATGACAGGATGAGTGTATATTTTTTCTTGAATTGCTTCTGCTTGTTCAAATCCCGTGGCAATAACCGTTACCATAATTTCATCGTGCATATTTTCATCAATAACTGATCCAATAATGATATTGGCATCTTCGTTAACCATTTCATAAATCATTGAGGCAGCTTCGTTGATTTCATAAAGGCCAAGATTTGCGTTGCCTGTTATGTTAAGGAGTACTCCTTGGGCGCCGGTGATGCTAATATTTTCAAGTAAAGGAGAGTTTATTGCTGCAACAGTTGCTTTACGCGCTCTGTCTTCGCCTTGTGCTCGTCCTGTACCCATAAGCGCCATTCCCATATCTTTCATAATGGTTTTTACATCAGCAAAATCAACGTTGATGTGTCCAGGTTTAGTTATAATATCTGAGATTCCGCTGATTGCTTGCTCAAGTACGCTATCGGATAACGAAAAGGCATCGAGCATTGAAATTTTTGAATCGGCAACTTCTAAAAGTCGTTGATTAGGTACGACAATAAGTGTGTCGACATAATTTTTAAGTTGTTTGATGGTATCTTCTGCAAATCGTTGTCTTCGTTTTCCTTCAAACAAAAAAGGTTTTGTTACTACCGCTACGGTAAGAACTCCAAGCTCCCTGGCTGCGTTAGCAATTACAGGGAGTGCTCCTGTTCCTGTGCCCCCACCCAACCCTGCCGTGAGAAAAAGAATATCGCTATGCATGATACTTTCGGTAATTGAATCAAGATCTTCTTCGGCGGCTCGTCGTCCAAGATCTGGATTTGAGCCAGCGCCAAGACCTTTGGTGATTTTTGCGCCAAGTTGTATTTTAGTAAAGACGGGTGAACGTTGCAGTGCCTGAGCATCAGTATTTGCAATCATAAATTCAACTTGCTCATTGGATGTTTTTAGGGTCATTGCATTAACAGCATTGCTACCTGCTCCGCCAATTCCCATAACCTTTATTGTTGCTTGGCAGTTTGTGAATCGTTCATCATCTGGGCATAAATCGATCATACTACAATCCTTTCATTTTTTAGTGCTTATTAAAAAAAATCATAAAGCCATGATTTCATTTTGCCAAAAATTTTTCCAAACATCGAATGATTAGTGCAATGAGCACCAAAAAAGTTTTTTTCGTTAATTGCATACAAAAGAAGCCCAAAGGCGGTGGAATAAATTGGACTTTTAAGAGCATCAGGTATGGTGTAAGGTGAGTTTTTCTGTGTTTCTTGAGGGTATCCTATTCTGACAGGAATTCCTAAGTGTTGTGCGATGATTTCCTTAAATCCAGGGAGCAAGCAGCCCCCACCGGTTAAAACAAGGCCGGCTGGCATTGCGTTTTTGAGTGTGTTATCAAGAATTTCATCAATAAGGATATCGATAATTTCTTCAGCTCTAAATCGAAGCATTTCACTTGCAAGGCCGACTTCGATTGTTTTTATGCCGTCATTGTATCCTAAGTCAATATCGATAAATTTATTGTGTTGTTGCTGAATGTGTAAGGGTGATACGGTTGCGTATTGTTTTTTTATTTCTTCTGCTTTTTCAAGCGGAATGCCAAGGCCGATTGCAAGATCATTGGTAAAATGATTTCCTGCAAAAGGGATTACTTTTGAGTGGCGAATGCGGCCATCTTTGTAAATTGCAAAATCGGATGTTCCTCCGCCGATATCCAAAATTCCTACTCCCAATTCTTTTTCAAAAGGAGTTAATACGGCTTGCGCCGATGCTATTTGTTCAAGGACAATGTCTGAAACATCAAGTCCTGCAAGCTCGCATGATTTTATAATATTTTGGGCTGAGGCAATTGCTCCCGTTACGATATGAACTTGTGCTTCAAGGCGTACGCCGAACATTCCTTTAGAGTCTAAAACTTGTTCTTGGCCGTCAACGCGAAAATATTGAGGGAGTACATGAAGAATTTCTTGGTCTTGTTGGATAGGAATTGCTTTTGCCGCTTCAATAACACGATCAATGTCGTATTGAGTTATTGTTTTATTTTTAACGGCAACAACACCTGTTGAGTTTCTTGATTGTATATGTCCACCCGAAATTCCAACACATGCTTTTTCTATTTTAATTCCCGCCATTTCTTCGGCTTGTTTTATAGCAAATTCTAGTGATTCAACTGTTTTTGCAATGTTAACAACAACTCCTTTTTTTAGCCCATGTGATGGGTGCTGGCCTATGCCTAATATCTCAATGACTCCTTTTGTATTAATTGATGCAATAATAACACATATTTTTGTGGTTCCTATGTCAATAGCTGTAATATTCATGGTAATCCCCCCCTTTTAATAAATCTATTTTTATGGTTTACGATTACATAGTTATGAAAACGCATATCAAAACAAAGTTGTTTATGATGTTTTTTTATTTTGGTTTTAGGTACAATTCCTTGTTTAATAAGGTCGTTATAAATGGGGAGGAGTGCATTATATTTTTCCATATGTAAAAAATTATGCTCATTGGTAAGAATGGTATATGAGGGATTTGGATGCTTGGGGGTTAGTATAATGTGAGATGCGGTTATGTAGGTTATGTCAAAATGCTCCCAAATAATTGATGGAATTGAAGAGAAAAAAGTTATCAATGATGGGCTGATCTTGGTTGGCGATGTTATTTCTGGCATTGTTATTGAGTTGAGTTGTGGTACGGGTTCGAATGATTCCTTGGGAACAACCTGGGCATTATCGGTAAGCAAAAAGGTATCATTGATTACAAGGATTGGTTGTGCTATTTCTAAGGTAAATACTATGATTTGTTGAGGTGTAATGTGGTAACTTATTGTTTTAATGAGCGTATTAAAGGGGTTTAATACCTCTTGGATATCATTACAAGAGCAGGTAAAGAATGTACGTGATTGTGCATATGTTTGTACGATAGACGATATTTTTTGTTGTAGCTCTGGACATGGTGGGTTTTTAAACGATACAATTGCTTTGGAGATTCCACAGGTTTGATAAAGATAGTTTTGAGCGTGGTGTGCGATGTTGGTGTACAAAAATAATAAGCATGGGGTAAGGGCTCCTATTAGGAGGATAGCCCCTGTTATGATAACCAGTGAACGATTTAACGCTTGAGAATACTTCATGATTTTTGCTCTTATAAATTAATTTTCAACCGCTTGCATGTATTATCACCATACATAGCAAAAGTTTTTCATAAAAAGCAAAACTTTCATGATAATTAATAAAAAACTCGCCACGATCGTCTATCGTAGCGAGTTTTAAGTTATTCAATATGATAGTGTTAATCAGATTTATAGGTTTTTATTTTTTAGGATAAAATAGAAAGTTTAGTCGATACCAGGAAAAGTAATATTCCAGCGGCTACTGAGGCATTATAAGAAATTTCGGTTGTTTTTTGTGGAAGCATAATAGTTGTGCCCAATGCTTGGATATCTTTTGATATTCCTGTTGCTTCGTTACCGATTACAATACAGGCAGGTTTTTGATAGTTTGTTTCAAGAGCGTTTTGTCCACCTAATGCTGCCATATAAAAGTGATATCCAGCTTTTTTGTGTTCTAAGATGGCATGATGCATGCTTGGGGCCAAATAGATATCCAAGTATTCGGCGAGTCCCGCGGAGGCTTTAAATGCTGCACCGGTCATGGGTGCTGATTGTGTTTTGCATAATACAACGCCTTGCACACCAGTACAGTAGGCTGACCGGAGAATAGCGCCAAGGTTGCGAACATCTTGAACAGCATCAAGCATGATAATGAGTGGTTTTTGCTGTGGATCGAAGGGTTTTGTATGGTATTTAAATGGGGTTACCCATGCAAGAATATTGTTATGATCGGTTGTGCCGGCCATGCGATCAAGTATTGCACGGCTAACATACTGAATATTAATCGATTTGTCGTTAAGATATGGTTGAATGCGATCCCACGATTTGGCAAGGGGTTTGGTTGTGTAAATGCTTATAACTTTACGACGTTTTGCCTTTAACACTTCAATGATTGCGTGGGCACCATAGATAAGTTCATTGCTGTGCCCTATTTTCTTTTTTTCGGCCATACGGTCAGATCCTGTTTAGTTTTAGAGCCTATTGGCTCTGGTTGTTGCTTAATGTAAAACTATAGTGAAACTAGAGTTTATACTATTTTTAACAGAAAGCAGTATAAAAAAATTAATCACTTATTTTTTTGCCTTTTTCGCTACCATATTTATATTTTTAGTAACTATTTTTTTTACTGTATTTAAATCATCTCAATGAGCTAATTCCTTTGAGGAGTATAGCATAGATTCTTAATAGTGCCTACGTTCTGCGTTCTGTAAATGATAGATAAATACAATTTGTATTTTATATTGCGTGAGCCATGGTAAATAGTGGCATGTAGATGGCAATCATTAAGATCATGATAATAATTCCAACTATAATCATAAGAATCGGTTGGAACAGTGCCGTTGTTGTAGCTATTTTTTTATGGAGTTGCCCTTCAATAAGGGTTGTAGCTTTTTCAAGCATTGTGGCAAGAGTTCCGGTTTGTTCTCCCAATCGTGAAAATGTTTGTAAGAGTGTACCAAGCGATGTTGGCGCAAGGAGGGGGATGTGGTTTGATAGTTGTTGTCCTTTGGTTATTTCATTACTGAGTTGTATAAGTTTATTTTTATACAAAGGATTATGTGTTGTTTGGGCATTGTGAATAAGCGCCTGATTGAGTGGTATGCCGGCGCGCAAAAAAAGAGTGAGTATTTTAAGTGTTTGGATAAGGTGCACTGATGTTGTTATGGGGTGCAACAATGGGAGGTGGGCACTGATGCGATACATGATATGTTTACCCTGCGGCATTTTGGTGGCACCCCAGATCGCAAGGAGTAGGAAGGGGATGCTCAGTGCTTGAGGGCTTTGCATAAACGTGCTTATTGCAATAAGTTTTTGGGTTAAGGGAGGTATTTCTTTATCCATGGAGGCAAAAAAAACTTGAAATTGAGGGATGATGAACATGACGATCACCAAGGATATAAAGAGCGCAAAGAGTATGGTAAAAAGTGGAAGAATAGCGGCTTGGGTAAGTTTTTGTTTAAACGTATTTTTGTGTTGCAAATAGGAGCAAATAAGATTGAGCGTTTGGGCGAGTGCCCCTGATTGTTCTCCGGCATGGATAATTTCAATAATGGCAGGCGAAAAAAGGTTTTTTTGTTGACTGAGTGCATGTGCAAGTGTTGAACCATGCTCGATGTCTTGGGCTATGCTATCTAAAGCTTTGCGCAGGGAGGTATTTTGAATTTGTTGCGTTGCTGTTTGCAAAGCGTTTAAAAGTGGAATTCCGCTGTCAATGAGATAATACATGTATTCAAAAAACATTATAATGTCATTTTGTGTTGTTGATGAAGTATAGGTGAATGGTGCTCCGGCGTCACTATTTTTTTCGGTGACGTGGATTAATGCTATGCCTGATTCTAAAAGGGTTTCTTCAAGCGCTTGTTGCGTTCTTGCGGTGAGTGAGCCTTTGTGCGTTTTTCCTGAAATATCGATTCCTTCCCATTCAAAATGCGGCATATGTTCCTTTGTTTATAAAAGTGTTTTTTGTTCACATAAGTTACAGCGGTCATAAAAGAGTTGCATGGTCATGGAGTTGTCGAGTATTTTGATAAACTTTTTTTTTGATGTGTGCCCTGCCATAATTTGAACTTGTTGTTTTGCAAGGCCCAATTGTTTGCTTAAAAATGAAATAAGTTCTTCGTTGGCTTTGCCTTTTTCGGGCTGACTTTTGAGGTGGCACTTTATCAATCCATGCTGCTCAAGGGAGATTGCTTGCTTTTTGGCATTTGGAACAACTTTGATTTCTACAATAAGGGCCATAGGTATCCTAAAAAAAAATAAAAAAAAACTAGAAAAAGAAGCTGATTTAGGTATTATAATACCATGAAATTTTTCAAGGGGTTACCTTTTATGAAAAATTAATGAAAAATGTTATTAAAAATGAGCGCCCATAGCTCAACTGGATAGAGTATCAGACTACGAATCTGACGGTTAGAGGTTCGAATCCTCTTGGGCGCATGTTCTTTTTTGTGAGTATTGTTGAGGAGAGATGGCTGAGTGGTCGAAAGCGCGTGCCTGCTAAGTACGTATCTGGGGAAACCCGGATCGAGGGTTCGAATCCCTCTCTCTCCACCATGATTTTCACATGTTCTTTGTCTTCTTATTGATCTGGAGAGGTGGCAGAGCGGTTGAATGCGGCGGTCTTGAAAACCGTTATTCCGGGAGACCGGAATCGGGAGTTCGAATCTCCCCCTCTCCACCAGATTTTTACAATTTGTTTGGACTTTTTAATTCTTATTTTTTTAGTCTAGGATTCTTCCGGAAGTTTTCTTTTTTGTGTATTAAAGATATTTCTTCTTGATATGCTCATAGTTTGGAAATAAAAATTTTTTTATGTAAAAAGGTCATTGATGATAAAACATAATATTTTGCGATACATTTTCTTTTTTTTATGTAACGTATCGTTTTTATCGGCAATGAACAGTGCTTCTATGCACTGTGAGCATACCGTGTTGCGCGAAATTATTTTCAAAGGTGACATAGAATTGCTAGAACATGTTTTACGCCTATATACTCTCGATGAAATAAATGCATGTAATGAACATGGACAGACTTTATTGGATTATGCATTTATACTTGGGTACCATCAAGCTGTTGCTCTTTTATTGCAATATGGGGCACGTGGAGATGAAGATATTTTTAATAAAGATAAGATGATTCAGGAACTCATGTCATTAAAAAATAATGACACAATAACGTGTGAAACTATTCAGTATGTTACTCATTGTGTAAAGCTTAATGAGTTTGAGTATCCAGCTCTTTATCGGTTTTTGAATAGTCAAAAAAGTGCTATGTTTCATCATTGTGTTAGGTACGATCGCGAAATGTATTTAACGGATCTTTGTTCCGTGGATTTTTATATTTGTTGTCAGCCCTATTGCTTATCGGACAGGAGTCCTGAAAACGGATGTATAGACTATACTAATAGTGCATGTAGTGCTTGGGTTATGGCTCATATCGATTGTTCTAGTGTTATTATTCTAGGAATTGATTTTATGCTGTTTTTTCTTAAGAGTATATATACTCCTTTTTGCTATTTTCCGATGCTTGCTCATGAATATGGGCTCTATTTGGATGCATTACGCGTTAAAGATAGTCAAAATAGGATAGACCTTGCATCAGATTCTTTACTTGCG
The DNA here is from genome assembly GCA_000992305.1 of candidate division TM6 bacterium GW2011_GWF2_38_10. Lineage (GTDB taxonomy): Bacteria > Babelota > Babeliae > Babelales > RVW-14 > GWF2-38-10. The sequence goes on from LBTY01000001.1 coordinate 55,378, forward strand.
CAGAGAATGGACGAGGGATACGAATGTCGTGCTGATTTATTTTCTAATACGTTTGTAGATGATTTTTACACATCAAGTATAAGTTTGTTAGGGTTATTGATATTTGACGTTTTTTTGGATTTTTTTTATGAAACGTATCCTCAAAATTTGAATGTTTTGGCTGTGTCTCCTGATGTAATGTTGACCGATAAATTGGGTCCAGTGATTTATGCGTTATGGGAATTGATATTTAGTAATGGTGATAATGGAACACAGTTTTTTAAAAAATGTGCTCATTGTCAATGTCTTAAGTCATTGTGTTATACCTGTTTTAGGCAGTCTTTTAGGTTTAATCAAGCTTCTGATCATGGGTATGTTTTTAAAAGTGATCTTTTTATGAACGTCTTTAAACAAGAATATGCATCTTGTTCTTGTGAGGTAAATAAAGACGAAGATTTTTTTTATACCCATCCTTCTTTAAGGAAGCGTTTTCAAAATATTACAATAGATTTGATCTTTGGGGCTGTAATAAATTGGTTTAATACATTTAAAAGAAAATATGAGCATGAACATTTTTTAAAGTTATTCCTAACACCGTCGTATCAAAGTGTGGGTATAGCTATTGTTCCTTTTTGGCAAGATGGGGAGATTTCTTCAATTTCTATTTGTATTGGTACAGAATCTATTTTGCAATGTTATGCATTACATCTTTTTTCATGCACGGAGGATATCGTGCAAGAAATTTGTTTGAATATACATTATGTTTTGGATCGGTATTGTGAACGTGTTTTTCAGGTGAGGGGGTCGTCTAGGGAGCACATTGTCAAAGATTCAATAGATGAGTATTCTTTTGAAGAATCATCACATTCTTGTTGGTGTTGTTAAGTTGGTGTTTGGATAATATACCGTTGTTCCGTGTGTGGTGAATTTTGTTTTGCGCACAAAATGCGTTTTGCTCACCTCAAACGGGTATCTTAATTCTATTTACCTTGTCGTTTCTAAAATTAGTCAATTTGATTAAAGCTTTTTAAAATAGTTTATGCAATAGATTTAATCCTTTTTATGCAAGAATCATAATTAACTTCCTCGTGAAAAATTGTTATACTGCTCAAAAACCAGAGCGCAAAGGAGATGTATGATGAAAAAAAACAGAACACCTGTGATGATTCTTGCTGGAGGTTTTGGAACGCGATTAAAGGAGGAGACGGAGTTTCGACCAAAGCCTATGGTCCCCATAGGAGGTCATCCTATGTTGTGGCACATCATGAAAATATATGCTCATTTTGGTTATTACCGTTTCATTATTTGTCTTGGTTACAAAAGTGAGATGATAAAAAATTATTTTTTAAACTATCGCATGGAAGATACCACCTTTACGATTAGTACCAAAACAGGGACAATCGTGGAGCATCAATCGCTGGCGGAGGACTGGGAAGTAACCTTGGTTAATACTGGTCTTGATTGTATGACGGGTGGGCGAGTTGCTCGTGCAGCTCAGTATGTTGATACCGATTCTTTTTTGTTAACCTATGGCGATGGGCTTGCTAATGTTGATATTGCGGCCTTGGTTGAGTTTCATAAGGCGCATAATCGGCATGCAACCATTACCGGCGTTAACCTACCATCACGCTTTGGCAATGTTGCCCTAGAGGGTGATGCTATAACGTCATTTGCCGAAAAAATGCAGATTGAGGATGCGTGGATTAATGGTGGTTTTATGGTTCTTAATCGTGATTTTTTATCCTATCTTAGTTGCGATTCTTCATGCGTTTTGGAGCAGCAACCGCTTAAGCAAGCTGCCCTTGATGGACAATTGATGATGTATAAACGGATTTTGGCAATGCATGGACACCGTGCGTGAACATCAAATGCTTGAATCGCTTTGGCAAAAAGGGGCGCCATGGAAGGTATGGAGAGATCAACACGAAGAGTACGTGCCGGCGACGCGTCATAAAAACAATGAAGATTCATCATATGCAAAGGAAAAATGTTTATGATCATATCTAAGACTTATTGGCACCAGCGTAACGTTTTGGTAACAGGGGCAACCGGCCTTTTGGGCCCATGGTTGGTTAATGAACTTTTGCGGCAAGGTGCTCATGTTTCTGTCTTGGTGCGAGATCTTGTTCCTGAATCGGTGTTTTTTGGGCAGGATATGCAAAAGCGTTCAACTGTGTATTTTGGGGATCTTTTGGATCGCGATTTGTTGATGCGTATTATCAATGAAGGAAATATCGAAACGGTGTTTCATCTTGGCGCGCAGGCTATTGTTGGATATGCAAATCGGTCACCTATTTCAACATTTCGTTCCAACATTGAAGGCACCTGGAATTTGTTAGAAGTGTGTCGCCAAAGCCCTTGGGTTAAGCGTATTGTTGTAGCATCAAGTGACAAAGCCTATGGCGAACAAGAAAATCTTCCCTATACCGAAAATGCTCCCCTACAGGGGCGCCATCCTTATGATGTTTCAAAAAGTTGTGCTGATTTGATTGCACAATCGTATTTTCATACCTACAAAGTTCCGGTATGCATAACGCGCTGTGGTAACTTTTTTGGGGGTGGTGATTTTCATTACAATCGCATCATTCCAGGAACGATACAGGCTATTATGCAGGGTAAGCAGCCGGTCATTCGTTCAAATGGTTTTTTTGTACGTGACTATATTTATGTTAAAGATGTTGTTGATGCCTATTTAACGTTAGCGCAGGCAATGGAGCGGTCAGAAATTATTGGTCAGTCTTTTAATTTTAGCACCGACCATCCATTTACCGTTATTGAACTTGTGCATGAAATTCGTGCATTAATGCAAGCGGTTCATCTTGAGCCAATTATTCAGAATAATGCAACCAATGAGATCCCTGCGCAGCACCTGTGTTCCGAAAAAGCTCGTGAGCTTTTGGGTTGGAAGGCGGTATATGGCGTGCGCAAGGGGCTTGAAGAAACAATTGCATGGTACCAACAACATGCGGCAGAACGTGAAACTCAACCAAATCAGGATACCCATGAAAAAAGTAGCAATTATTGCAACATGTTATAATGAAGCGGCCAATATCGTAGCTCTTTATCAGCGCATAACTGCCGCCATGAAAACTGTTGCGGATCTTGATTATGAAATTATTTTTATTGATAACGCCAGCACCGATAACTCTTATGCACTTTTTCAACACGTTATTGCTGCGGATGCGCGCTGCAAGGCGCTTATTATGTCGCGTAATTTTGGCTCTAACCAGCCGAGCATTTTGGCAGGAATGCGCCATGCACAGGCTGATGCCGTGATTATCATTTCGGGCGACATTCAAGATCCACCAGAAATTATACCAACCTTTATAGAGCGTTGGCGCCAGGGATTTGATGTTGTGTATGGGGTTGCAAAAAAGCGCAAGGGTGGCATTCTCCGTCGCATTGGATATCGTTGTTTTTATCGCGTGCTCAAGCAACTTTCATATCTTGATATTCCGCTTGATGGCATAGATTTTAGTTTGATGGACCACAAGGTTGTTGCGGTTTTAAAACATCTTCCAGAAAAAGATTTGTACATCCGTGGCCTGCGCGCCTGGGCAGGCTTTGCGCAAACGGGGGTTGATTTTGTTCGTGAAGATCGGGCGGGGGGGAGAACAAGTAATAGTTTTTTTGCCAACTTTATGTGGGCCAAAAAAGCGATTGTTAATTTTTCCTACAAACCCCTTGTGTACATAACTCGTCTTGCAACATTGTCGGTTTTTGCTACATTTTGCGCCGCATGTTTGTTTTTGTATTGGCATTTTGCTTATGGCGCGCCGCGTGGCTTTTCAACATTGTTGATGACGATGTTTTTGTTCGGAACCGTTCAGTTGCTTGCCTTGGCTACCATTGGCGAGTATATGATTAAAATTTTTGAAGAGGTTAAGGGCCGCCCACCGTATGTTATACGTGAAATTTTGCAGCAGCCGGTAGCTTCTACCGCTCAGTTTGTTCCCGCTTTTTATGAAGCGGCGCCGGTGGTGCATGTGCAGGCTTGTTTACCTAAACATGAGCAGGAGGTATTGTGAAAATTTGTTTAGTAACCGGAGGCGCTGGGTTTATTGGTGCCAATCTTGTCCGTTCGCTTGTTGCGCTGGGGCATCGCGTACATATTGTTGTTGAACCCCAATCTTCATTTTGGCGACTTGCAGGGGTTGTTGATCGCATTGTGGTGCACGAAATCGATCTCACTCAGTTTACCAAAATAAATCAAATGATTGAACACATTGCGCCTGAGTGGATTTTTCATTTAGCAAGTTACGGCGGCATGCCTGAGCAGAACGATCAGGACTTTGTGTATTACATTAATTTTGACTGTACGCGCAATCTTCTTGATGCATGCGCTCGGCAGGGTTTTGAGTGTTTTATTAACACGGGAAGTTCTTCTGAATATGGCATTCAGCAACAGGGTATGTCGGAGCTTATGGCGCTTGCTCCGGTGAGTGATTATGGCGTGGCCAAAGCTGCAGCAACGCAGTATTGTTCCAAACGTGCATTGGCCGATAAATTGCCTGTTTACACCGTGCGTCCTTTTTCGGTTTATGGGGAATATGAGGCTCCAACACGATTTATTCCAACGTTGGTGCAGCATGCCCTTGCAGGGACTACGATGAACTTATCATCGCCCGATTATGTGCGTGATTTTATCTATGTTCAGGACCTTGTTGATTTGTACCTTGCCATTGCAAAAAAATCTCCGTTTGGTCATACCATTTTTAATGGTGGGACTGGTGTTGAAACATCACTGGGGCGGGCGGTGCAGGTTGCTCAGTCTGTGGTTGAGTTGCCGTTGCAGGTTGCATGGAATGCCAGTGAGCCGCGCTCATGGGAGCCAAAACACTGGAAGGCAGATTGTTCATTAGCGCAGCATGTGCTGGGATGGAAGGCGCAATATAGTTTTGAAAAAGGACTCAAAAAAACGATCCTTTGGTTTAAACAACATGGTCATGTGTACCAAGCATCGCCTGATTGCCAGCATGAGCTCAAGCAACAAGGGGCATAAAATGGAGCAGACTGTTATACAAAAAATACAATCACTCCATCACGAGTTGATTGCGCATCAAGCGCTGCGAATGCGGCGGTTTATTGTCGATATGGTTTTTCAGGCAAGGGCGGCGCATCTTGGGAGCGCCCTTTCGTGTGTTGATATTCTTGCAACATTGTATCATGGCATTGTTGATGTTGAAAAAATAAAAGCGGGGCACGCCGCGCGTGATTACATTCTTTTGAGTAAAGGGCACGCTGCCACCGCGCTGTATGCAGCTTTGATCTCGGCAGGCATTATGCCAGAGCAAGCGGTGCAGCAATATGCGCAAAAACATTCAGGGCTGTGCGGCCATCCGGTCAAAGATGCTTACGTTGGGATTGAAGCCAGTACCGGATCGCTGGGGCAGGGATTATCGATGGGGATTGGTATTGCGCTTGCGTGCAAGCATGATGGGTTGCATAACAAAGTGTATGTGGTGCTTGGCGATGGTGAATGTCAGGAGGGCTCGGTGTGGGAATCTGCAATGTTTGCGCCGCGTTATCATCTTAGCAATTTGGTGGTGATTGTTGATGCTAATCAGTTGCAAGGCCTTGACCGCACGTGTGATGTGATGCCTGGGGACCTTGTGAAAAAATTTCAGGCATTTGGTTGGCAAGGGTGTGTTGTGGATGGACATGATTATGCTGATTTGCATGCGGCAATTACAGCGCCGGCGCAAGCCCCGTGTGTTATTGTTGCCCATACCATAAAGGGCAAAGGGCTTGCCTTTGCGCAGGATAAACTTGAGTGGCATTATAAAAGTTTAACGCCGGAACTTTATGAGCAAGCGATGTGTATGCTGAAGTCCTGATACTGCTCAGCTGATGCTTTGCGTTAATTTAAAATGGATCTTAGCTCGGGGATGAGCAGATAAGGTTTAATTTGACCGCATAATTCTCTCTTGCTTTTTAATAATAATGAACTACGCTTGTTGTCCAGTTGATAAATAAGTATAGGATTTCTAAAAAAAACGTATTTTTTGAAAGCGTATTATGGTTGATTGTATAAAAAAAGCATGTGTGAGTATTTGGTTTTTATTGGGGTTATTTTCTTTGAGTTACGGGACACTTCCTATCAAGTCGATAGGTTCTTATCGTGGAGCGCTGAGCTCTGTTCAGCGAGAGTATGCGAATAATACTGAGTTTGGGACGTGTATAAAAGTTCGGCAGTTGTTTGATGGATTAATGAATAATTCTGTGGATATATTTGATTTTGCGGTAAATTTATCGAATGTGCTAGAAAATTGCCATTTTGAATCCGCTACTCATGAGGCGATCAATCTTTTGTTTCATTATCTTATTTTTTGTCGACCGTTTAATTTTGAAGAAACATGTAGATCTGTTGATTTTATATGCTTAATAAAACCATTAAAAGTTTTTTTAGACAAATCGTTGGATGACATAGGGTTTGATGTTGTGCCACGTGATTATTTAAATGCGCTTCATCCTTACCAAAAATTTTTTTTGAGGGGGTTTGCTCAAATTGATTTAAAGAACATTATACAGATGTGCTTACATAAAAAGCCATTACCTTTTTTGACCCCTGCGTGTTTAAAAAATGTAGCTATTTGGATGGCTCTTGATATGGCATATTCTAATGATCAACGATTAATTTTTAGTTTTACTCAGTTTAGGTCGTATTTTATGGTGGCTCATAGTTATTTTCCTTCTTTTTCTACTGATGGGGCAAGGGATTTGTTTTTTTCAGATGGGATATGGGGAGGGATTTCTGTTGAACTGCAAGATATGTTACGATGTATTTTTGATGATGATATTAAAAAATTCAAAGAATTACAAAGGTTTTATGGTAAAGAGTTATGCCAAAATTTTGATTACATTGAATTAGCAGCGTTGGCTGGTTCAGAAAAAATATTTAATTCGCTTGTTGCATCATTTGATCCGAATCGTCATACAAGACTCGCTATTTTTGCTATTCAGGGAGGGTGTTTGTCAATTATTCAACGGACTATTGCTGTAGTGGAAAAACGTGAATTAAATAAGGAGTTTATGCAGGCTATTAGATGGCATCGACATGCAGTTGCTGATTGGTTATTGACTTATGCAAACGTTCCGCATTTTGCGTATACGGTGCCGTTTTCAGGACGCAATTTTTATGGGTTTAATAATTTGGCTTTTTTACTCATGATGTCAGAAACTCATCCAATTGCGTGGGATAGACTTTCTGCTCATCGTCATACTATTTTTGAAGAGGCTTTGGCAAATGAATGGAGCGCTTTAAGCGTTTTTTGTCGAGTGCATTGTGATCAGATTATTTTTAGCCAGGATATTGGATATATTTGGTTATCTAGCGCCATAAAAACGGGAATTCCTTATTTTGTTGAGAATCTTTTAATGTCAGGGGTTGATGTTTTGGCTTTACAAGATAAAAAACATAAAAGATCTCGTATGTTTATGGTTAATCCTCATTTTTCAGGAATTATCAACTGCTTGAAAAAATACAAATATCAGGCACCTTCTGTTTGATAGCTTTCATGGTACGTTTAGTTTTTTTACGTTCTTTTTGGTTGGGTGTAGAGATTTTATAAAAATGATCAACATTCTACTATTTTTGGGTTAGAATCTTTCAAGTGGGTTAAAGTTATTAGAAAGCGTGCTGTAGTAGCGTAATACTTAAGGATGAGATTTACTATGCAATTGTTAAAAAGAACCGAGTGGTGCGGACAGATTGGTACCGCTCATTGCGGTAAGCAAGTTATTATTTCGGGGTGGGTGCAAAAACGTAGAAACTTAGGAGGGCTTGTTTTTCTGGATGTGCGCGATCGCACCGGGGTTGTCCAAGTCGTTTTTGATCCAAGCGTTAATAATGAGCTTACGCAGGCGGCTCAAGATGTTCGGTCTGAGTATGTTATTGCCATACAGGGTGTTGGTGCACAGCGCGAAGCATCTGCTGTCAATAAGGCAATGGCGACGGGGCATGTTGAGATTCAAGCCGCTCAATTAGTTGTTTTTAGTAAGTCTGCGGTTATGCCATTTCCGCTTGAAGATGATGCGGTTTCTGAGGAGTTGCGCCTTACGTACCGCTATCTTGATTTGCGCCGCAAAAAAATGTTTGATTTTTTGCAGTTGCGACATGATGTTATTCATTCCATGAGACAGTATTTTAATGAACATGGTTTTTTAGAAGTTGAAACTCCAATATTGTCAAAGAGTACGCCAGAAGGAGCGCGTGACTTTTTGGTGCCGTGTCGCTTGCAGCCTGAACTTTTTTATGCGCTTCCTCAGTCGCCGCAAATTTATAAACAGCTTTTGATGGTGGGTGGCATAGAGCGTTATTTTCAGATTGCTCGTTGTTTTCGTGATGAGGCTTTGCGTTCTAATCGTCAGCCAGAATTTACGCAGCTTGATATAGAAATGTCATTCGTTGATGAGATTGACATTCAAACAATGTGTGAAGGGTTATTCGCTCGTCTATGGAAGCAATTTTTGGGGAAGGAATTATCATTGCCGCTTGCTCGTTTTTCGTATCAGGATGTATTTTCTCGCTATGGGAGCGATAAACCTGATACACGCTTTGGTTTAGAAATTGCTGATATTACCTCATTGTTTCACGATGGGTCTGTGGGCTTTTTAACATCGATTGTTAATGATGGCGGGCACATTGGTGCGTTTTGTGTAAAAGACAAACGGTTTAGCCGTTCGGAACTTGATGCGTTATCATCCTTTGCTTTAAAAGAACTTGGTGCAAAAGGGTTGCTGTGGGTTCGTAAGCGTGATGATGGTTCTTACGATTCTGCTATTGCAAAAAATATTACGGCTGATTTTTGGCAACATGCGCGAGAAAAATTTCAGGATCTTACCGATGCCGATACGCTTTTTATTGTTGCAGGGCGCTATGAACAAGCGTGGACCATTTTGGGGCAGTTGCGATTGCATATTGGTAAAAAGCTTGATCTTATTGATCAGTCTAAGCAGGAAATGTTTTGGGTAACTGATTTTCCTATGTTTGAATGGAATGAGGATGAAAAGCGTTGGGAAGCTAAGCACCATCCATTTACCTCTCCGGAGCAGGGCTGGGAACTCAAAGAACTTGGTGATGTAAAAGCTCGCGCATATGATCTTGTCTGCAATGGTGAAGAACTTGGCGGAGGGTCGATTCGTATTCATGATGCGGCAGTGCAAGAAAAAGTATTTGCTGCACTTGGCATATCGGCCGAAAAAGCGCGCGAAAAATTTGGATTTTTACTCGAAGCCCAAGGGTTTGGGTATCCACCCGATGGAGGTATTGCTTTTGGGATTGACCGCATGATTATGATGCTTGGTGGAACCGATTCGATACGTGATGTTATTGCATTTCCTAAAACAACTACGGGATCGTGCTTGATGATGCAAACGCCTGCTTCTGTTGAACAAAACCAGCTTGACGATCTGCATCTTGTGCTTTCATCATCCAAAAAATCTTAAGTGCTGTATAACAATTTTTTTTAAAAAAGGGCATTGTTATGTTGTAACAGTTGCCCTTTTTTTGAAAAATTGAATCGCATTATGAGCTAAAGCCGTGAAGTATCAATGACGCTTGCAGCATCCATCCAGCCAACCACTGTTCCTCTGGTATGTGTTTGCGTTGCGGTACCGGCATGAATTAAAAAACCTTTATTGTGCGGCACATTGGCAAGGTCACACCAGTAGTGAAGTCCTTGAAAAAAACGCTGAGAAATCGTTTGGCTTGATTTAATTTCAATGGGAACTAGTTCTGATCCATAATCGATCAGGCAATCAATTTCGTGTCCATGACTATCGCGCCAAAAATACAAACTTGGTTCTTTGCCTTGGTGAAAAAAAGTTTTTTGTAATTCTGAAAGAATGAGTGATTCGGCAAGCTCCCCGCGCAAGTAGTGTTCGTGAATTTGATCAACAGAGGTTATTTTAAGTAACCAACTTGCAAGCCCTGTGTCATAAAAATAGAGCTTTGGGGATTTTATTAATCGTTTGCTAAAGTTTTCAAAATGAGGTTGCAAGAGGAAAATAACATAGCTTGCTTGCAGAATAGAAATCCATGAGTTAATGGTTGGTACACTCACATTGCAATCATCAGCAAGTGATGAAACATTTAATAGTTGGCCTATACGGCCGGCGCACAAGCGCATAAATTTTTGAAAATCAAGAAGATTGCTGACGTTCATAAGTTGGCGCACGTCTCGTTCAACATATGTTTTTATATATTGAGGGTAAAATTCATGTGGCAAGATATTGCGCGCGTAAATATCGGGATATCCCCCATTAAAAATTGCTTGATCTATGGAGATAGGTTTTTTAGGATGATGAGCCAATTCTTTAAGCGAAAGTGGGAGTAGTGTAAGCATTGCAACGCGTCCGGCGAGCGATTGTGTAATGGCCTGATTCATAAGAAAGTTGTGTGATCCGGTAAGTACAAAATAACCAGGTCTGCGGTTGCGATCAACAATACCTTGCATGTAGGATAAAAGTTTTGGGTCATTTTGAAATTCGTCAATAATTATTCCCTGCCCGCCGTAATTATTTTCCAAAAAGCCTCGCGGGTCGGCTTGTACCATTTCTAATGTGTCAGGATCTTCCAGGGAAAAATATGTGTGATGCGGAAAACTTTCTTTGGTTACCGTTGTTTTTCCTGCTTGTCGAGGTCCAACAACTGCAATAACTGGAAATTTTGAGGCATAATGTAAAAGTATCGGTTCTAAATCTCTTTTTATTATCATTATTATTATCTCCGCCTTTATTAAACATGGTTTATGCCCATTCTGTGTAAAAGTGTAACTCGACTTTAAGAATTACACAAATGATGTCGGATTTTTAATAAAAATGCTTCTTTTTGCTAATCATTAACCACATCTTTTCCTTGGCAATAGCTCATTGCTCTTTTTCCGTTTATACGCTACATTTTTCTGGTACACGTTTTTGTTTTTTATAAAGGAGAAAAGGGGATGATGAGGCTTTTTATATTGCGTACATATGCGCATCTATTATTCATTTTTATGATAGCATCACAATCGCTACTTGCTGTTAATAAGGGCTCTGAAAGTGTGCTTTCGATCGAACCATTTTTTACCTTTCCTGCCGAAGATTCTGATAATCGTATGCTTGCCTTTGGGTGGTTCAAAAATGGATTTGCATTGGAAGATCAAACTACCACTTGTACGTTTGAATCAGTATTTCCTATCAATGGCCGCATGGATCTTAATGGAGGGAGTCTTTTTTTACAAACTAATTTGTTTTTGCATAACCAAGGTTTTTTGGATACTCCGGGTACCATTTATGGAAATGAGTTTGCCTTTCACTTAGCCGAAACTGCTACCACGATCGCTTGCCCTACTGATATTATTCTTGAGGATATTAGCCTTTATTTAAACTCTGACATTACTCTTTCTGGCACCATGCGGTTTAAAGGTTCAAGCGTTATTGATGGGCAGTGGCATAAAATTAATTTTGGTGATGACGCATATATTATTGTTGACAGCGGAGCGCAGCTGCGATTACATAACGTTGAAATTGGCGGTGTTGCTCAAGAACGGTTTCAGTGTGCTGATGATGATGCCTCAATTATTTTAGACAATGTTGACGTGGGTCTTTCTGACGATTATGTGTGGAGCCATGGAAGTATTTTATTTTTAAAACGTAATAGTATTGGCGGGGCGCATGATTTTTCGTATGAGTCACCTATGACCAGCACCATTGCCGCTAGTGCAACGCTTAAATTAAAAGACGATATTGAACTGACGATTGGTCGATATGGTGGAGTGGATTCACCAGAGCCCCTGTATTTTGCAGATCGTTCTTCAACACTTAATTTACACAATTGTTCACTCAATGTAACATCCTCAGGTATTATGCTTTACCAAGGAAAAATAAAAATTGAAGGCAAAGTTATTTTTGATGTTGCATCAACAACTTCAACATGTGGCATGATTTTGGGAACGGGAGATGTTCCAGCCGAAGATCTTGAGTTGCGTCTTGAGCCTGGTGCTACGGTTCATTTAATTAAAGGACATGTGGTTAGTAATATTCTTGGTAAAAATATGATGTTTCCCAGCTGTATTGGCCGTCGTGCGATTAAAAAAGAACCCGAAGCATATTTTCACCTTAATAAAGATGTGTCATTTACTGATATTGATTTTTTATTAGAATATAACCAAACAGTTGTTATCCCTGATGATGCCGTTATTATTCATAATAATAGTTTATTTCAGTCTGATTCATACGATTTTTATCTTACCGCTACACGTCAAAATTATGTTTCGAGTTTATTTGATGGCGAAGGACATTTATTAATTAATCGTGGTATATTTCCTGGTTATTTGATGGTGCAAAAAAATAATAATATTATTCAAGGTGTGGGGGAGTTTTTAGGCCAAATTTTACTTAATGGCCCTGATGCCGAACTATCTTTTCAGTTAAATGGAGCACTTTTAGATACTTTAACACTCAACAATGGGAGCATAATAATACTAGAACGAAATCTTGCTCTTGGTAAAGGGGTTACTATCAATGGGGTAGGGCTTGTTGATCTTAAATGCAATGATTTAACTATTGCTTCTGGTGATACAGCATGGACAAGTACTCTTTATTTTGATGGAATGGGAGGAAGTGTAAATTTACGCAAAAATTGTACTTTGACATCGCGTTGGACATTTTCTGGAGATTGTGTGTTAAGTGGACGTAATAATACCATTTACCTAAGTCAAACTGGATGTATTGAGGTAGAGCGTGGATCAACCTTGGAGCTCAAAAATATTAAAATTGAGCATATTAATGACCATAATCTGTACTGCAAAGATTTGCTTGGAACACTTGAATGGCGTGGTGCGATGCTTGATCTTGATGAGTCGGTAACCTTTTCATGTGGTGGGATCTATGTACCATCAACCTCGACCATTGTTACTCATGAATATACTTGGACATTTGATACGTGTGCTTCTTGTACAATTGACAATGCAACGCTTTATTACGATACTACGACTGATCCTAATACGTGGAATTTACAACCGGATCCTTATGGTGTTATTAATAATGTTAACAAATTTATTACACTTAAAAACCATGGTTTTATTGCACACAAACAAACAAATTTACGTCCCCCTTCAAATAATATTTCGCAAAATAAATCGTTTGATAGTGACCATCCATTAATTATAGACCATGATCGCACGATTAATGGTAACGGTTACAGTTTTAGATTTACGCAGGATCCTAATTTGATTATGCTCCACAATGGAGCAAGCCTTACATTTGAAAATGTACAACTAAAGGGACTTTTGCCAGAACATATTTATTATGATGAAGGCGGATCTGTTATTTTTGGTGAAAATATAACAATAGAACTTGCACGTGTTGGAAAAGGTCTTGAGCATATTCCACTTACTCTTAACCGTACGTGTAGTTTTAATGGTGGAGGTTATTCTATTATTGACGGCGGTTATCGACGTTTAATTTTAGATGAACATGGCGGTTTTGATCTCCTTGATTCATCTACGTTGCTTATTAAAAATACTTTTATTGCGGGGATTTCTGGTAATAAGATAAAATCATTGGGCCGCCATGGAACCGTTATTTTTAGAAATTGTACACTTGAGCTTGATGCTGACTATTCATACACTCATGGGTTTATGATTTTTACACTTGATAATACAATCCTTGGTCGAGATAATAGATTTATTTATTCGTCCCCAAATTCTTGTACTATTTGTGCCGACTCAAGTATTATTTTGGATTACAACGTAACGTTTAGTTACGATCCAATCACTCATGATCCTAATCTTTTATATTTTAGAAATCATGCGTCTACGCTTTGCTTACAAGGTGGGGTATTACATGCTACAAAAGGGGGACTTAATTTAGTAAATGGAACGTTAATTATTGATAAATCGTCAACGTTTTCTTCTGAAATTGATTATGTTTTACAAGCAGAAACGCAAGAAACTACCGGCATTACGTTGGGTAATGGTACGCAAGAAGGTGATATGACGTGTATTGTTTATCCTATGGCGCGGTTGTGTGTTGGTAGCGGTCATTTTACTTATAATAATGTTAATCAATCATTGTTTAGTATGGGTAATGGTTCGGTATTTCGTGTGCAACATAATGCCTGCTTGGAGCTTTTACAAAATTTTAGCGTTGGTTGTGGCCGTTTAATTTTGGATAACACGGGGTATATTCAAAAAGATGCATCAATTGCGCTAGAAGGAGAGGTTTCGTGTTTATATAATTAATGTTAGGATAGAGATCTTTGAAAAATAATAGATTGTGCAAAGGAATGGATATTGGGGCCCCTTGATACGCTCGCCTACAGCTCGCATTCAGGGTGAGCGGAGGCATGCTTCGATACGATTTTCTACGAAAATTACTCACAGCCTTCGCGCAAGGCTACGGTGGGATGAGCGTCTAACTCAATTTCCGTGCATGCTGAGTGAGGTATGTAGCATATTGTATCAAAGTATCGAGTGGAACAGGAAGCGTTGCCCCTCAAGAATGGAGAGTTGCGGTGAGCAAAAAAAATACCTTTATGCATTCATATTATTTTTAAATTTTTGAATATAGGTTACAAAAGGGAGTCCTATGAAATTGGCAAAAAAATGGTTATTATTTTTAATTATGATTCTTTGGGGTTGGCAAATTGGTTTGTTTATTGGTTCTGATACCGCAGTAACACGCGAGGCTCGTGCTGATTTTTTTGGCCTCTCAGGTAATACACTCTATGGCTTTTCTTCATTTGTTGGTGGATTTACCTTTCAAGATTCTACCACCACCTGTACGTATGATAACTTTTTTCCTGTTTCGGGTGATATTAATTTGCATAACGGAACACTTTTTTTATCGCAAGATCTTACGCTTGCCAATCCCTATCGTCTAATTACTACCGGAAGCATTTGGGGATACGATCATGAAATTGAATGTACTGCGCAAGCTACATTTTTTTCTATCCCAGAAATGCTCTATGTTCACAGTGGGTTTACGCAAGTAGCACAAGAAAATTTGGGAGCTATAGTTAATTCTGTTGGGTGGAGCAGCGATAATCATTATATCATGGCAACTATAAACAAAACTGGTGGCTATGAAGCACTTTTATATTACTTTGATGGAGCAACGCTTACCAGCACAACCATGACTGATGGAGGAACAAGTGGTGAAATAAGTCAGAACACACTTTCGTGTGCATGGCATCCAGAGTTTAATTATGTTGCTGTTGGGCGAGCCTCAGGTCCTGGTAATGAGTTATATATTTTTTACAAAGATTATACAGGGCCTTTTCGGTTATTTGCATCTGTAGATGTTGGCTCAAATATTAACGCTTGTGCTTGGCATCCCAGTGGTGATTATTTAGTGATTGGAACCAATAACTCAAATGAAGAGCTGATTACCTATCCGTTTAACAAAATAACTGGAGTGCTTGGTACAGGGGTGATTACTAATCTTTCAGGAACGCGTATTGTAACGGTGAATGCATTAGATTTTTCTTCTGATGGTAATTATCTTGCAGTGGGACTTAACTCAAACACAGGAGATGATTTTTTGGTATACACGTTTTCTGGTGGTGCTTTAACAACGGCCATAGGCGTTGATCCTGTTTTAACGGTTAATGCTGTTGCGTATAACCCTACTTTACCATATGTTGCTGTAGGCTTAACAGGTGGAACGCAAAATTTTAGATTGTATTATCATAACACTACCGCTGGCACCTTAACACAAGTGGTTGCTGTTGATGATGCAAAGGCTATTAATGCTCTCGCTTGGGATAGTACGGGAACCTTTTTGGCGTTAGGGCTTGCCGCAGGAGCACAAGAGGAGGTGCGTGTTTATTATTTTGATGCGCAAACAAGTGAGTTAACGATTGTATACAATAATGCAGCTATTTTAGGAACAATTAATCATCTTGTTTGGTCACCCGATGATGAATTTTTAGTAACAGGCAGTGTTGATAATTTGCTTACGGTGTATCAGTCTGATGGATTGCCTGGTGCGTTTAATTTAAAAAATGTAACATTTAAAGTTAATAGTCGAGCAGAACTATTAACTAATCTTCGTTGTACTGGCATATGTAAAATATGCGGCAATAATAATAGAATAATTCTTCAAGATGATGTGCGATTTGTTGTTGATAACGGTGCGCAATTGATTTTAGAAAATATAAATTTATACGGTCTTGGTAAGTCATGTTTTTCATGTCTTGGGCCACAAAGTTGCATAACTATGCGAAATATAGGGTTATTTTTAGACCATGATATTACTTTTACTCAAGGCTCAATTTCTTTTGAAGGTGATGTAATTTTTTCTGGGACCAGTGCGTTTGTGTATTCATCGGCGCAGACAAGCACTATTACAAAAAATGCTTTGGTATATTTTGGCGATAAAACGACTCTTAAGTATGCACCATCAATAGCCGCTTCATCTCTTTTATACATGGAAGATGAAACCGCAACCCTTATGCTTGACAATTGTTCATTGGTTTCTACCCAAACGGCTATGTTGCTTGACCGTGGACATCTTATTTTTGACAATACCGTAACATTGAGTAATACTGCGATAGTTCCGGTGCAAGCAATTACGTTGGGTACAGACTTAATGGTTACCATGTTCAATAATGCAACCGTTGATATTCATGGCATTGTAAAGACGTTGTAAAAAAAAGGAAGTAGTGATGTGTAAAAAGGTAATGCGTTATAGCCCTCAAAAAATTATTTTTCGCCCTGTAATATCTATAATTTTTTTCTTGATGTTGCTATCGTTTTATCATTGTACCCTCATCGCTTCTAATTTCAACATTGGCAGTCGTTATTCAACATTAGCAATCGCGCCGGGGAGCCGTTTGGTCCAGGCAAATACATTTGAACATTTTAGCGGAACATTAGAAAATGAGGGCATTATTCAAGGTGCCCCATTCGTCTTTGAACGTGGTGTGTTATCAAAAAATGGTTTATATAACGATTTTTCGGGAACGTATCATCAGGCTGGTGAGCACGCTATCATTATGACCACTAACGGTGTGCTTCGTGCAACGCCGGGCCAGTGCACAGAAAAAATTGTTGCCATCCGTGAGGGTAATCGTCTTGAAGGTATGCCACTTTTTAGCAATACCAATGCGATCGAACTGACGAGCAATTTAAGTGTGTTAACGTTGGCTATTCCTGGAAGTTTAACTTCAAACATAACGCTTAATGGTGGCACACTAGAACTTGAACAGCCATTGCAATACTCTCAAGATGCAAAACTTACCGGCTCGGGCAGTGTGGTATGCAATGGAAATGTGGTGGCGTTTGGCGCTTATGATCATGTTTTTACTGATACGTTGTTATTGACTACCAACCCCAATATGGCATTGCATGGCACCACGCGTCTTGCGGGTAATTGGATTTTTGATGGGACTACGTCAGGCAACAAAGCACATCTTGACGGTCATGGTAATGTGTTAGATCTTTCGTTAACCGGTTCGCTGGTGATCAAAAGTGGTGTTACGCTTAACTTGGCAAACATTAAAGTGACGGGGCTTGGCAAGGGTGGATTTATTTTTGAGGATCAAACTTCGCAATTACGATTATCTCATGTTGAATTAGAACTTTCAAATTGTTATAGCGTAACGATGGGTGGAATTTATGTGGATGCAGAATCACGCTTGGTAGCTAAAAATCACCTTTTAACCTTTGAGCAAAAAGGTTCACTCACAGTTGATGGTACAACCTTTTGGTATGATCCAATGGCCTATGTGCAAGATTATAACATTCGCCCCCGAGTTATTGATCCTATCAACGCAGGTAATCAATATGTAACATTACTCAATGGCGGTTTTATTCATGATGTGCCATCGTCGGAGTTGGTTCGCATGACCAGCCAAGGCCTTGTGTATGCTAATCGTATCAACAGTAATAGTTTACTTTATGCGATTAGAACCGCGAGCAATTCATTGCAATATTATCATCGTACTATGAGCAACGCCTTGTTGTATGGCGATCGCATTAACAGTAACTCTGCGGCATACCACACACGGATTAATAGTAATACGTTGGCGTACAACTTTAGAACAAACAGCAACGCATTAGAATTGTACCATCGGGTGGATAGCAACATGATAGATTATCACCACCGCATTACAAGCGCTGCCTTGTTGTATGGCGACCGCATTAATAGCAACTCAGCGGCGTATCATACACGGATTAATAGTAATACGTTGGCGTACAACTTTAGAACAAACAGTAACGCATTAGAATTGTATCATCGTGTGGACAGCAACATGATCGACTATCACCACCGCACCACAAGCGCGGCGTTGTTGTACGGCGACCGCATTAACAGCAATTCAGCGGCGTACCACACGCGGATTAACAGCAACACGTTGGCGTACAATTTTAGAATAAATAGCAACGCATTAGAATTT
>LBTY01000002.1 GCA_000992305.1 candidate division TM6 bacterium GW2011_GWF2_38_10
GCCATGGGCATGAGCGGGCAGGGGTTGCTTTTGCTCAGCAGATGATGCAACGACTTACGAATGAACATGTTCTTATTTCTGCGGTTAAAAAATTAGTTTTATATCATGGCCTTCCCATTCAACTTGCTCAGTCGTCTTCGTTGGCAAAATTCAAAAAATACGCAAGCAAATTAGCTCCTGAGTCTTGCTTGCGGCATATTTTTATACTTGCGCGAGCAGATCTTTTAGGGCGAAATCCTACGCAGGGAAAGCCTTTAAAGGGCTTGGAGAAATTTTCTAGTCAAGCTTTATTGCGAGTGTTTTTTGAAAAATCTTTGCAGGCAGGTGTTCTTAATAGGCCAGAACCAGCGGTTTTACAGGGGAGAGATTTTTTGGATGTTGTTGAACCAGGCCCTGCAATAGGCCGACTTGTTGCTGCTGCTTATGAGCTTCAAATTAACGAGGGAATTAGCGATCCTTGTGTGTTAAAAAATCGTGTACTTAAAAAAAAGTAAGGGCGGTAAATTGCGCCCTTACTTTTTAAAGTTATGATAATGCTTTTATTTCATTTGTAAGTGTTATTACCCAGTTTTCAATAACATTTTTTTGCGCTGGGCTTAAAAATGGTATCGTTGGGGATATTCTTTTTTGCGCAATGGTGGTTATAAGTTCAAGAAGTTCTTTTTTTGCTTCGGTGGATAATTTTGAACGATTATTGAACAGTTCATTGAGTGCACCTATAAAGTTGCTACGAGTTGAGTCTGTTGTGTGTATTGTAAAAAGGTTAAGTGCTTTTTTGTAAAGTGTAGGATTAAGATTTTTTTGTGCTTTTTGAATGAGCGCTTCAAGGTATGTGTTGATGCGTGATGTCATTGCAATTGCTGTGCTGAGTTCTTGCATTTGTTCTTTTACCGTTGTTGCAAGGGTGCCGGTAAAAAGTGTGGGGATTTCAAGTGCGGTTTTTAAGAAACGATTAAGGCCTTGAAGTTCTTTTTTGCGAAGGTTGCCTTTGTGCTCCCACAGTGCTGGAGCAACACTTGTATTAAAAATTGTTTTTTCTTCTATAGCAAGACTTTCTTTTAAGGTGTTAAGGTGTGATTTATAGAAATTAAGCAAATCGGTAAAATTACTTTGAGGGGTTGGGAATTGAAATGCAAGTCCTGCTTGTATAATATTGTAAAAAGAGGTGAATTGAGCAACAATATTCTTACCAAAGATATCTTTTTTGTTTTGTAATTTTTTAAGCACTGCAAGAAAAGCTTCACGTTGTTCTTTGGTTAGTTCTTTTCTTGTGCTAAAAATTGTAGTGATCATATCGCTGAATAATGTTTTTTCATAAAGATCTGTTTTTTTTGTTACAAGATCAGCTATTTGATCAATGAGTGATATTTTTTTGGGTATATCTCTTTCTTCTTGAGCTTGCGAAATAAGTGAAAGCATTTTTATGGTTGTAATGTGTTCAGTGGTTATTTTATTGCGTATGTCACCATGAGCGGATCCTTTTTCAAAAATTTCATGAATGGCTTTTAATTCTTCTGCATTTTTGCCTGCTCGCTTTGTGTATATGTCGTTATATTTTTTTTCGATGCTTGTCGCAACTTCTTGTTTATCTTTTGCAGCTGTTATTTTATTGAGCGCATCAAGGCCCGCTGTGATTGCTTGTGTTTGAGCCTCAATAGTCTGGGCGCTTAAAAGGTTGTTCAGGATTTGTGACTTGTCTACCGGTGGTTCTGCAGGAGGTTGTGGAGCTTGAGTATCTGCGGAAGGAAGTAGTGGGCTTGATAGTAGTGAAGGTTGTTGTTGAGGAATTATCCCCGTGGCGCCCGCAATGGTCTGACCTTGAATTGGTTGGATCGTTGCTTGCGTAGAGGTTAGAGGCGTTCCTGGTGTAGTACCTGGATGGACTGGCAATCCTCCGGTTGTTGGGGGTGTCGATAATCCGCCCGGTGTTGTGGTAGTAACGGGTAATCCTCCGGTTATTGTAGTGCTTTGTTGTCCTGAGAAACCTAAGGGTGACGTAGTACCAGATGGTCCTAGCAAGTTCGTGGTTGGCGTAGTGCCGGGTGAACTTGGAAAACCGGTAGTTTGAGTGGATGGCGTTATAAGGGATTGTTCGAGTTGTTGTAAATATGCCGTATGGGTTTGGGTGGTGATTTTCTTTTGAGTAGCATCAAGCAAGGTTTTAAAGCTTTGTTTTTCACTATCGGTTTTTATCATTGGTTGCATAAAAATGAGTAATTGGATAAACGCATCTTTTGGTGTGTCAATAATATCATTGGTGAATTTTGATAACAATTGGTTTGCGATTGTTGTCAATTCTGTTAATTTTTTAGTTCTGTCAACACTATTAATTTCTAGGATAAGTCCATTTTGGAGTTGTGTTACTTTATCAATTTTAACCAATAATTCTTGTATTTTTTTTACAGCATTTTCGATGGATCGTTGGCTGCTCGTACTTTGATTGTCAGAATGAGTTTTAATGGTACTTTCAAGTGTCGTTTGCATGAGGGTAATGATGTTTTTTATGGTTGCTAGTTGTTCGTACGTGAGATTATATTTTTGTTTATCTTGCAGTAGTTTATTGGCAACATTAGTAATAAATTCGTTGATAATTTGAGTTGCTTGCGTGGCCTTTGTAGCGTTTGCAAAACTATTAGCGATATTTGTATAGATCGTAAGTCGATTGTAGGTTCCTTCGTTGAGCGTTGTTTTTGTATTTTTTGCTTGTTTAAAAAGATCGTCAATATTAACGGTTGATACGGCCATTGGGAATAGGGCATGTGCTGGGCGTATTATTCCTGCAACGATGAATAATACGCCCAGTAGCATTTTTTTGTGGGATATCATAGAGCATCTCCTTTTTATTTATCGTGATAAGCTTTATTTTTTAGTTTTTAAAAAGCCCAAGTTTTATTTTTTTTGCAGGCTTTTTGTAGGTTTCATGAACCGTTGAGTGGAAGGTTGTGTTATCTAAGGAAGTTAAAAGGGCTTTTGATGTTGCATGGGTTATTTTTTTACAAGGATAATTATTTTTGAGTACAATTTTGGGCATGGCAATAAAATTACTTGCTAATGGAATATTCCAGTTTTCGATATGATCTATATATTTTGGATCAATGAAAACGACAACTGCATTATTGGGAATGTATCGATGTTTTTTATAAAGATCTTTTTGTGTGGTGTTCCATTGCCCCTGTATTTCGCTATTATTTTTGCAGGAGTAATACAAATGTTTTTTGTTTTTACCTATTTTAAAATGAGCTATTGTATTGTTGCGTGTTGCTTTTTGTCGAACTTCTTTAGTAATAATCAGTGAAATTTTATCTATTGATTCTTGGTCTTCTATAGGAATTGAAAAAAAACCTTCATCGTCACTTATAATTTCATTGCCTTTGTATGCAACGCGTATGTGAGGAATTTTTTCTTGGTTTTTACCGCAGGCAAAGCAAATGGAGCCTTTAAGGTGCGTTGGGGTATATCCATTAAATGGTTTAAAGGTTTCGGTTAATTCTTCAATGACTGGCTGCTGGGTTTGAGTTATTTGAGTGGGTTGTTGTTGTGGGGGTTTTTGTTGTTGTGCTGCGGTTTGTTTTTGCTGTTGCATACGTTGTTGCTGGGCTAATATTGCCTGTTTTTGCATTTGTTGAAGGGCTTCAAATGGGTTGAATGCGTGGAGTATTGTAGGGGTGATTATTGTGGATACTAACCACAATAAAGAACATGTACTAAGAGTTGAACGGTTCATCGCTTATCCTCTTTGTTTAATGATGAGATTTCTGTTACTATATATGCTATCTTAATCTTGTGATTAAATAAATCTTTTGTTTAATATAAAGAAGCATTGGAGTTGTTGCAATGGTTACAAAAAAAAAACTAACTACTCTCTTACATAAAGCATTGCATGAAGGTTGGTCTGATAAAAAACTTGCCTTATCAGTTGCTATTGGGTTATTTGTAGCGTTTTCGCCGTTTCCCGGCGTGCATACTATTTTAATGTTTTTATTTAAGTGGTTATTTCAGCTTAATTTGCCTATTCTTTTTTTGGCAACTTCGATTAATAACCCTTGGACAATGGTTCCTTTTTATTCTTTAGATTATGCCGTTGGATATTGGGTTATGCATCATGTATTTGGTTTTGGGCCATTGTGGAATATTTCTTTTGAGCGAATTTTTGTTTCTGGTTCTATTTGTGTGTGGTCTTTTTTGGTTGGGGGGTGTTTATTAAGTATTTTTTTTGCAGGAATAGGGTATATTATTGCTCGAATATTGTTTAGGCGGGTTGCGTTAGGTGCTCAACGATCTAAGGATGTGTTATGATGGTCATTGCGACAAATAAAAAAGCCTTTTTTGAGTATGAAATTATTGATAAACTTGAAGCCGGGATTGTTTTGAAGGGGGATGAGGTAAAATCAGTAAGAAAGCGTCAAGTAACGATTAATGACGCCTTTGCCACAGTTCATGATGGTGAATTATCGTTAATTAATTGCAATATAACACCATATTCTCATGCGTATCAAAAAAGTGAAAATGCAGCGCGGCGGTCTCGTACATTGTTGTTGCATAAAAAAGAGTTGAATCGATTAATTGGTGATATTTCGCGTAAAGGGGTAACGATTATCCCGCTAAAATTATATATTAATGACCGCGGATATGTTAAAATCGAGCTCGGTATTGCAAAACACAAAAAAAGTGTTGATAAAAAACGAGATATTAAAGAACGTGACATTCGTCGAGAAGTTGAACGTTCAATGAAAGTTCGATTAAAATAGGGGTAGGGATGTCGATAGGGACAAAGTTATTTCGGGTTCATACTTGTGAAGATTCAATAGCATGGGCTTGCGAGCATATAGCTGATGCTCCAGATGGATCTATTTTTTTAGCTGACACATTGCTCCAAGCGCGTGGGCGGCAGGGGCGGTCATGGGTTATATACGATGGGCAGTTATTGATAACCATGCTTTTAAAACCCGCATTGTTACAAACTGTAAGTAGTGATGATATTCCTATTCGCTTAAATCAATTAAATATAGCCTTAACGGTTGGGATTGTTAAAGTTCTTGCACCCTATGGTGTTGGGTTAAAGTGGCCCAATGATTTTATGTGTTGCGATAAAAAAGTTGGTGGTATGTTGGCGCATGTTGTTTGGCAGTGTGGACGTCCTGCTGGCGTTGTTATAGGGCTAGGGTTTAATGTGAATACCATTTTTAATCCCGAAGATGAATTATATTCACGGGCGACAAGCCTTGCAGCGTGTATTGGTCATGAAATTGATCGACGGACTTTGTATAAAGCTTTATTGGTAAGTATGGATGTTGAATATGGCTTGTGGGGGAAGGGAATGTTTGATCAGGCCTATAAAACATGGCGCTCAATGCAGTTATATCTTGGTCGGTATGTGGAAATTCATCAGAAAGACGGGGCTTTGATACGTGGTATTATGAAGCAAGTTTTACCAAATGGTGATATGATGCTTTCTGAGGATAATCAGACATTGCGAGCGCATATTATTCCATATAGTGTTGTTAGTGATGTTATTATCCCTGCGTAAGCATAATTTAGTTGTTTTTCCCTTATATTTTTTTATCTAAGTCTATAGGGCTATGCGTCCCCTCTTCTGCTTTAAATTCCAAATAGAACATTCTTATTGATGGCGGGGTGCTCTCGTTTGTCTGTTGTTTTATAAAGCAGTATTATAAGAATGTTCAGAAGCAAAATAGACTTTTGAATATTTGGGAAATAAAGCCAGGGGGACCTATGATGACTATTCGTTATTTTTTAGCAATAGGATTATTATTTTTAGGTGTTCATTGCGCCGAAGGTAGCATTACCAAAGATCATGCTGATCAGGCTGCAAAAAGGTTCGATGACTTTTTACAGAAGCAGTCTCCTTCTATGATTAAATATTTAAAACCTTTGATTGAAAATATGCCATTAAATGCAAAAGTTTATAATGAAACTGGAACGCAAGTTATTTACAAAGTGAAAGACTCTCTTGATTGTTCAACACGTCAAAAGGTAACAGATTCTTTTGTTAATGCATGCTGGAATTATTGCAAAAATAACAAATATTGTGTTTTTGGGATTGCTGCAAGTATTGCAGTCTTGTATTTTATTGCAAAGGTTGCAACAGACGACACTTTCGATGAAGTTCAAGCATATGATAATAGTGCCGTTGATGATGAAAGTGAGGTTTTATGATTTTTTCCATAAATAAAAAAATAGTGTTAGGTAGTAGTTTTTTGGTGCTTTTGTTATGTGTTGACTTTGTGCATGCATTCAGAGTCGGGGAAAACAATGTTGGCAAAGAGCTTTGCAACTATTTTATCGCTACTTCTTTAAATTCTTTTAAAAATTTTTTTTCTAAGGCGCTAACTAAGGCGCCAACTGTGGTAACGGGCGAAGATATATTTAAAGAACAGGTTAATGATCTTATTGATGGGTTTTGTCAACGAACATCAGCTCCTTACGTTATAATTGAAGGGTTGAGACAAGCGGGGACTTCTGCAATTTCAAAAGAATCAATAGATAATGTTCTTAATGAGCATTTTAAGAAAGTTCCTCATTATATAGATAAAATAAAAAATCAATTTAAATCGTGTAATGGAATTGAGCAATTAGTTTCTACGTTAACATTCTACTTTAAAAAAGAACAAAAAATATGTAATCAAGCGATTCAAGATCTTTATGATAAAAAACCAATTCCTACGGTAGGGATTGATGGTGAAATGTTGCAAGCTTTAAAAACAAATGTGAGCATGATGCTTCAAAACAAAAAGGATTATCAGGATTGTTTATCTTGTTTTGAGCAATTCGATCCTTCTTTACCTGTATTAAATCATCTTCATAAGATTCCTCCTCCAGCTGAACCTGGCCTTGAAAAGGCGCCACCGATGGCTTTTGTCACAAAAGCTCCAATTGCAAGTGAATACTCTCCTGTCGAACCAGAAGTTAAACAAGAGCAACCGATTGTTGTTGATACAAAAAAAGTAATTGCAACTCAATCAGAGCCTGAGAAAATTGTTTCTCAAGCGTCACAAATTGTTAATAAGGGCCTTTGGGAACGGTGCAAAACATTTTGCGTACAACATAAAACAGCTCTTATTGGAGTTTCAGGGGCTGCTGCTTTATGTGGGGTTGGTTATTTGATATACAAGACTATTATTTCTTCAAAAAAGAATGATTTTAAAAAACAATTACATATTCGTAAACGAAATATAGAGATGCTAAGAGGCACAATGAAAAATTACAAAAAAAATCAACGTCGTATATCACGATAAAATGTAAAAAGAAGAATATTACATTTATATAATTAATTTTTGGGGATGTATATTCGGCTTCTTCGATGTGATGCAGAATCTTAATCCGACGTTCGCCCTGACCCTTCGACGTTGCCCAGGGTGAACGGACGTCGAATGGGTACGAACGGCGTCTTATTATCACATTAAAAATGGGTTCTATTAAAGAACCTAGTTTTAAAATATTTAAATTGAATATTTTAAAGAATCTTTTAATTGGGGAATTAATGCTATATAAGCGTTATAGTTGTTTTTTTATATCATTGTTATTGTTTTGTGGAATTTTTACCTTTATTAGTACTTTTAATAACATAAATGCTCAAGCGGTAGAATTTAAAGCGGAAAATTTTTTGAGTAAACAATCCTCCTCTTGTATTAATGGTATTTATTCTCTTATTCGTGGTAGATCAACTGAAAAAATTAATATTGAAAAAATTAAAGCAATTGCACCTTTGTTAATTGAAAAAATGCCGTGGTGGAAGAATTTTTTGTGCTCTACATTGTCGAATTCCTTTAGTGATAACAACATCCGATTTTTTAAAAAATTTTTACAGCATGTTGCTTATGGGATTGTTGGTTCAAAGCGTATGTTTATTTTTTCTTTGATTTTTAATTTAGTTATGTATTTTATGATAGACAAATTGTCTTTGTTTTTGTGTAAAAAAAAAGTTTTTAAGCCTCTTACGGAGTCACGCATTTATAAAATTGTTGGTGAATTGTGTCAAAAAGCGTGCATTCCAGTGCCTAAGTTATATTTAATGGAAGGATCAGATCTTAATGCATTTACATTAGGGTGCAACCCTCAGCATGTACTCATTGTAGTAACGCGTGGATTATTGGAAACATTGGATGAAAATGAGGTGCGCGCTGTGCTTGCCCATGAGCTTGCCCACATTAAAAATAGAGATTTTTTGCTTAACAGAATTTTTAATCCTACAGTAATGGCTATGGGGCATACTGGTTATATGTTGTGGTGGGGTAAAAATCATCGTAATTTTTGGGGTGCCTTTGGGGCTGCTTTTATTGTATCAGTAGCGACAGATCTTATCTTGTTAGCTTTTTCTCGATCACGTGAGTATTTAGCTGATAAGTTAGGAGTTGATTTTACTGGTGAGCCCTTGGAACTTGCAAGTGCTTTGGAAAAAATATCCCCTGAAAGGCAATCTATCTTATCGGAATTATTTTCTGATCATCCTTCTATGGAAAAACGGATTACTCGCTTAAGAGAGATGGCAAAAAGATATGAAATGGTAAAAAAAGGGGAAATTTTAGCATAGATCTTTTGCTTGACCTAATAATATAGTTTTAAAAAAAGAGCGCTGCATGTAAAAATGCAGCGCTCTTTTTTTAAGGTTACGAAAGTTCAATGGTGGTTGCTCTTTGCCTTGAGCGTTTTTGTTTGCTTCGTGTTGCCGATCGGTGTGCTTTTTGTTTGGCAATGTATTCTGATTCTCTAAAATATGGATCATCTTTCATACGAACACTTTTTGGGTTATGTTTGCCGAGAGCAAAATCATCAATAGGCCTAAATACGCCGTTGGCGCGGTCACGCAGTGCCTGTTGTGTTGACATGTTTGAAGGTTTAAAAAACCAACGTTGGATTGGATCTTTTTCATGTGCAAAGGCATCGTTTTTCATTATTTGATATTTTGCATAATCAAGTTTAAGTTGCGAATATTCATCACTACCGCCTTCAAATTTAGGTTTGATAATACTTGGGCGAATAAACACATAGAGATTTTGGGCTTCTTGGGTTTTAGTCTTGTCTTTAAATAATGTTCCAATAATAGGAAGATCTCCCAATAGTGGGGTTTTGGTTGTTGTGGTTTTATCAGTGTTTCGTGTCATACCGCCAAGAACAAGGACTTCGCCTGAATACAGTGTTGCTCTTGTTTCAACCCTGCGATCTAATGTCTCTGCTTCTGTTCCTGTTTCTGGTTTGAATTCATTCATTTCTATTTTTATTTTTAAATCAACAAGTCCATCAAGGTTTATTCGTGGTTCTATTTCTGCAGAGGTTGTGGCTGTTTTTGTTACCTTATTTTGAATACTTTCACCACCTTTTACGGCTTCTAATCCTCCAGGTATTATTTTTTCCTGGCTTATCTTTACATTGCATGATTTATTATTATTGGTAACAATATATGGTTGCGATATAATATTTTGATTAGATATGTTAAATCGAGCCTTTATCAATGCCCATATATTATCGCCGGTGGGCCTTCCTAAGGTAATGTATGTAGGGTTTCCGATTCCCCCTTCATAGTCTTTTGTGGTGAGTTGAATATACTTTGTATCCATACCCGTGCTATTTTCATCGCTTGTTGGTTTACCATCAGATAAATTATAGGTTTCAAATTCGTTAATGCCGAGTCCCGGTGTTTTACCTTTAAAGCCCCAGTTTTGAGCGCCTAATTGTTTATCTTGTGTATTGTTTATATTAACAAACATAATTTCAAGTGCTATTTGAGGTTGTGGTTTGTCAAGTTTTCTAATAAATTTTTCAAGTCTGCGCCAATCATCTTTATTACTCGCAATAATAAGACGGTTACCGCTTCCATGGGAGCTATCGCTTTGTTGTGAGGTATCGGTACCGCCATCTGAAGCAATAAAAACGTCTTCAAAAAATTTGTAGCCGGCAACAATTGGTGATTTATCTCCACCTGATGGTGGTTTTAAAATATTTTCTAAAATTGGCCGTAGTGTTTCGGCACTTGCGTAACGTAATTCATAAATATGTAATCGAGATTCTGCTTGTCCAAGGGGGACGTCAAGGTGTTTATAGATAAAATCGGTTATTTTATCAAGATTTTTTTCGGTGCCCAAAAGAATAAGACGGTTTTTTGCACTATCGGCATAAATTTTTGTGCTGGACGAAAAATAGGTGCGTTCTTTTTGTGTTGTTGGTCCAATAAATCGAATATCTTTTTGCTGTTGATCAAGTTGGAGCATTTCATTAAAAAGGGTGTATAAAACATCAGCTTCTGCATATTTAAGTGGGATGATTTTGATTTGTTCACGCAGGCCCCCAAGATCAAGTTCTTTGATGATTTTCATGGCTGCTTTTATATTAAAGCATTGTTCTTGTAAAATGCAGCAGTTTAAATCGTTCATGATACGTATTTTTGAGTCTTCGATCATGGAGCTTAATATACCGCGCGCCATTTCTGCTTTTATATTTTTAAAAAAATAAAGGTAACGAATAACCATATCGCTATCAGGTAATTGTTCGGGATTAGTCCCTGTTTCTGAAGAATACATGGGCAATGGTTCAAAGCCATTATCTTTGGAATGCACAATACGATACACATTATTTACCTTTATCATGCTAAAGGAATTCATTTCAAGTAAGGTAAGTAGCACATTCCATGCACGTTCAAGAGTGAGTGGATGGCGAGTTGTGAGGGAAACTTTGATATCATTAAGTTCTTTGTGAGGAATAAGATTGATTTTTTTTTGTTCGCCAAGGTAGTCTACAACACTTGCAAGCGATGCATTTTCAAAATTAAGATAAATTGATGGGTCCTCAGTATCATCAGAAAGAATTTCTCGCGGTTGTATGAGTTCGCTATTGTGGGGTTGCTCTTGCGCCGAAACTTCCATGCCCATCATATGTGTTGGCGCTGGGGTAGCTTTGTCGTTGCTTGGTTGAGTCATTTGAGCTACTTGCACATTTGCTACTTCTTGGGCTATGAGGTTTGAAAAACCTAAAAGCGTTAAAAGAACATATTTTTTCATAACGGCGCTCCGCTTAGTAAACGTTTAAAGATTTTTTTGATCAAAACCTTTTTTCATAATTTTTGTTGCAATAACAATATCAATAATGATTTTTTTATCTTTTTCGCGATCTTGTTTTATGATCAAATCTTTTATATAAATAATTTCTTTTTTTTCAAGTTCAATAAGTAATTGAACAAGCTTTTCAGTTGTCAAGTCTTTAAAGGTTGTTGAAATTGCGTGTTCATCAAAACGGTCTGTTGAGGTTACAACGCGGGGAGCCCAGTCGCCTTCGGGTGTGACTGCATGTTCCTTGCAAAAAGATTCAAAAAAACTTGAAAGTGAAAAGTCTTTATTTTGATCAAAAAGTTCTTTTAAACGACGTTCCTCAAAAACCATTTTTTCATCGTTTGCGAGTATTTTTATTGTTTTTTGCGATAATGTTTCAATTTTTTTTATTTCTGTGATGAGGTTGGCACTCGTTACATACACAAAATACATAATGCCGCCAATAACCAGTGCAACGCTTGCTAAAAAAAGTAATAAATAGTTTTGAAATTGCTTTTTGTTGAGACCTTCAACAAAAGAAATAATTGGTTTTAGATATTCCATGTGTTATTTTTCTTTCATGGTTACTTTAAGGTTTACGGTAATACGGATGCCTTTATCACCGTCGGCGCTTGTATCTGGCTCGGCAATAAGTGTAAAAAAGTTAGGCTGTTCTCTGAATTTTGCATCAAGGTTTGCCCAGTCGCCAAAGTGAAAGCCACTTCCTTTTTTTGATTTAAAGTATCCTTCGAGTGTTACGTGTATTTCATTATTTTCTTGACTGTTAATTGCAACTTCTAGAATAGTTAATTCATCATTATATTTTTCCAAAAGCGTGGTAAGTTCAAGAACTATTCTGAGAGGGTTAAGTTTATATATGTCAGAAAAAGAAGCCCACAGTTCGGTACGTTCTTGGAGTACTTTTTCAGCTTCTTTTACCATGGCGGTAAGTGTTAATTTTTTAGTTTGTTTTTCTTTGGGTATGATATTTTTAAGCTGCGATATGGCTTTATTATTTGCGCTATCAAGGGCATCTTTTAGCTTATTTATTTGTATATACCCATTAAAACTAATAAAACCAATGATGCTTACAATAATAATGAGCGCGGTTATTGCTTGTTTTATGATTATTGGTCGGTGAAGAAGGGTAAATTCTTTCTTGCGTAAATCAAATAATTCTTGCGCTTCTGACGGCAGAGCAACGCCAAGTGTAAGTGCATACGCACTCCAATCAATGGAAGAATCTTTAAGTGTATAGACATACTGCGGAGAGAGGAGTATTTTTTTGCTATCAAATGCCTCTGTTGGAATTTGCAGCGTGTCAGCGCTAAATTTCATAAGGCCAGGTATTAAAAGTGCTTTGCCAATAAAGAGTAAACGGCCGATGCCTTCATAAAAATTAAGTTTTAAACTAAAGGAATTGAGGGTAAATTGAATATCGTGAAAAAAGTTAATAAAATGTTTTTGTATTATTTTAGTGGTGGTTTCATCATGAGAAACTGAAATGCCTTGATCGTACAGTTTAGCAATGATTTGCTCAAGGGGTATGTTGACTTCTTGCGCAATATCTTGTGCAATATTAATAATGCCGCGAGGAATACTTCGAGTAAGGCGTAGTTCACCTTTTTGTAAAAAAGCAATTCGCGTTGCATAATGTCCTACGTCAATAAGTGCACTGGCATTTTGAATATTGCAATATTCTGTAATTTGTTGATAAAGATTATATGCTGCAAAAAGATCAATGGTAATTGAAGTTGGAATGATGTTTGCCTGAGTATAAATATCAAGAATTGTTTGCAAGTCTTGTTTGCGTACGGCAGCAACAAGAATTTGAGCGGTGTTTTTTTCATGATCTTTTTTGGTAATAATAAAATCAATAATCGCTTCATTTACCGCAAAAGGAAGCATTCCCTCTATTTCGTATGTCAGTATCATTTTTATTTTTTCAGGATCAATAAAAGGTACTTGTAATTCTTTAAACGTGACAATGGTTGCTGGAATTGCGATGCGAATATGGTCGTATCGTTTAAATTGAACAATAAGTTGTTTAAGTGCTTGTGCTGTGCGTTGTTGTAAGGTTTCTTCAGTTCCTTCTTCAAGTTTTATTGCAGCAAATGATTCTATAACTGTTTTTGATTGTTTTGCGTAAACACTGGTTCCTTGGACACAATCGTCATGAATGGTAATACCT
Organism: candidate division TM6 bacterium GW2011_GWF2_38_10; assembly: GCA_000992305.1. Taxonomy (GTDB): domain Bacteria; phylum Babelota; class Babeliae; order Babelales; family RVW-14; genus GWF2-38-10. The sequence goes on from LBTY01000002.1 coordinate 13,231, forward strand.
ATAATGCGACGTGAAATAAGTCGGCGGGAACCTATTTTTTCGGGTAAAAAAATCTCAGCAATCATGCTTTGCCCTTTTGGTTAAAATGTTGTTTATTATATGCAAGTGCTGGATTGTTTGATAAAAAATCTTTGAGTTTATTTCGTTTTTCCATGTCGATAGTGAGTGTCGGTTCTTGATTGGTTTCATCGGTACTTATGAGATTTTTAAATTGTGTTCGCTGAGGTTCTGTTGCCTGAATGGAGAGTGGTGATTCTATAGTGGTGTTGGTAGGAGAAGGAATTGTGGGTTGCACTGTTATTTGATGATCAGTATGTGTTTTTTGTAACGTTGCTACGTGTGTGGTGGGTTGAGCTTCTTGTTCGAGGGGGTTTTGGGCGATAGGTTTTTCAAGCGGCGGTGGAGGTGTTTCTTGTAGGCGTGGCGCGCCCTCATATGCTATATCGCGTGCAAGTTCTTCAGCTTCCTCTTTTTCTTCTTTGGCATCTTGAGTTTTTGTTGCAGCTCTATAATAAGGATCATCTTGAATGTTTACCGTGGTAGGTTGATAACGTGCATTGGCAAAGTCGATAACTTTATGTGAATAATTTTCACGTTCAGGATTAAATATCCAATTGTGAATAGGATCTGGTGTGCGTTTTGTTTGTATTGATTGTTCTATGCTATCAGTTACGTTGTGGAGCTTCATTTTGGTGTACGTGCCAATGCCAGGGGATTGTCGTGGTTTTATAATGGTTGGGCATAGAAATATAAAAAGATATTCTTTAGCCACTGTTCGTGCTTGATTTTTAAAAAACCACCCAACGAGAGGAAGATCGCCCAATAATGGTGTTTTGTATTTATTTTCAGTTACTTTTGTTTTTACAAAGCCACCCAAAACAAGAACTTGTCCATCCGCAATGCTGACATTTGTTTGAATGTTACGATTAGTTGAGTTATTGCCAGCTGTATCTGTAAATTCCTTAATTTCTGTGCTTAACTCCATTCTTATAATACCATCAATATTGATTTGAGGTGTTATATTAATTGTGGTTCCATCATTTACTTCTTTATATCCTTTCATGGTACCGCTTTCTTGTCCTAAAACACGCTTTGACGATCCAACAGCAACGGATGCTGCAACTTTATTGCCAACAGTAATAAATGGTTGTGAAATGATTGTTGCATTTTTTTCTTCTTTAAGCATTGAAAAAACAGCCCAGAGATTATCTTTTTTTCCAAATGTTAAAACAGAAAGCCCTTTTTGTGTGGTTATTTGTGTAATCATATCTCCCAATAGTGAATTTGGACTATCGGTGTTGTCCAAGGATAAGGATGGTCCTTCCGTATTTGTGACTGCTGATTGAAATCCTATATTTTGCCCCAAGGTATGAGCTTTTTTAGGATGTATGTTTCCACCTATTTGTTTACGATCATCAACGGTTACCGCTACCATAAGCGTTTCAATGGCAACTTGCGGCTGTGGTTTGTCAAGATCTTTGATGGTTTGTTTAACAAGGCGCCAGTCAACTTTGTCGGAGCTCGAGACAATGAGTCGATTACCGTCTTTATCAACATTAAATTTCATTGCTTTAAATTGTTTTACGCCTCCTCGTATGGCGCCGTATTTTGTTGCGGCATCGCTTGAGCCTTGTTGGGTGACGGTTTCTAATATATCTTTAATTTGGCTTGCATCAGTATGTTGTAGTTCGTAAACATGTAATGGTGATTTTGCGCCTTGGAGCTCTGTGTCAATGTGGTTGACAATAAATTCCTCAACTCAATTTTTTTAATTGGCTTTGGGGCTCCCATTAAAATTAATGCATTGGTTCGTTCTTCTGCTATAATCCTTGTTCCTTGGGGAAAAAATTGTGTGCTACTTTCGGTTGCTTTTCCTAAAAGTCGTGCAAGGTTGCTTACTTCTGGTTGTTTAATCATGGTGTCTAACAATTCTTTTACGTCTTTAGCGTCAGCATTTTTAAGGCGGATAACCGATACAGTTTCTGCTGTTCCAATTTCATCAAGCTCTCGAAATACTTTGAGCGCTGCTTTAACATTGAATGATTTATCCGTAATAATAAATGCGTTAAGATCTTGCAGGGGTACAACGGATTTTTGTGCACTCAACATTGATTCTAATAATTCTTGAGACTCAGTCGTTTTTAGGTTGCTTAAAAACATAACATATCGGATGTTTTCGTCATTATCTGGTAGGGTATCGGCGCTTACATTAATATATGATGGGAGAGGTTGTTTTACTTTTTGGTCTTTGGGAACTATTTTATGAACATCTCCAACACGTATAATGCTAAATCCTGCAATATCGATGATGGTTAAGAAAATATTCCATGCACCATCAATAGACAGTGGTTCACGCATGGTCAAAGATATTTTATTTCCTTCAACTGTTTTGTCAGGGATGAGATTGAGCTTTTTGATTTCGGCAATGTAATTAATAAAATTTGAGAGCTCAGTATCATTGAAATTGAGATAAATATTGTTTTCTTCGTGTGTATCTTCCTGTTCTTTGGATGTTGCGGTTAGGGGTGGGGCTTCTTTTTCTGGCTGATTTCTCGATTGTGTTTGCTCAGATTCAAGTATTTGGTTAAGCCCGGCTTGAGGTTCTGCCATGGGTTGCGCTGTTTGAGCCGCGGGCGTAGGCATTTGATCGCTTACTTCACTTTGTTGAGTGCTTTCTTGTGGTGGTTCTACCATGGGTTCTTCAGGTGTCGGGTCTTGCTTATTTATGGATGCGTTATCGTCCATCATGGTTTCCATGCATGCCACATTTCCAGAATTAATCAAAAGCATAAGGCATGTTGTTTTAAGGGCGAGTTGGCGCAGGTTTTTGCGTAGCTTCATAATTCTTTCCCATCATTGAAAAAATTTTATCTTACACGTGTATTACGAAGTCTTGTTTTTAAGTTATTGAGTAATCGATTTCTCACTTCGGCAAGTGCTTCATTATTTTGTTTAGGTGCGTGTTGTTTTTTAAATTCACGTATTCTATGCTCACGTTCTTGAAGTCTGCTTTTTTGCAGTTGGGCGTCAGGTGAGCTTCCTGGTTGAGGTTGTGCGGTAGGTTGAGCACCTGGTGGTAAAAGTGCCTTTTGTGTTTTTTCAATATGTTTTAGGGTATACAATAATTTGATTGGTGTGTTGCCGCGTAAAAGTTCAACGGTAATTGTTTCCCCTTCTTTCATGGCGGTTACTGCATCAAATAAAGCAATGCGATTTTCAGGAGTTGTTGTGCTTTGTGCGTTGATTGTTGTGATGATGTCATTTTCAATCAATCCAAATTGAGCCCCAATACTTTCAGGATCAAGTTTTCCAATGCGAATACCAATAGGATTTCCCTCGCTAAAAACGGTGCCTATAACGCTAAAGCGCTCGAGAAAAAAACCAAGAGTTTCGATTTCTTCTTCAAATGCTTTTGGATCAACTTCGAATTGTTGATCACTTACTTTTTTTATAATTTCATCCCACTTTTTTGTGCTTTCTGGCATAAGTTGGTTGCTGCGTAAATAGAAGGTTTCGTGTTGACCGTTGGAGCGAATAAAAATGATTCTATTTTGTGCGATTTTGATTATTTGAGCATCTTTAATTTTATCGCCAAGATGGTAAATGTCTTCTTTGTTTGTTTCGTCAGCAATCATTGCAATACTTTTGTATTCATCGGCGGCGACAATAAGTCCTTTAATGCTAATGGTTAAAGGAGCGACAAAATCAACGGTTTTAATTTCTGGGGTTGGTGGAATTGTTGGTATGCGTGGTTCAGGAATAGGAGTTATAAAGCTTTTTTTTACAATGCGCGTTTTTTCTGTTTTTACAAATGTTTTGAAAATATCGCTTAAATAAATCTTTTCCCATGTTTTAATGGTTGTAGGTGCACTTTCTTGCCGATCTGGTCTATATTCCTCCGAAACTATACGTTTTAACCGTAATATTGGCGGTTCTTGCGCAAGAAAAGAATTGGCAAAAACTGCAAGGCCTAATACGATAAGAAGTGAACTATTGACTACCCACAACCCTTGCGTCATGTTATTTCTTCCTTTTTGTTTTTTAATAACGGTTTATAACTCTAAACAAGGAAACCTTAACGTTTTTTTTATGGTGATGGAATAATTCGCAAAATTTTTTGAATTATTGCTTCAGGAATAACGTTTTCGGCTTCAGCTTCATAGGTTAAAATGACACGATGACGAAGAATATCAGCGGCAACTGCTTTTATATCATCAGGGATAACAAAGTGTCGTTTTCGTAAAAAAGCATGAGCTTTGGCTGCGTGAGTTAGGGCTAAGGTTGCGCGTGGGGAGGCTCCATATTGAATATATTGTTCGATATCTGCAAGCCCGTGTTCCTTAGGATTACGTGTTGCAAAAACAATTGAAAGAATATATTCAATAACTTTATCATCAATGTAAATGTTTTGTACTAATTTTTGTGCATCAAGAATGCTTTGTTTATCGATTATTTTAAGTACTTCTTTGGGTTCAAAGTTTTTTGTAATGATTTCTTTTTCTTCGGACATTTTAGGATATGAAATGATAAGCTTAAAAAGAAATCGGTCAACTTGAGCTTCGGGAAGCCGATAGGTGCCTTCTTGATCTATAGGGTTTTGAGTTGCCAAAACAAAAAATGGTTCATCCAACGCAAAGGTTGTGTCGCCAATAGTTACTTGGTGTTCTTGCATGGCTTCAAGGAGCGCCGATTGAACTTTTGCTGGTGCACGGTTTATTTCGTCAGCTAAGATCAAATTGGCAAAGATTGGACCTTTTTTAGTTTGAAACTCTTGTGTTTTTGGGCTATAGACAAGTGTTCCTATAAGATCTGCAGGAAGAAGGTCGGGCGTAAATTGAATGCGCTGGAATTGCAATCCTAAAGCTTGTGCAATTGTTTTAACCAGCATTGTTTTTGCAAGACCTGGAACGCCTTCTAAAAGGACGTGGCTGTTGCACAAAAGGCCAATGAAAAGGCGGTCAACTATGTAGTCTTGGCCAACAATAATTTTTTTTACTTCATTCTTAAGATTTTGCCATTCGGTATGTTTATCTTTTACCTGATCGGCAAGTAGTTGGGATGAAGAAAGGTTTTCCATTCTTTACTCCTACTGTCATTTTGTTATTGTTAATCGATTACCTGTGTTACTACTTTTTATTTTCATACGGGGTAATCATAAACGAGCTTATGATTTATTGCTAATAAATGTAACGGATACCTTGTCAATTGTAAATTATCTTGTGATTTATTGGTACAAATATCTTTTCTTTTTTTTGTGCTTGCGTTAGATTAACCTCCTATATTTTTGTTTATTAATGATGTATTGAGGTGTCTATGAACATGCATGCAGTGTTTGCATTATGGAAAGAAAGTGCGTCGTGGTTGGCCTGGCGTGAGTTACGGTTGTTATTATTGGCAAGTTTGAATACCTTCAGACGGGCTCTGCAACTTATGATTCGTTATTTTGGGTGGCTTTTTGCTTTGTGGATAGTTGCCTTTTTGGTGATGACGTTGACAGATCCATTGTTTTTTTCTAATGCAAATTTTGAATCAATGGTTTTTAATATAAGTAGCGAACAGGCTGTTGCCGGTGGTATGCCGCTGAGTGCTTTATTGATTGCTTTTTGTGAATATATTTTTATTTATGCTGCTTTTCTATCGACACGTGCATCGATTGAGGCAAAAGATGTTTCATATTACAAGCGTTACTTTTTAAAGCCATTTCGTTTTTTAGGCGTTCAAATATTTGTGTATATGATCGTTATGATTGTTCAGGGATCATTACAGGTTCTTATTGGCAATTGGTCGTTAATTATTCCAGCTTTAGCATGGTCGGTACCTTTTATTGTCGGATTTTATGCTCTAGATAGGGAAACAGTTGCGTTGTGGACTATTGTTCGCAAGGGATTTTCTTTTGTGGTCTGGTTAGCTCCCGTAGTGTTGAGTGTAACGTTATTTACGTTGGGTATATCAAGTCTTATGTATAGCTTATTCACGGGGCTTTGTGGGTTAGCCGCACCGTATTTTTATCTATGGGTTGTGGTTAATTTATTGTTTTTTTTCTTTCATACTTTTATTATTAGTCTTTTTATGTATGCTGTGTATTCGGTAGTCTATATGAAGATGAAGCATGCTGCGGCCTCATTATTTTTTACCTAAGAAGTTTGTATGAATATTATTGTAAGTTCGTGGAAAAATTCATTAATGCAATGTCATCCTCGTGTATTGGCGCTCTTTATTGTTTCGGCAATGGTACGGTTTTATAGAGCGTTAATGATCATGGTACGTTCATTTGGGGTACTGTTTTTGGTAGATATTGCGCTTTTGGGAATTTTTGGATCTTTTTTTATTTCTTTTTTTTCATCCCATACGTTAAAAGCACCTGGTAATGTTCCTGGTGTTTTGGCTATAGCCCTTTTTGCGCTCGAGGTTAATTGGTTTATTCTCAATGTTATTATGATATTATTTATTCGTAAAAAAGATGGGCAGCCTCCGATTGTGTATGTTAAACGTACATTCATGGCTGTTTTAAAGCTTCTTTTTTGGTCATATCTTGTAGCATTTTTGGTTTTGAGTTTTATGGTTACCTTGGGTATTTTTGCGGTACCAACATTACATTGGAGTGTTATTGTTTTTTTTGCTTTTATTAAATATTTGGTCCTTTTTTATTGGCTTAGTGATGCATCGAGTTTTAAGCATTTTTGTATAGCCATTGAAAAAACGATCAATTGTCTCTTTTATAATTTGCCGTTTGTGCTTATGTTATTATTGGCCATTTGGGGATTTAATTGGGTTATTTGTCGGTCTTTTTTGGGTGGGGCGAGTGGACATACGCTAATGTGTTTTTTTGAAAAGGCGGATAGTATTATAAAAACATATGGAAAGACATTGACTGTTGCAACGTTTATTATGTTGCGGTATGTTGGGTTTTTAATAAAACATCTATGGATCAGTTTAATTTTTATTTTTTTTGATCAGAAAAAAGATATAATTTATGCAGACAGTTATTTTGACATTCCGAACAAAACACAGCACCCTGAATAATGAGAATATAACTGCCTGGAGTGAATTTATTGAGAATTGTTTATGAATGGATCCTCGGGTTGCGGTCCTCTGGGCTAAAAGCCCTAACGTTCCGCCTCCAAGGATGACATACTAAGCGACGGTTGTCATTCTCGGCTCTGGCCATAAGGCCTCTTGACCGAGAATCCATCTTGAAAAAAATAATTCAAAGAAAATTTTTGGGATAGTTGTGAATAACGAGAAAAGGTTTTGTGCTTATTGCAAGCGCAAAGAATAGCAGGATCAACCAATAAAAATAAGCGTGGGCCATATGGTATTGCATGTTTTGTATCCAAATGTTTTATATATTCTTTCGCCAGTTTTATTGATTGCACTAGTCTATCGATTGTTTTTTTATAAAACGCCCGTATATCGGTTTCCTTTAGGTAAAACGGTTGCACAGTTTTCAAAAGTGCATCACAAACACCATAAAAAAATTCATTTTTTTATGCGGGTTGTTTCATTGGTAGGATTATTATTTTTGATTGCTCGGCCTGTGTGGGTTGATGAACATTCGAATGTTACAACGCATGGGATTGATATTGTTCTGGCAATCGACGTTTCTGAAAGTATGATGCTTTTTGATGATTTTAAAGATCGTCGTTCACGCATAGAGGTTGCAAAACAAGAGGCGGTGCGATTTATTGAAAAAAGAACCGATGATCCAATCGGTGTTGTTTTGTTTGGGCGAGAGGTTATCTCTCGTTGTCCGTTAACGCTTGATAAGCACATTCTTAAGCAGATTGTTGGATCAATAGAGCTTGGCGAAATCTCTGGGCAAGGAACCTTTTTAGGTACGGGGCTTGCCATGGCGGTTAATCGTCTTAGAAGTTCAAAGTCAAAAAGTAAGATTGTGGTATTATTGAGCGATGGGGAGCCAACAGTTCCGGAGACGGTTGATCCTGACCAGGCTATTAAGTTGGCAAAACAGTTTGGGGTTAAGGTGTATACCATAGGAATTGGCAATGAGCGCGGTGGTTTTGTCGAGCATCCTTTAATGGGTATTCAACAAGTTAATTCGAGAATTAATGTGGATTTATTGCAAAAAATTGCTACGCAAACGGGTGGTGTTTTTTTACGTGCTAATAATTCTAAAGAGCTTCGTGCTGCGTATAACCATATTGATCGTCTAGAAAAAACTGAATATGAAACAAATGTGTTTCATCGTTACTATGAAGCATTTTTGACGTTTGTGTGGATAATTCTTGCATTGCTTGCGTTGGAATTGTTTTTACGATTATTTATTTGGCCGGGAGTGTAACATGAATGATATATTTGGTATTCATTGGGCTTCGTTTGATAATTGTGTGTATATCCCATTATTCATTGCATTTTTTGTGTTGGCAATTAAACAATTTTTGCGGATAAAAAAAAGTTATCAGGTCTTGGTGCATCCGGATAATGCGTCAAAAATTTTTAAACATTTTTCATTAACAAGGTTTTTCTTTAGGACGGTATTTCTTTGTAGTGCATTGGTTTTTATTTTTATTGCGTTGTTGCAGCCGCAGTGGGGCAAACGTGATGAACAAGTAATTCAAGAAGGACGAGATTTATTAATTGTACTTGATGTTTCACGGAGTATGTTGGCGCAGGATTTTTCACCAAATCGGCTTGCATTTGCTAAGCTTAAAATTCGTACATTGTTAGAAACCTTGTCTTGTGTGCGTGTGGGCCTTATCGCTTTTTCAGGGTCCGCTTTTGTTCAGTGTCCATTGACGGTTGATCATGCCGCTTTTTTAATGTTTTTAGAGTATCTTGATGTTGAGTCGATTTCATCTGGTACAACTGCGATTGATCGGGCATTATCGTCAGCTATAAAACTTTTTGCTCAATATGAAGGCCGCAAAAATAAGAATGTTATTTTACTTACCGATGGTGAGGACTTTTCGATGGATCTTGAGGTGGTAAAAAAAGAGGCAAGTGAACATAATATTAGAGTTTTTGCATTGGGTATTGGTTCGGTGCAGGGTGCACCTATTCCAGAATTTGATGAGCGGGGGCGACCGTCTGGCCATGTTAAAGATAGCGATGGGAACGTTGTTGTTTCTCGCCTTAATGAATCATTGTTACAATCTATGTGCAAGGATTTGGAAGGGGCGTATTTTTCGGCAGGGTATAAAGATGATGATGTTCAACAGATTGCCCGCCTTGTGCAGAAAATGGAAAAAGAAAAAATAACAGATAAAAAAATATCGTTATTTGAAGACCATTATCCTTGGTTTTTGGGGGTTGCGTGGGTATTGTTATTGCTTGAATGGATTATATAATAAGGAACGTGAGCTATGAAACATTATCTATTATTTTTATTTCTCGTGCACCTTATGTATGTTGATTCTCTTGCTGCTTGGTCGTGGTGGCCGGCAAAAAATAAAAAAGAAGAAACAGTCCAAGATCGTATTGAATATTTGCAGCGAAAACAAGTTGATGCTCCTCATGATCCTTTTATAAATTATAATTTAGGTGTTGCGTATTATAAAGATGGTCAGTTTGATAGCGCATACAAAAGTTTTGATCGTGCGTTAGTTGCAACCGTGGATGATGAGCTTAAGCGTCGTAGTTTATTTAATGCTGGAAATAGTGCCTATCAAGGTGCTGTCGTTACGCTTGGTTCTGATTGGCAAAATAAAAAATTAGAGCAGGCGGTGGCGGGGCAGGCTTTAACCTTGCTGCAATCTTCAATTAAAAAGTATGATGATTTATTGAGTATCCAGACTGATCATCAAGCAGCGATTACTAATAAGCAAGAGGGTGTAAAGCTTTTGCAAGAACTACAAAAAAAGATACAAAAAGATCAGCCACAGGATGGTGATAAAAAGAATGATGGCCAGCAGCAGGGACAGCAGCCATCCGATGGAAACGATAGTCAACAGCAACAAGATAAGCAGCAAGATTCATCAGGCAATAAGCAGGGGGATAGGCAAGGCGGCGACCAGCAATCATCGCCAGAGCACAAGCAAGATGGTGAACAGCAAGGAGACAAAAAGATTGATCAACCCAATAAAGATGGAAAACAACAATCACCAGCGCCAGACAAACGAGGCGATGACAACAAAGATGGTAAAGGCAAGCAAGAGCCAAAACAAGATGATCGAAAAGATAGCCCCGATAATATCGATGATAAACGAAATAAGGGGAAAGGCGATCCAGCGAATGACCAAGGTTCCAAAGATCATCAGCAGCAAAATGCTCAAAATGATTCCCATGAAAAAACTCCTCACAATAAAAAACCAGATTCTGAGCAACAACCTGCATCAAAGGATAGCCAAGAACAGCAACAAAAACAAGAGGCGCGGCAAGCTGGAGTTCCTCAGCCGCATGCGCCTGCTGAAACTATAGAGCAGCGAGCGGCGCGTGCATTGCTCGATCAATTAGGCCAGGAAGAGTCTCAATTGCAAAAGTCACTCATGGCAAAAAAAATGAAGCAGCATGCGCAATCAAAAAATAATGCTCATCAGTGTTCATGGTAAAATAAAATAAGCTTAGGTAAGAAACAAAAAGGGTTGTTATGAAACATTCTGTTGACTATGGATTTTTATTCTTTTTATGTGTGTTGTTACTATCGCCGTTGCATGCGGTTAATATTTCGCTTGAGTTGCATGATAATGGGCAAGGATCTCGAGAGTCAACGGTTGTTGTGGGTCAATTATTTGATGTTGCAGTTGTGATTACTGGTAAAGATGGCGTAGATACAGATGATATTAAGCTTACGATTGGTAATAATGTGCGAGTTAGAGGCGTTGAATCAAGCGTGCAAGCAACCTTTGGAAATGGGAAATTATCTAAGACTTTTACTAAATTATTTCGGTTGCAGGCACACAAAGAAGGTCCATTAACTATTGGGCCGGCGAGTATGGAGCATAATGGAAATAAGATTACATCGAATATTTTACAGCTAACGGTGGTGCAGCAGATGCCAGAAGAGACGAGTCAAAAGTCAGCTGCGGCACATGACCAGCAACTTATTGCGTGTCATCTTATTCCTCAAAAAAAAGAAGTATTTATTGGGGAACCTTTTGTGGTTCGTGTTGTGATTGCAACACATGTGCAAATTTTACAAATGGCGCTTGCACAGCCTCAGTTTGAACATTTTGTTTTTAAAGAAGCTGCAGATACTCAATCATATAAAAAAACATATAATAACATTCCGTATGATGTGGTTGAAAAACGTTTTATTTTAACTCCAACTACCAAGGGGACGCTGGCTATTGAGCCAATACAATTGTCATATGCAACGATTGCGCGACGCAAAAAAAATAAACAGCATTTTTTTGGGGATGCATTTTTTGGTGGGTTTTTGGATCAAGATCGTATTATTCAAAAAACAATTTCTTCAAATAGTGCCCAGGTGGTGGTGCATGATTTACCGCCCGAGGCGGAGAACGTTGATGTTGTTGGGGTCATCAACTCGTGTGTTGCGCGTGTTGATAAAAAAGAGGTGATGTATAATCAAGCGGTTTCATTTTTTTTAGAAGTTGAAGGAACGGGAAATATTGAGCAGCTCCCAGCTCCTAAAATTTCATTGCCTTCTTATGCAAAATATTATGAATCAAAAGCCTCATTTAAGCCTGATAGTAGCAATCCATTAAAGGGAAAAAAGATATTTGAATATATTATTCAATGTGCGCATGAAGGTGATGTAGAAATTCCTGCACAGTCTTTTTCCTATTTTGATACCGAAAAAAAAGAAGTGGCATCAATTGCTACGGCGCCTGTTTTTTTGCATATTCTTCCGCCGCCGCTTGTAGATAAGGAGCAACAGTGCCAAGTTATACAGCCTGATCATCACGAACAAAAGAGCATAGATCTTGCTGAGTCTCAAGAGAATTCCGTGCACAAGGATGTGTGCTTTATTCAGGAGGATGGACCAATAATGCAAAAAGAAGTTAACGGGATATCTTGGCTGATATTCTTATTTTTATTATTGATGGCGCCACTTATTTTTACGGGGACATGGATGTGGGATCGATTAATGAGGGTAATGGCATCAAGCGATTTTGTTCAAAAAGGTTCGCAGCGCAAGGCGATTGATTCCTTACGCAAAGAATTTACCCTACTAGAACAAAAAGGTAATCCAGAAAAATTGTATCAGTTATTTATTCGTCTTATTGCCGTAAATGGTTCTGTTGATCAGCGCAATGTTACACATGAGTGGTTGTATGAATATTTAATATCTTTGGCGTGGCAAGAGGTAAAGATTAATGAATTTTTTGATTTTTTAAACGAATGTGCTCAGCTGCGTTTTGTTTCACAAGCACATTCTTCAGTTGTAGTAAAACATGAAGAATTGTTTAAAAAAGCGTCATATTGGTTAGTATTACTTACTAAATAAGAAAGGTTTTTGGGTATGATAATGGTACGGCTTCTTGTTGTGTTGTGCGTAAGTATGCTTTTTCCAAATATGGCATGCGCAACAAACTATCGTGAGATTTTTTTTCAGGCGAATGATCTTTTTAAGGAGGGAAAGTATGAAGAGGCGTATGATTTGTATGAAAAAATTCCAAATAAAAGCTCGCACGTGCATTATAATTTAGGCGTTTGTGCTTATAAACTTGGCAAAAAGGGTTATGCATTGGTTCATTGGCGCCGAGCTGAAAAGGATTGGGGTTTTTTTAACCGAGCAGAACTAATAAATAATATTGATTTAGTCTTAAAAAAAGAAACCCCTTACGATGGCAATGACACCAAAACTCCCGGAGAATTTACTAAGGAGCGGCTGAACAATTTCTCTAATAAAATTGTTTCGGCTGTTAGAGCTACGCCGTTGTTGAGGTTGCAACTTCTATTTTTATTCTTATGGATTTTTGCCTTTGTATACCTTCGATATTGGTATAGGCAGCGGCAAAAATTTTTAATTGTTATTGTTTTTTTTGCTATTATTATCTCAGGAATGTTGTTAGTGGTTCGTTATAATTTTGATTTGCGACAACATGGGGTTGTGGTAACCAACAGTGTTGTGTTGTACTCTGGTCCAGGTGATAATTATCAAAAATTGACAACACTTACTGAGACCAACCAGGTTTTAATCAAAGGTGAGTCTGATGGTTTTTATAAAGTAAAACAAAAGGGTATTATTGGGTGGCTTGATAAGAAAACAGTTTTGTTGTATTGAAGTTTAGTTTGAAAAGAAGAGAGGAGAGACTTATATGTTTTTTTTACTAGCGTTATGGTTATTATTTGTACCTTGTGTACATGCAGAAAGTTTAGATGGTACATCGAGTGTGATTTATAAAGAAGCACACCATGTTTTTCGTAATAATGATACTGTAGAGGGGTTTGTTCAACTTAAAAATGGATTTACCGTATTACCCGGTTCAGCTCTTTTTATGGAGACGGTGTGTCCAGTTTCTGGAGGAATTGATTTACGGGGGACGGGAACATTGGTGTTAGAAAAAAGTTTAATTCTTGAAGGAGTGATATCGCTTTCAGATAGTGGTAAAATTTATGGAAACAATACATCCTTGATATTACATAATGATCTAACGATTCCTTATAATAAAGTGTTGCATTGCCAAGGGCAACTTACTATTAATGGTAATGGTAATACGTTACGTTTTGATAAAGCCTCTCAGCTTATGCTTGATAATTTGTCATCATTGACTTTGAAAAATATGCATATCATTATAGCACAATCATTTGACGGTCAGCCTTCACTTAACATATCGTCTCCGTTATCAAGCTTAACTCTTGACAATGTCATTCTTGATCTTGGAAGTAATGTAAGCATCAATCAAGGGCATCTTTTTTTTAAAAATGATGTTGTTATGACAGGAACAAATGCTCTTTTATACCATACTCCATCGTCTTCATATATTTTATCAGGAAGCAAACTTTATTTTGATAGTGCAACAACCTTTTCATATACACCTGCAGCACATGCTCAAGATCTTGTACGGTTTCAAGATTCTTCTTCGCAATTATTGTTAAATGGGTGCTCATTAAAAACTTCTTCAACTGGGATGTTATTGGATAAAGGAAATCTTATTTGTAAAAATAACGTTGCTCTTGATAGTTTTGCGGAGAATCTTGAAAATGACATTACAACTGAACAAACGGTTAATATTGGAGCGACGGTTAATTTTGTTCGATGGTCGCCTGACGGACGTTATTTAGCTATTGGTAGCGAATTATCCGGTTATCAGTTAATGATTATACGCTATGAGCAGGATAGTTATTCGCTTATTGATTATGTAAGCTATGGTACAGGGGTTAAAGTATTAAATTGGTCGCCTGATGGAAAATTTTTAGCGGTTGGAAGTGCCTTAAGTGGGGCTCAGGTTAAGATTTATGGGTTTAATGGGGCAAGCTTATCTTACATTACATCTATTGATGCATCAAGTGATGTGACACATGTTGCTTGGTCGCCTGATGGTCGTTATTTGGCATTTACGCGATTAAGCAATAACCTTGGGCAGATTTATTTTTTTGATGGAACGACATGTACTTATTGGTGTTATTTTCATATAGGGACGTTAACTCCAAGTTCTTATTGTGTTGCCTGGGCTCCATCAGGATTATATTTATGTTCTGCTGGAACAAAAGGTGGATCCCATTTTAGATGTTTTAGGTTTTCATCGTCAGAATCTCCGCTCATAGGGTCAATTAGTTATGGATCAGATGGATATTTTTTGGATCATGTCTCATGGTCACCAGACGGTAAATATATTCTTATGGGAGGGGATTGGGGTACTGCTATTTTTCAGGCATTTAGTGATGGAAGTCTTGGTTCTCAGGTTTCATCTACGGATCATAGTGGAAATCTTTATGATGCAATGTGGTCTCCATCTGGAACTTTGGTTGCATTAGGCTTATCTGATGGGCTTGAGATCTGGCGTTTTTCTCCAGGATCGGGGATTATAATAAAAGACATAACAACAAGTGCCGTTAATACGGTGGCATTTTCTCCTGATGGACAGAGACTTGCTTGGAGTGAGGGTACAAATATTAATGTAAGTAGACTTATTTATAACACGTCGTTATCTGTCGAGGATTATCGAAATAATGCTATTGCATTAGGATCAACAACGCATGGTCTTAACGTTACTATTTTATCTGGAGCCCGTCTGAACATGCGAGGTAATGTTATTTTTAATAATGAGTATTAGTTGTTTCGTAGATAACCATTCTTTGTGCTAGATTATGAAAAATTGGGCCGGCAACTCCAGCGGCCCATAAGTTTGCTTGTGATGGTTCTTGCACAAAGGTTACAATAACACGTTTATAATTTTCTTTTTCTATAATGCCACCAAACGTGTAGACATGTGCTTTTTTGGAATATTTTCCATCTTTAACACAGCGGGCGGTACCAGTTTTTGCCATAACACGAAATCCTGGTATTGGATATTTATTTCCAATATGTTCTAGTGTTTTTTTTGTTGTGGTAATTGCTTGTGAACTATACAGTTGTTCTCCTTGTCGTGTTGAATGTTGTGCAAGTAGGGTTGGTTGAAAAGCATAGCCTCCATTTGCGATGATACCGATTGCGCGGGCAAGTTGTAAAATGCTTGCGGTTATTTCGTAGCCAAACGACATAACTAATAAAGATGATTTACTCCATTTTTCTGGTGGGTTAACAAAGCCTTTGCGTTCACCAGGAAATTCAATGCCAGTTTTAGATCCAAAACCAAGTCGGCGAAGATGATCATAAAATTTTTTTCCTAAGCGTTTTGCGATTATGGCAACGCCAACATTGCTGGAATTTTTAATGACATCATAAAAGGGAAGCTCGCCAACACTTTTCCAGTTTTCTATTTTAAATCCATCAATATAGGCAGATTTTCCTTTGCAGTCGATTATTTCATCATATGCAACGACATTTTCTTCATAGGCAGCAAGTGTGCAAAACATTTTAACTACTGATCCTAGTTCAAAACAGTCGGTAATTGCGTTATTTTTTGTAGTTTCAAGGTTGGCTGAAGGTCGTTCATTTGGGTTAAACGTTGGATAGTTTGCCATCGCTAAAATTTCTCCAGTTATGGGATCCATGATAATAGCAGATCCCGCTTTTGCTTGATGAAAGGTGACTGCTTTTTCAAGTTCTTGTGTTGCAAAAAACTGAAGTGTTCGATCAATACTTGTTACGATTGGGGCGCCTGATATTCCTGGATTATGAATTGTTTTATTAAAATAATTTCCTGCGCGGCGTGCATCTTTTTCAAGGGTTATTTGCTGCGGGGCGCCTGCAAGTTGTTTATCAAAAAAAAGTTCGAGCCCTGCAATGCCTTTATTGTCAATATCGCTAAAGCCAATCACATGGCCACAATCATGGCATGAGTATGTTCGTTGAGCTTCTTGGGTAAATTGAATATCGTCAAGTTGTTGGTTTTGTAAAAATGATGCTTTATCTGCGGGGAGTTTGCGATCAAGCCACATAAAATGTTTATTCTTTTTTTTCTTGAGTTTTTTGTAAGCATCGTTGTAGTGTTTTTTTAAAAAACGATAGAGTTTTTTGGGTTGTGTAATGTGTTGTGGTAGTAAAAAGGCTGATAAAACTTCTTGGTTATAAGCAAGCGGAAAGTTCCCTGTTCTATCATAGATTGGTGCGCGTGGTGGGGCTATTGTTATGGTTGTTGTGTATTGATGTTTTGCAAGATTGGTAAAAAAATCCTTGCGATATACTTGGAGTAAAAAAAGTCTTACGGCAAGAAGGATAAAAAGCGAAGCAAAAAAAACAGTTATTCCGGCAATTTTTATGTGATGTTCGTTGATCATTTTTTTATGAGCCATGAACGTCTCCTTGGTTGCTTGTTATGCGAATAAACGTTAAAAATGGTTCTTGTTGTTCAATCACGGTTATTTTTTTGGGTTCAGTTTTTACCATGCTACATTTGGATGCCCATTCTGCTATAACCGTGTTGTTGCGCTGTGTGCAGTAACGGTGGGTGAGCGTGTCTTTTTGTTGTAATAATTTTTTTTCTTGGCGAGTTAAGGTTTGCACGTTGTACGTATTTTTGATAATGAGATTATGTTGATAAATAACGCCAAAAAGGAATATTCCGGTAAGCATAAGTAATAATGAACCAAATTTCATAAGGCTCTCCTTGGGTTTATGTTGTTGCTGGATGATGGTACATGTACCCATTAACTACAATGTTAGCACCGCTTAAAATATCAACATATGCATCATTATTGCTTGTGCCATCGCCAAATTCTAAGCTATGTTGTTCATCAATAGCGGCAGTGTTTCCATTAATGGTGACTTTGTTATCAAATAAAATGGTGCCTTTGGTAAGCTGCATGCCGTAGTCAGGAAGTTCGACGGTGCAATGATCACAATAAAGCCGTGATGATTGGTTGGTAAGGCGTACCAGTGATCGTTGTTCTTGTGTGTGGGGGCCGGTGGGATTAGGGCTAAAGCTAAAGGTGCTTCCTACATCAAAGTGTAGTTCGGCCGCTGGCAAGACCGTGAGCGCGCGAGTTGAGCTGTATGCAAATATTTGTGGTGTAGCGATTGTAACATTGTTTTTAATAAAGAGTGCGCCCTGGGTCATATTAAACGTTGTATCAAAGAGGGTGTTTACATTGTCAAGCGTAAGATCAATGGTATTGCCACGCATGATTAAAAAATCATTTGAGGTTGTATTTGCCCAGTTTAGATTTTTTAAGGTGACTGATAATGCAGGATCAATAATTAATTGAGCATTGTTGCCAATAACAAGATTATTGCCTTGGCCATCAAGAACAAGATTGGAGCCGATGATTAGGCGATTATTTTCTGGAATAACAAAGCTTGAACTTAAAAGGAGCGTATTTCCTTCCCCTTTAATAATACCGCCAATGGTCAGATAGGCTTGTGAATCAAGATATAAATCGCCAGCCATTTGTAATGTTCCGCTGCCGCCAAGGTTAATATTTCCCGAAACAGGAAGCGCAAGGTCAAGCGTAATTGTTTTGTCAGCTGCTATATCAAACCCTGCTTTAAAAAGTTGCGGTTCAGTAATACTCGTGTTATCCGCGTAGCTTTGATGTTCGGTGTGAATAGTAATGCCGCTTGCGGGAGTATTTTCAAGTGTGGTGATGCGGTTATCAAGTGCGCGCGTTGTGGTAAGCACCACGTCGCCGTTGATCATTTTTTTGATGGTGCCGGTTGCTGCAAGACTTAGGTTGGTTGCTGGGTTTGCAAATATAAGCGCTCCTTCTTGTTGTGTACCCACAGGATCAAGCCACAGCGTAACGCCGTTAACCGCGAGTGAGCTTTCATCATTAAAGCTCCAGTTGTGGTTTTTGGTTGCGATGATGCTTGGGCTTGTGATGTTGATGGTACCGTTGGTGGAGGTAATATTATTTTCAAGTCCTACATAGGTATTGCATAAATTCATCTGAGCGGTTGGGTCCATAAAAATAAGGGCATTATGGAGTTTGCCAAGGTCTTTTACCACAACATGGTTAAGAATGAGCGTACTATTTGGACGAATCGTTATGGTGCCGCCGTTACCCAGGTTGAGTTCATTACCATTTCCGTTGATGGTGCAGATGCCATCAAATGTCCACGATCCGCGCAGATCAATAGCACTATTAAAGGTAAGGGCGCCGTTGTCGCCGATGATGCGTAGTGAGTTGGTCATACTAACGTCATTGTTCCCAAAGCAAAGCGCATAGCTGTTAAGGTCAACGGTGCCAGATCCGGTGATGGTTTTATCGCTCCAAAAGTTCAGGTTGTTTTTTAAATTAAGGGTGCCGCCGTTAAGAATAATATTGCCTTCAAGTGGAGCCTCAAGTGAACTCGTGAGTGCAACGGTGTGATTTTTAACCGTTATATTTGTTACGATTGAGGCAGCGCCATACGTAAAGCCACTTCCTTCTGTGTAATGCATTGGTACACTTGATCGTCCCGAAATTGCGTCAAAGTATCCAGTGTTGGGGAATAAATAAGGATTTATGGCAGTTTTGTACATGCGGTGGCGAGCGTAAGGTGTATCATGGTAATGCGTGATGTCTTTTTGGATAAAAAGGGCATCATCTTCTTGTCCAATATTATCGCCAAATGGAAATGCAAGAATGCCTTTTTCTATAGTTAAATTACGTTTTGCCGTAAGTCCGTTGGTACTATTTACGCGAATGATAGAATTTTCGGTTGTGAAAATAATTCGGTCTTGCGCGGCATGATTATTGTAAAAGAGTTTGCCGGTATTGATCGAAAGTTTTGAGTCGCCACCAATGACGAGTGTAACATCGTTTTCGGCGGTGCCATCACCCAAAATAAATGCTGTTTCATACGTTGAGCTTTCAATGGATACTTGTGATTGTTGGAAGCTTTTTAAGGTTCCTTTGGTCATGGTTACGCCTGTTTGCCTGATGGTAAGTGTTCCATTGTGGAGAGCAAGTACGCTGCTTGCATCTTCAAAGCTTAGTGGTTGATTTGTTGCATCGGTGGTGTATTTCCCGAGTGAGAGATTAACGCCTTCGTAGATATGAAAACCTGATCGGGTGGAGATGGTACTGCTATTTGGCGAAATATACGAAAAGGTTGTTGTGGTATCACGTGGGTTGGTTGCAAGAAGTGATGAATCATTAATGATCGTTATACCCCCCTTTTTCCAGGTAACATCTTCTAAAAGTTGCATTGCCGTGTTATCAAGAATAAGCACGCCGTCAACGGTTTGAGCGTAAAGCGCATTTGTCTTTCCTAAGTTAATAAGGTTGGTGTTGCGGATGGTTAACGTTGATCCACCAGCGACAATAATAGTTCCGGTTGTTAAAAGATCAAGCGTATAACCATTGCCATTGATGATGCAGTCACCGCTAAAGGTCCATTGACCACTTAAGCAGACGTCCGCTTGCATGTCTAAGCTTGCGCGTGTTCCGTCAAAAATAAGGGTGCTTGTCCAGCACGATTCTTCGTTGCCCAGGGTGATGTGTTTGTTAAACATTGAGATGGTGCCGCTGGTGGTTATTGTTTTTTGATTTGAAAACAAAATATTATTTTCAAGTAGGAGCGTGCCGCCATTGAGTGTAAGGTCGTGATAGCTAAAGTCAGTGTTAAGCCCCACGGTGAGAGAGGTATTGGCATCTAAAAGTGTGACGGCGCCTTTTAGGTCGCCAACTCCGCTGATGCTGTTATTGTGGTGGTTAACGGTTATTGCTTGATTAACAAATCCGTTGTCAAGGATTATTGAGCCGCCATTATCAAGCGTTAGGGATGTTGGGCTTGCTACCGTTGCGCTGATAGTAAAGTCTTCGTGCAATGGATAGTTAGTTTGTCGCATATTATTCACAATAAGATAAGCGGCAGGATCAATAAAGAGGCTGTTGTTGCTATCAAAATCTATCCATCCATCAGAAAGTGTTGTTGGGCGTTTTATGCACCATGAAGCGGTTGGTGCCAAGCTAAATTTTGATTGACCGTAAAAAATGATGGGCTCTTGATTATAAGCGTTTAAAACCAAGGGGCCGCGTAGATCATTGGTGTTAAGTTCAAGCGATGTGCCGTTGCCATACAGGCGCACTGTAACATCTTCATTTTGTGTGCCAGAACCAAGACTAAGCCCTTCTTGCGTACTTCCGGTTGTTTCGGTGAGATTAATATCAAACGATGAAGCTCCATAGACGTTGATAGCTCCTTGTTTGAGGGTAAGGCCCGAGTTGGTGATTGAAAGGGTTGCATTATCAAGGTTGAGGCGTGATGATGTATCTTCAAATTCTAGAGGTTCAATACCGTCAAGGCCGATACGTCCCAGATTGAGTGTTGCGCGATTTTCTACAATAAGTTTTGAGTGGGCGCCGATGGTGCTTGTGTAGTTACTTGCATAGTTAAACATGTGAGGGCCGGTAATAACAACATCTTCGTACGTTTCCATGGTGCCGTCGGCAAAGAGAAAGTCGTCATCGAGCATGAGTTTTGAGTTTCTAAAAATAACTTTTGATGTTGGGCCTTGCATGGCAAAAGCGCTTGTTTTATTAAATTCCATGTTTAGCAGGCGTGTTTCGAGCGTTGCTCCTTGAGCAAGATTGAAAGCCCCATCATTTTTGAAGGTAATTTTATTGCCACGTCCATTAATAACATTGTTGCCGTAAAAAGTGAGTGGTGATTCAAGGGTGATATTACTATTTAAAAAAAGATTAATATCTTGAAAAATAAATGGCGAGTAGTTGGTTTTGAGAATGTTAACGCTGTTGGTTGTTATGTCAACACGTGCAACATATTCATCATCAGGTGTTTTTGCATAGCGCAGGTGGCTCACGCCGGCGGGGACATTAATTTCATAGCCAGAAGAAAGGGCGTAGGTTGAATTATTAAAGTTGAGTGAGATAAATTCGTTTGCGCTTGCCGTTGCGCTGGTGCCGGCGGCAATCTCGGAGGCGTCGGGTTTCCAGCTTACGGTGCGGGCGGCGGCGGCGGTTGTGTATTGTGATTTATAGGCAACAATATTGGTGGAGGCGGTGTGCTCGTAGGTTTTTATAGCATTGCTGGCAAACGCCACAGCAACATACGTGCTGGTGCGCGCCCAGTCAAGTCCATTGATGCCGCCGGTGCCTAAGGTGTAGGTTTTGAGCAGGTTAATAGATGTTCCTTCAATGCGATAAAGATGCAAATTTCCCGTTGGCGCCGTGCCTACCAGGATGTCGTCAGGATTGCCGGTTGGCGCGCAGACAACGGAGTTAAAGAGCACGGTGTCGCCGCCCAGGGCATTGGTCGGCGTATAGGTTGTTGAAAGTGCGGAGTAAGCTTCATTAAAGCTGTAGGCGCGAATAACGGCTCCACCGGCGGCCAAATACTGTCCACGGCCGTTCCATGAGAGTGAGTTAATGGTAGCTCCCGTATTGATAGAAAGGGTGCGTGTAAGGGTATTGGTTATAGGATCAAATGAAAAAATTTGTATTTGTTGGCTATTGGTATTGGTTGAGATAGCCAATCGATAGGAGCTTGGGTGCCAGCGTACAGCATAGGCGGCATTGCCAATATTTTGAGCAGCAACAAGGGTTAATGATGAGCCATTAAATTGGTAAACAAATAATTCTTCGCGGCCATTAGATGCGCCCTGAAAATTGCTTGTGGTGACGGCAACATAGGCATTATCGTACGACCAATCAATAGAATTAACGGTTCGTGATTGAGTTACGTTGGCAACGAGTTCAAAAACGCGTGCACCGGAGGCATTTGGTCCAGACGAAAAGGTTGTTTGATAGGGGGCAAGTTCAAGAACATGATTTTGTCCTTTGATGCTGCCAAGATCTGCAAGAGTACCGGTGTTGGTAAGAATAAGGTCGCTATTTAAATAAAGCGTGCTGCCATTGAGTGTTATCGGGCCGGCAACAGGGAATATTGAGTAAAATGAGCATGTAGTGCTGGCGTCGGTAAGCTGAAAACCATTTTTAACGCATCCAAACGTTCTGATTGCATTACCATCGCCAGAAATAGCAAAGGGGTTTACAATAGAAACGGTTGAATCGGATCCATAATTTGCTGCATGTGCTGACTGTATAAGTGAAAATAATAAAATCCATAAAAGAAAATATGTGCGTTTCATTTAAATCCTTTCAAGCACAGGTTTATTTTGGCAAGTTTTAATAAAGGCGGTTGCCTATGTATAGAATATTTACCGTGCTAAAGAAAAGATTTTTTAAAAAAAATGAAAAATATCGCAGGGATAGTGTATTATTCAAATGGTTGGTGTTGTTTGAGTGGAAGATTAAATGCTTTGAGTTTGCGATATAATTTGGTGCGACTTATGCCTAAAAGTTTTGCCGTTTGGACCAAATTATAATTAGTTTCTTGGAGTACAACTTCTATGATGTTGCGTTCAACTTCTCCAACAATGAGTTGATAGATATTTCCTTGATTATTGATTCCGATACCGTGGACTATTTTTTTTACATTATTTTGAAGTAAATCGCGTAAAGATATTGCCATAGAACAAGCCTTTATACTAAAGTTAGTGATTTTTTTGGGGTCCTTTTGTGTAAAAATAAAAAAAGAAAAAAAGTGCGAGAGCATTTGCAGATGCATTTCCTGTCTTTATGCGATAATCAAGTGTATATAATTGTTCAAATAAATTATGTAATTCATCTTGCGTAAAGTTTTTCCACGAATTTTTAATAAAGCTAAATGGCAGTCGATAACTGATTTGTTTTGCGTGGACAAAATCGTTATTGCGAAGATAGGTTATAACACCATGAGCTCGCCATAATTGTTCGGTCCAAAAAGCAATCCAAAACATTTCAGAATATTCTTTTTCAAGTTCTGCCCAAAGTTGAAAAAATAATGACGCATTGAGCGAAAAAAAATATTCAGCAAGTGCAGAAAGCGATGGTTGATGCGTTGTAATATGACTTAGGTAATGGGTAAATTCTGGTAGTTGTTTGATATTAATAAGATCAACATAATTGATGAGCATGCAAAGTGTATCAAGTTGTAGGTTGGTCATGGTCAAAAGATGTTGCAACAGTACCTCTTGTTTTTGCGGGAGCATTGTTGGTGAAAAAAATGTTATACTATGTCGTTGTATGTCTTGTGTAAGAGGTTGAGGAAGTATGACGTTGATAGTGTGAGGTGGTAAAGAAATCTTGGATTCTTGTCGAACAAAAAAACTTATGCGATGGGGTCCTTGGTATGTTTTTACAAGTGTATAAAAATCCACTTTTTGTTTTTCTGGAATATCTTTTTCAAAATCACCAAGCCAATAGAGAACCGTTGATCCTAAAATACTTTGCCCGAGCATGGCGTGTACATTTTTTTTTTCGGTTGTTGTAAGATCAAGTCGTTTTTTTTCGTAGGGAAGTGCATTGTAGTGCTTGAGTTGATCAAATAACAAGGTAAAAAAAAGGGGCTGATATTCATCGCCTTTGAAGCAAACAGAGGTATGGGTGTGCCACCATGAAGGATCTTTGCTTTGTGCTAAAAATGTCACAAAATCCATGTTCATGGCTGTTTCCTTTGAGTGAGCCATGGACGCATGTACTGTTCAATTCGTGGAGCCATTTTTTCTAAGATTTTTGTATACGCAAAATGTTGAAAATCACTCTGCAAAGAAGGATTTTGAGGTTTGGTAACAAGAAGGGTGTTGGTAAATTCTTTGGTTGTGATAACTATTCCTTGGTAATTAATGAGAGAGCATACCAGTGTCATGGTAATTTTAGTATGAAATAAAACAACATCTGGCGACACATATTTATAGGCAGGATCAATATTTTTAATTGTTATTTTTAGGTTATAACCCTTGCTTGGTTTTGTAACGATATGATATCCAACGCGTGTAAAATGAGTAGTAGCACTATCATAAACAAGTGGTGAAATGTGTTCAAATGCGTGGATACTTACCGGTGGCGAAATAAAAAGAGGAAGCGAGTGGGCACGTAGTTCTGAAAAATGTGTTTTTTTAGGGGTGCATGCAGGAAATAGACATGCACCTAATAACAATAAAAAAAGAGTATGTATCATGTTTGGTTTTATGATTCCTTTTTTACAATTCTATTTCCAAGGCTAAACAAAGCTGGTTTAATTGCGGCATTTTGAAAAGATTTTTTTTCGGGTGATGTTGCATGGTTAAATGAAAAGGAGGAATTTTGTTGATGATTTTGTGTATTATGTGCAAAAAGAGCATCAATACCTTTGCCTGCAAGTGTTTTCAGTTGTTCAAACTGTTGCCAAGTTACCGGTGTTTGTTCTGCGGTACCTTGTATTTCAATAATGTGTTTTTCTTTGGTCATAATGATATTAAAGTCAGCATGAGCTTTGCTATCTTCTTCATAGTTGAGGTCTAACAGAGCTTGATCTTCAATAAAACCTACAGAGACTGCTGCTATTGCATGTTTAAAAACACCTTCTGGAATAAGGCGAGCTTGGGTCCAGCGAAAGATTGCTTTTTCAAGCGCAAGACTGGCGGCGGTAATGGCGGCAACGCGTGTGCTTCCATCTGCTTGTAAAACGTCACAATCAATTTGAATAGTACGTTCACCAATTTTTGTTAAATCAACTGTAGTTCGTAAACATCGACCAATAAGGCGAGATATTTCAACACTGCGAGAGTTGCGTTGAGTTTGTGATGATTCACGCATGGTACGTTGATGGGTTGCGCATGGAAGCATTGCATATTCTGCGCTTAGCCATCCTGTTTTTTGCCCTTTTAAAAAAGGAGGAACACTTTGTTGTAAATTGACGGATGCAAGAACTTTGGTATTTCCAAGTTCAATAAGCACGGATGCATCAGCAAAGCCAAGGGCATCATAAAAGATTTTAATTGATCTGATTTCATCAAAGGGGCGATTTTGATGTCGAGTAAATGATGAGGTCATAGAAAATCCTTTTTAAATCTTTTAAAGAAAGGCCCGCTCATGAGCGGGCCTTTCTTTATCAGTGAGCTTTTTACATTGTTTTCTTAAATTTTCGAGAAAACAAATTGATGACAAAAGATGTGATTTATTCAAGCTCAGGAGCGACTAAGCGGATTCGATCCGTTTCTTTGTCATAAGCGGTAATCTTTACCTGAAGTGTATCGCCAAGTTTGTAGTGATCATCAAAGGTGCGTTGTTTTGCTTTTGCTATAGTGGAGACATGAACAAGTCCTTCTTTGCCGGGAACAAGTTCTACGAAAATACCAAAATCGGTTACTCGGCGAATAATACCGGCATGGGTTGAGCCAACTTGAATATCGCCAGCAAGCATACGAACCCAGTTTTCTGCTTGAGTTGCTTGAGCGCCTTCTTTGGAGTAAATACGTACGCCACCATCGTCAGAGATATCAATTTGGGTACTGGTTTTTGCAATAATTTCTTTAATAACTTTACCAGCAGGTCCAATAATGGCACCAATTTTATCAACAGGAACTTTAAAGAAAAGTACACGCGGTGCGTTCATTGAAAGTTCTTTACGTGGGGCGGTTAGTGTTTTGCGCATTTCATTGAGAATATGAAGTCGTCCTCTTTTTGCTTGTTCCAAAGCTTGAATAAAGACTTCGCGTGGTAATCCATATTTGTCTTTGATGTCAAGCTGGAATGCCATAATACCCGTTTCAGTTCCCGTAACTTTGAAATCCATGAGACCAAACGCATCTTCATCACCTAAAATATCGGTGAGGATGTAATATTTTTTATTTTCATCTCTAAGCAATCCCATCGCAACACCAGCGACAATATTTTTAATTGGCACGCCAGCATCCATAAGCGCAAGGGATGTTGAGCATACGCTAGCCATTGATGAAGAACCATTGGATTCAAGAATGTCAACTACGGAGCGAATGGTGTAAGGAAATTCGTCTTGTTTAGGAAGAACATTGATAAATGATGTTTCGGCAAGGTAGCCATGACCGATTTCTCGACGTCCAGCGCCGCGTAACGGTTTAACTTCGCCTGTTGCAAATGGGGGAAAGTTGTAGTGAAGCATGAATGATCGTTCTTGCAACCCGCCTAAAAAGTGTTCAACCTTTTGAGCATCTTGTGCTGTACCAAGCGTTAAACTTGCCATTGCATGGGTTTCTCCACGACGAAATGACGCAGACCCGTGGGTGCATGGAAGTAGTGAAACTTCAGATTCAATTTGGCGGACTTGTTCAAAGCCACGAAGGTCAAGGCGAGCATTTTTTTGTGCAACTGTTTCAGCGAGTTGTTCTTTGATTAATGATTCAAACAAAAAGTCGATAGCTTTTTTTGATATTTTTTCTTCTTCTATGGCTAGTTTGTGCTGTTCATAAAGTTGTTCTTGTAAAGACGCCATAGTGTTACGACGAATGTCTTTTGATGGGTCAAAAAGTTGTGTAACGAAGTTTTTAGGAAGTGATTTTTTGATTGTTTCTTTCCAGGATTCCCAATCATAAGGAGCTGCTGGTTCATTTTTTACAACATTCAATGCTTTTTGAATATCAAGTTGCCATTGAATTTGTTGTTTAATGATTTCATGAGCATTAAAAAGAAGATCAACGAGTTCTTCTTCTTGTACTTCATTACAGTGACCTTCTACCATGCAAATACCGTTGATTGTTCCAGCTATGGTAATATCAGAATCTGATTGTGCGATTTCTTCGTGGGTAAGGTTAAATTTCCATTCGCCATTGATTTTACTTGCTTGGACTGCGCCGACAGGTCCCATAAAAGGAATTGGCGATATGGTGAGCGCAAGTGATGCACCAATGATTGAGAGAATGCTTGCGGGAAATTTTCCATCAGAAGAAAATACCGAACACATAACTTGAACTTCATTAAAGTAGTATGGAGGAAATAAAGGGCGAATAGGGCGGTCAATGTTACGAGAGGAAAGAACTTCAGCATCACTGAGTTTACCTTCTCTTTTAACATAACCACCAGGAATTCTTCCAGCGGCAGTAGGGCGTTCGCGATATTCAACGGTCAACGGAAAAAAGCCACCAAATTCTTTTGCATCTTTGGTAGCAACGGCAGTGGCCAAAACAATGGTATTTCCGGCTTTAATCCACGCAGAACCATCAGCCTGGCGTGCAAACTTGCCTATCTCAACTTCTAAACCCAATTCAGGTAAACGAAAAACTTTCATAAAGAGCCTCACTTTGACGATATTAAATAAAAAGTTTGCAAAACATCAGGTACTGTGTATTTCACATCTTTCAACAACCAAATTGGTGTTGAAATTTGGATTCAAGCAACGAGGGTCAAAATGTATTGACGTCACGTTGCTTAGCCCAATTGTTAATGCCTCAATTATATGTTGAAAAAACACTATATTTCCCAAAACAAAATCAGAGATTACCATTGTTGTGATTTTGCCTTTAAAAAAATAATAAATGCTTTGTATTAACGAATTAATTGAGAAACCTTTTCAAAACTTTGACGATCATTTAGTTTAAGATAATTCATCAACGCTTTTCTTTTGCCAACCAATTTTACAAGGCCAAGCTGTGAATGTTTATCTTTAGGAAATGATTTAAGATGATCAGAAATACTGTTAATTCTTTCTGATAAAAGACCAATTTGTACCTCGCACGAACCAACATCTTGTGCGTTTTTTTTGAACTGATCAATGATCTGACTTTTTTGTTCTTTTGTTAACATGTATATGCTCCGAGCAATTAGTAATATTTTAAACGTTTTTTTCAAATAAATAGGCGCGAGCGGATTCGAACCGCTGACCCTTGCTACGTCAAAGCAATGCTCTGCCAACTGAGCTACGCGCCTGATTAGAAAGAATTTAGTTATTTAAAGAAATATTGTCAAGCATAACTTCCATTTGTTCTTCCTCTCGGGCTTTTTTTTCTAAATCAGAAATTGATTCGCCCAAGTGTTTTTTATTGAAAGATGGAATGCCTGTTCCAGCTGGAATTAGTTTACCAATAACTATATTTTCTTTCAAGCCATATAAATAATCAATTTGTCCGGCGAGTGATGCTTCAGTCAATACTCGTGTTGTTTCTTGGAATGAAGCAGCAGAGATGAAGCTTTCAGTGCCGAGCGATGCTTTTGTTATACCCATCAAAATAGGACGAGCAATAGCAACGCGACGACCTTCCTTTGCCATTAATCGATTAACAGCTTGTAAATGTATTTTGTCGATACGATCGCCCACGACAAAATTTGTGTCACCAGAATCAGTGATACGAACTTTGCGTAACATTTGTCGAACAATAACTTCAATATGCTTATCGTTAATATCTACACCCTGTAAGGTATAAATGGCTTGCACTTCGCGGACAATGTATGCTTGTGCTTGGTCTGGACCAAGGATGCGTAAAATATCGTGTACGTTAGGCATTCCTGAGGAAAGTGCGTCACCAGCTTTTACTTTTTCACCGTCTTCAATATTGAGATGGCGATTACGTGGAACGTTATATTCAAAGACTTCGCCCTCATCGGTTGTGATGGTTATTCTGCGTTGTCCACGATGTACGCCTCCAAAGTTTACCACACCATCAGCATCCGCCAATATTGCAATATCTTTAGGCATACGGGCTTCAAATAATTCAGTAATACGAGGCAAACCACCGGTGATATCACGGGCCTTCTTTTCTTCACGTGGAAGACGAGCTAACACGTCACCCGGTTGCACAATGCTTTTATCTTCGATGGAGATAATTGTTCCTGTTGGCAAGAAATAACGTCCAAGTTCGCCGCCGTCTTTGTCAATAATTGCAATACATGGTTGACGTTTTTCATCACGACGTTCAAGTACAATTTTTCGTGATTTACCAACGGCTTCATCAAACTGTTCTTGATAGGTAACGTTTTCAACTAAGTCGACAAATTGTACAAAGCCTGATTTTTCCGTAAGAATTACTTTAAATGGATCCCATTCTGCTAGTTTAGTTCCAGCTTCAATCTGTACGCCATCTTCAACAAGCAAAATTGTTCCGTATTCAAGCCTAAATTCTTCAAGCTCGCGACCATCATCAGATACAATAACTAATTTTGATCGGCGGTTCATAACAACGTTTTGGTTGTTACGATTTTTCATGGTGTGAATACCTTTAAATAAAGTTTTACCGCTTGTTTTTGACTTAAAGTATGCTTCCTCGGCAAGTCCACTGGCGGCACCACCAACGTGGAACGTTCTCATGGTAAGCTGTGTTCCAGGTTCACCAATCGATTGTGCTGCAATAATACCAGCGGCCGTACCAATATCAACAAGGTTAAGTGTTGATAGGTCCATACCATAACATTGTGCGCAGATACCGCGTTTTGCCGCACATGTCAACGCTGAACGCACGGCTATTTCGTTGACAGCAGAATCACGAAGTTGTTCTACAATAGCATGAGTTATCATTTCTCCTTGCTTGATAATAAGTTTACCAGAGAAGGGGTCGATAACGTCTTCTGCTGTTATCCTTCCAAATACGCGATCTGCTAGTGGAATAATGGTTTCACCAGCTTCCTTTAAGCTTGTTAATCTAACGCTGCCGAGAGTTTGACAATCGGCTTGAGTTACCACAACGTCTTGAGCAACGTCCACAAGACGACGTGTTAAGTAACCAGAGTCGGCAGTTTTAAGTGCTGTATCAGCAAGACCTTTACGTGCACCGTGTGTAGAAACGAAATATTCGAATACACTTAAACCTTCTTTAAAGTTTGCCAAAACGGGTGTTTCCATAATTTCGCCTGTTGGCTTTGCCATGAGACCTCTCATTGCGGCCAGCTGACGGATTTGTTGGCGTGAACCACGAGCTCCTGAATCAAGCATCATAAATACCGGATTAAAAGGCATTGTTGAGCTATCTTCGTTGAGCGAAGCTTTTTGATCCTCTTTTTCAAGGATCGAAATCATTTCTTTAGTAACGTCTTCAGTCGTATGTGCCCAAATTTGAATAACTTTATTATAACGTTCACCATTGGTAATGGCACCATCAAGATACAATGCTTCGGCTTTTTCAACTTCTTTTTTACGTTCGGCAATAATTTTTGCTTTTGATTCTGGAATAATTAAGTTTTCAATAGAAAGTGATATACCACCTCGTGTTGCATAACTAAAACCCAGGTGTTTAATGTTATCAAGAGCAATAACTGTTTTTTCTGGTCCACAAACCTTGTACATTCTTTCAACAAGTTTAACAAGATCTTTTTTCTTAACCACCTTGTTAACCCAATTAAAATCGGCTGATTCGGGGAGTGATTCATAAATAATAACACGTCCAACAGTGGTTTCTACAATCGTGTTGTTTGGTAGGCGAACTTTTATAGGAGCTTGAATATGAAGTTTGCCGTGTTGATAAGCATAAATAACTTCTTCAATGCTTGAAAATGCGAGGCCTTGCCCAGCAACATTTTTGCGTCCCTTGGTCATGTAATACAAACCAAGAACCATATCCTGGGATGGAACGGTAATTGGACGACCACTTGATGGAGACAAAATATTGTTTGTTGAAAGCATAAGTCGTTCAGCTTCAAGACGTGATTTTTTGCTCAATAAAACGTGAACTGCCATTTGGTCACCGTCAAAGTCTGCGTTAAATGCAGAACAGACAAGTGGGTGTAGTTTTATGGCTTTACCTTCAACAAGCATTGGATAAAATGCTTGAATACCAAGACGGTGAAGCGTTGGTGCACGGTTTAATAATACCGGGCGATTGTGAACAACAGCTTCAAGTGCGCCCCATACTTCTGGTGTCATTTCTTCAACCATTCGCTTTGCAACACGAAGATTGAGTGCATCTTCTCGTCTTTGCAATTCAACGTAAATATAAGGTTTGAATAACTCAAGAGCCATCAATTTAGGCAATCCGCATTGATGCATTTTAAGTTCAGGATCAACAACAATAACCGAACGACCTGAATAGTCGACACGTTTACCCAATAAGTTTTGACGGAAACGACCTTGTTTACCACGAAGCATTTCACTTAATGATTTTAATGGGCGACGATTTGATCCACGAACAGGTTGTCCTCGACGACCATTATCAATGAGGGCGTCAACCGATTCTTGAAGCATTCGTTTTTCATTTTTGATGATAACGTCGGGAGCTTCAAGTTCTATAAGCCTTTTTAAACGTATGTTTCTGTTTAAAACACGGCGGTACAAATCATTTAGGTCTGAACTTGCAAAACGGCCACCTTCCAATGGTACTAATGGACGTAGTCCTGGAGGAAGTACGGGAAGAACTTCCATAATAATCCATTCAGGACGAATGTTTGCTTGTGCAAGTTCTGTGAGAACCTTGTATCGTTTTGCTAATCTGTGTTTTAGTGAAACAGAGGTGTTTTGTTCATATTCATCTTGTACTTTGCGTGCTTCAAATTGCAAATCAATCATAGCAAGAATGCTGCGAATAGCTTCTGCACCCATTTCAGCTTTAAAGGTAATATCATCTTGGTGAGTGTATTGATATTCCTCTTTTTCCTGCGTGCTGATGAGTGTTTTGTATGGATATGGGGAGCTTCCCTGATTGATAACAATGTAACTATCAAAATAAATAACTCGTTCTAAGTCACGAACAGTCATTCCTGTTATTAAACTTAAATAACTAGGAATACCTTTGAGGTACCAAATATGACATACGGGTGACACGAGATTAATGTGGCCCATACGTTCACGACGTACACGAGCTTGAATTACTTCGACACCACATTTTTCACAGGTTACACCACGATGCTTCATTCGTTTATATTTTCCGCAGTTACATTCCCAGTTTTTAACTGGACCGAATATGCGTGCGCAAAACAAACCGTCACGCTCAGGTTTGAGCGTGCGGTAGTTTATTGTTTCTATCTTTTTTACTTCACCATATGAAAGTGAACGAATTTTTTCTGGCGAAGCAATTCCGATTCGCATTGCGTTAAACTGAGTTGAATGAATATATTCTCGAAATCTTTCAAGCATTTTATTATTCACCGAACTGCTCCTTACTGGTCTTAATAAGATCGACTTCTAACCCTAAACTTTGAAGTTCTTTTACCAATACGTTAAATGATTCTGGAACTCCGGCCTCTGGAACTTCATCCCCGCGTACAATCGATTCATAAGCTTTTATACGACCATTGGTATCGTCTGATTTAAGCGTAAGCATTTCTTGTAACGTGTAGGCGGCACCATAAGCATACAATGCCCACACTTCCATTTCTCCAAGACGTTGTCCACCAAATTGAGCTTTACCACCGAGCGGTTGTTGTGTAATTAATGAGTATGGACCAACTGAACGTGCGTGAAGTTTATCATCTGCTAAGTGATTAAGTTTCATCATATAAATTTTACCAACAGTAACAGGTTGATCAAATTGTTCACCTGTTCGACCATCAAAAAGCCTGTACATACCATTAACTGGCAGATCAAGACTTTTAAGCAGTGGTTGTATCTCTTTATGATAATCAGCGCCTGCAAAGATAGGTGTTTTAATAGCGACACCTTTTTGTGCAGTTTGTTTTGCGAGCTCTAAAACTTCATCTTTACCATATGTTTTTTCAAGTGTTTTTATAAGTTCCGAGTCGTAAAATGCAATAAGTTGTTTTTTAATTTCATCGTAACTTTGATCAACAATTTTTTGTGCAAATTCTCGACCAAGTTTTTCGCCGGCCATTCCCATAATTGTTTCAAGGAGCTGGCCAAGGTTCATACGACCAGGTATACCGAGCGGATTAAGCACGATATCAACAGGTTGGCCTGATTCAAGATATGGCATATCTTCAAGATTTAAAATACGAGAGACCACACCTTTGTTACCGTGACGACCTGCAACTTTATCACCAACCGAAATACGACGTTTATTGGCAACATAAACTTTGATCATTTTAATAACGCCTGATGGAAGTTCGTCACCTTTTCTTAATTGGCTAATACGATCTTCTTTTAGTGCGTTAAGTACGTGTATTTGATTGTTATAAATTTCTTTGTAATGTGCTATTTGAGCATCAATATCTTTATCTTTGGTGATAAGATCTAGGAGTTTTTCTAATTGATCTTTATCGGATGCTCCTTTGATTTTACCAGCGGCAAGAATAGCGAGTACCTTGTCTTTCATTCCTTGGCGGAGAATATGGATGTGGAATTCATGAAGCTCTTCAATTGTTGCTGTTTCTTTTTGTACATATTCTTTATAACGCTTGTCTTTTCGGATACCACTTCTTGAGAATATTTTTACGTCTACAACTGTACCCTCTATTCCAGGTGGTACACGCAACGATGTATCACGAATTTCTCGTGATTTTTCTCCAAATATTGCTCGTAAAAGTTTTTCTTCTGGTGATACTTGAATATCTCCCTTGAGTGTTACCTTACCAGTAAGAATATCTCCAGGTTTTACACGGGTTCCAATTTTTACAACACCATCATCATCAAGTGCTGCAAGTTCTTTTTCTGATACGTTTGGAATATCGCGTGTAATTTCTTCTGCACCAAGTTTGGTTTCACGTGCTTCGACAATAAATTCTTCAACGTGAACAGAGGTGAAAACATCATCAGCGACAAGGCGTTTACTCATTAATACCGAATCTTCAAAGTTGTAACCTTGCCATGGCATAAAGGCAACAAGGACATCGTTACCAAGTGCAAGCTCACCATTCTTTGTTGCAGCTCCATCAGCGATAACATCGCCGCGTTCAACAACATCACCAACCCTAACAATTGGATTATAATGAATCCAGGTATTGTGACTTGAACGACCAAACTTTTTGAGATTGTAAATCTCAATAGGTTTGGCAAACCAAGAATCTTGAGTTGCTGAAGCATCGTCTATGCGAATAATAATTTTATCGCTTGAGACGTATTCAACGCGTCCACCTTCTTTAGCTTTGATAACAGCACCTTCAAGAGAACCAACTTCAAGCTCCATACCTGTTCCTACCATTGGAGCTGTACATCGAATAAGAGGTACTGATTGACGTTGCATGTTTGATCCCATAAGGGCACGGTTTGCGTCATCGTGTTCCAAGAATGGAATTAATGCGGTTGGAACTGAGAATATTTGTCGAGGAGATGCGTCAACGTAAGTAATCGTTGATGAATCAACAAGCAAAATATTACCATTTTTTCGGGCAAGAACTTTTTCTGTAGCTATCTTGTTGTTTTTATCAAGAGGAATTG
The DNA here is from genome assembly GCA_000992305.1 of candidate division TM6 bacterium GW2011_GWF2_38_10. Taxonomy (GTDB): domain Bacteria; phylum Babelota; class Babeliae; order Babelales; family RVW-14; genus GWF2-38-10. Next base: position 47,672 of record LBTY01000002.1, read on the forward strand.
CTGCTTGAGCTATTGTCTCTCCTTGTTCTTGAAAGGCATCAAGGTAGAGAACTTCATCTTGTACTACGCCATTTTTCACTGGGCGATATGGAGTTTCAATAAAACCAAGTTCGTTAACCTTGGCATAGGTTGATAATGAGGAAATCAAACCAATGTTTTGTCCTTCTGGTGTTTCAATAGGACAAATTCTTCCATAGTGTGATGTATGAACGTCACGAACTTCGAAGGTAACGCGCTCTCGAGTAATACCTCCAGGTCCGAGTGCAGAAAGTCTTCTTTTATGCGCCATCTCTGCAAGTGGATTTGTTTGATCCATAAATTGAGATAATTGCCCTGTCCCAAAAAATTCTCGAAGTACTGCGGCGAGAGGTTTAACGTTTAAAAAGTCGTAAGGCATTAACGCAACATAATTTTCTTGTAATCTAAAGCGTTCTTTTACAATACGTTCAAGACGCGCAAACCCGATATATAATTGGCTTTGCAAGAGTTCACCGACAAGACGAATGCCTCGGTTTCCAAGATGATCGATATCGTCAAGTTCGCCTTCACCGCGTTCTTTAAGCATAACAAGGTATTTGACTGTTGCAATAATATCTTCCTTGGTCAAATGAGTAATATCTTCGCTGACATTTAAACCAAGTTTACGGTTAGTACGTATTCTTCCAACGATCGTAAGATCGTACATACGAGGATTAAAGAATAAGCTTTGAATGTATTCTTCCATTGCAGCTTGATTTGGAACATCTCCAGGTTTGAGCTTGCTATAAAGATCTTTTAATGCATCTTCATAGGTTGAAATAGGATCTTGAGCAAAGGTTAATGCTAAGGATGGTTGGAATGTATAACCCGCCGATTGTATAATTTTAAATGATGAACAACTGGTAAGAATAATATCAAGGACATCTTCTGTGATAATGGTTCCTTGTGATGCAACTACTTCTCCTGTTGTTTTATCGATAATATCTTGAGCCAATACTTTATTGATAAGTGCTGCTTTACGTACAAAAAGTGATGTTACGTTAGCCTTTTTAATTTTGTCCAAGGTAACTTTGGTAAAGCGTTGGCCAATGGTAAATTGAGCTTCAATTTCTTTAGGAAGGGCCTCAGCTTCAAGTCGTTGACCAATTAATGATTCATTGATTGGTTTGACAAATTTGCCACCTTTAATGTCAATGGTTTCAAAATCATAAAAAAGCGACAAGAGAGATCGTTTTTCAATGCCAAGGGCCTGTAAAAAAGTTGTTGCGAGAATTTTCTTTTTCTTATCTATGCGTACATAGAGTATGTCATTATGATCAAACTCAAAATCGAGCCATGATCCACGGCTTGGAATAATACGTGCGATATGATATGGTTGTCCGCGAAAATCTTTGGTTTTTTTACTTAATGTAAAAATAACGCCAGGGGCGCGATGTATTTGGCTCACAACAACACGGTCAACGCCATTAATGACGAAAATACCCTGGCTGCCAAGTTTAAATAAACCATTTGAGTCTTCATGCAAATCAACCATTACGGGGAGATCGCAGAAAAATACATCTTGTTCTTTAATATCACGAATTACACGAGTTTCGGTTTCTTGGTCGATATCCCATGTAATTAATTGTAATTTGACTTTTAATGGCATTGTATATGACTGGCCACTGTAACGGCAAGCGTCTACAGGTGCCGGAACTTTTATACTAACGCGAGAAAAACATTTTTTACAATGAGTATATGAGGCAGTCGGTTTACCACAGTGTGGGCACGTATTATTGTTGAGCGAGTTGAATCCACTTTTTTTGCAAGAAGTACAGCTCCATTTATATCTGTTTTGAATGCCTGTAGTTTGACCACAAATGCAAGACCATTCGCCCAATTCATAATTGACGTATTCAAGCGAAATCTTTTCATTATGCTTTATTGGAAAGGTGTCTCTAAACACTTTTTCCAATCCTATGTTTCTTCGCTCAGAAGGCAGGCAGTCCAGTTGTACAAAATTATTGAATGACTTTGATTGAATTTCTATAAGATTGGGCAGCGAAACAACTTCTTTTATCTTACTAAACGACTTCCTTATAACTCCCTTACCTCTTCCAATGTGAGACATTCAAGCGCTCCTACCCTAAAAAAAGACTAATTTTTTACCAGACTTGCATCATGTTATTAATGCATAAAGACAAAAACGGGAGCCCGTTTTAAATGCACTAAGGCACTTAAAACGGTATCCCCTGTAAATTTCATTATGCAATAATGAATTAAGAAAGCTCGACTTTTGCGCCAGCTTCTTCAAGTGTCTTTTTGATTTTTTGAGCTTCATCTTTTGGTGCTGATTCTGCAACAACAAAAGGAGTTCCTTCAACTGCTTCTTTGGCTGCACCAAGAGAAAGAGTTGAAACGGTTCTCAATGCTTTAATAACTTTAATTTTATCTGAACCGGCGTCTTTCATGGTCACTTTGTATTCACTTTTTTCTTCAGCTGCTGGAGCTGCTGCCGCCGCCGCTGGAGCTGCTGCTACTGCTACAGGTGCTGCTGCTGAAACACCAAACTTTTCTTCTAAAGCTTTTACCAATTCTGCAAGTTCCATAACGGACAATTTGCTGATTTCATCAACAATTTTTACTGTGGCTGACATAGAAATAACTCCCTATATTGTAAAAAATAACTTAACTTTATTTGTTTTTATTATGTAATAACACTAATAATCCATTGTACACGCAATTTTAGTATACTCTAGATTTCAAAAAAGGTTTCTAGAGTATACCATAAAAAGCATATTCAGCTACTGTTTTTCTGCAATTTGTTTAATAGCATACACAGGTTTACAAAGAATTTGATTAAGTGCAACCGCCAAGCCTTTAATAGGCGCTTGGATAGTAGCAGCAACTTGAGCCAACAATACCTCTCTTGATGGAAGTGATGCAAGTGTTGAAATATCTGTTGTGCTTAAAACTTTTGATTCAAAAAATCCAGATAGTATTTTTAATGATTCATTGTTTTTTGAAAATTCAGAAAGCTTTTTTGCTACCGAAGGAACATCATTTTTTGCAAAAACAATGCCCACTTGGTCTTTAAGTAATTCTTTGAATGATGTAATGCCATCAAGGTCGCTTACTGCTATTCTGATGAGACTTGCTTTTGTAATTTTAAAAGAACCATCTGCTTCTCTAAGATTTTTTCTCAAATCTTGGAGCTTAGCAACATCAAGTCCTTTGTAGTGTACAAGGAATGCAGCTTGTGCATCAGAGAACATTTGTCTAAATTGCGATATAGCAACTTCCTTTTGTTGACGATTCATCTTAAAATTCCTTCTGTTTATTGGTCTTTATTAAGGCATTTCATCAGGATTTAAGACAATCCCAACACCCATTGTTGATGAGGCAACAAGCTTTTTGAGATATTTACCCTTAGAGGTTCCAGGCTTGCTGGATTGAATGGCTTTTACAAGAGCCTTCAAGTTTTCTAAAAGTTTATCCGCGCCAAAAGAAACTTTGCCAAATGGGGCATGGACAATTCCTGTTTTATCGTTTCTGAAAGATACACGACCTTTTTTAAGGTCTGAAACTATTTCAGCGACGTCAAACGTGACTGTGCCAACTTTCTTATTGGGGAGGAGTCCTCGAGGACCTAATATTTTTGCCACTTTACCCACAAGACCCATCATATCAGGCGTTGCGACGGCTGCTTCGAAATCAGACCATCCGCCTTCAATCTTTTCAACAAGATCTTCTGCTCCAACAAAATCAGCACCAGCCTTTTTTGCCGCTTCTTCATGTTCACCTTTAGCAAACACGAGAACGCGAACTTTTTTACCTGTGCCATGAGGGAGTAGAACTGAACCTCTAACCGTTTGTTCACCCTTGGAAGCATCAATGCCTAAAACAACATCAACGTCGACTGATTCATCAAACTTTGTGTGTGCATTTTTTACGATAAAATCTAATGCTGACTTCCATGTCGTAACATCGGTAGTGGTGAGCTTTTCTTGTACCTTTACGTGTTTTTTTCCTGCCTTACTCATTGCTTTTATCCACCGTTAACGAACTTGTATTTTCAACTTTACCTAACATAAACCATGTGCAAATTAATCTACTACCAAAAGCCCCATGCTACGAGCGCTACCAGCAATAATTTTTTTTGCGGCTTCAATATCGCAAGCATTCAAATCTGGCATTTTTACTTTTGCAATCTCTTCAATGTCTTTTATCTTAATTGTTCCGCATTGTTCCTTACCAGGATTTTTGGCACCAGATTTGATATTTGCGCGTTTTTTTAGCAATTCTGTTACCGGCGGTGTTTTGAGTGTAAAATCAAATGTTTTGTCGGTATAAATATTGATCAAAACAGGTACTGTTTCACCTTTACGGCTTGCAGTTGCGGCATTGAATTTTTTGCAAAAATCCATGATGTTTACCCCATGTTGACCCAAAGAAGATCCAACAGGAGGAGCTGGCGTAGCGCTAGCTGCTTGAATTTGAAGCTTTAGCGTTGCTTTTATTTTTTTTGACATATGACCACCTACTTAATGTGTCGTTTTTACTTTTTACTTTTTAACTTGATCAAAACCTAATTCGACGGGGGTTAAGCGCCCAAAAATACTTACCATAACCGTTAGGCGTTCTTTTTCTTTATCAACTTTTTCAATAATACCTACAAAGCCAGAAAAAGGTCCACCGCTTATGTGTACCTCGTTGCCTGCTGCAAAGGTTGTTTTTTCGTCTGATACAACGAGCTTGCCTTCCATCTGAGCAAAAATACGCTCAACTTCTTTTTGGGATAGGGGAGCTGGGCTTTCGCCACCAAGAAATCTAGAGATACGAGGATTGGATGCCACAAGTCTAAAAGTATCGCCAGTCATTTCCATGTTGATGAGTAGGTACCCTGGAAAAATTTTTTCTTTCTTGTTTTTGTTTTCAGTAAAAAAGCTCATAACCTCACCGGCAGGAACTAAGATTTCTCCAAACAATTCCTGCAAGCCCTCTTCCTGGATCCTTTTTTCCAAATCAACTTTTACAAGATCTTCAAAGCCTGTAAAAACTTGTACTACATACCAACGTTTCATCGTTTCATTTCACCTGTTTTAGACAACGCTTATTGAGTTGCGGTTGTGCTTAACCAACAATGTTTTTTATTAAAAGAGTAAAAACCGCATCCATTGCACCGAGGATGGCGGCAAATATAATAACAAGAATACAAACAACAGTTGTTGCTCCAACAAGCTCATCGCGTGTCGGCCAAGAAACTCTTTTGAGTTCCGCTCTTACCTCGTTGACAAAGCCCATGATTTTACTCATATCAACATCCTAACAATAAACATACGGATTTTGGCAGGCCAGGAGGGATTCGAACCCCCAACCCGCAGATTTGGAGTCTGCCGCTCTACCAATTAGAGCTACTGGCCCGCGGTTTACTTCGTTTCTTTATGAGCAACGTGTTTTCTGCATTTTCCGCAGTATTTGCTCAAATTTAATTTGCCATACGCTCTTTTTTTAGACACGCGTTTATTGTAGTTTCTCAAACCACATTCTTCGCATGCTAAGTGTATGATAATTCTATTTTTTGCCATAATATTAACTCTCGTGTGTTTTTTAGTTCTTTAATGGAGCCCGCGACCGGAATTGAACCGGTGACCTTTCCCTTACCATGGGAATGCTCTACCAACTGAGCTACGTGGGCTCAATATACGTCTCATTCTTAATTTTAAGCCCGTTGTCACTATAAAATAGATATGGTGACATGTGCTAGTATAGCGATCGCGCCAAATTTGAAAAGAAAAAACATAAAAAAATCACCTGTATTTCAAGGTGTATTTTTATGGAGCTGGCAACTGGACTTGAACCAGCGACCTGCTGATTACAAATCAGCTGCTCTACCAACTGAGCTATGCCAGCACACTTTTCTTTTAACTGGAGCGGGAAACGGGGCTCGAACCCGCAACCTACAGCTTGGAAGGCTGTCGCTCTAGCCAATTGAGCTATTCCCGCAATTATGGCTGCACCGATTAAGTGCATTGTGTTTTTTTTAATGTAGATGTGCAACTTAAATGGTGGGGAGAGTAGGATTCGAACCTACGAAGGCTGTGCCAACGGATTTACAGTCCGTCCCCTTTGGCCGCTCGGGAATCTCCCCTCTAATGCCATTTTGGCTAATTATTTTGTGTAAGTCAAAGTTCTTTATACTTGCTATAGGTGAAACGTACCTAAAAGGATAGAGGGTTTATCAAAGATTTCAACTTTTTTTTACGTTTTTTTAAAAAAATATTAAATAGATGGGGTTTTTATAGTAAAAAAGCGTGCATTTGGTTCGTCGATTATGTGAGAAATGATTATTTGCAAGGTGTTTAGCATATGTGGTTTTTGGGAGAGAAGCGGGGCAATGATTTCGGGCCACTCTATAAAGCTAATGCTGTTGGGTTGAACGATATATTCATCAAAGCCAGCATCAAAAAATTCATCGATGCTTGAAAGTCTATAGAGATCAAAATGATGAATAGTCAAGTTATTGGGGGTTGTGTACGTTTTAACATATCCAAATGTTGGGCTTGTTACTGCTTGTTTGATGCCCAGCGTTTTCATAATTTTTCCCATGAGTGTTGTTTTGCCTGCTCCAAGATCTCCTGAGAGTGTTATGATCGAATAATGTTTGGTCAGTGGAATGATGATATTTTTTATAAAAGTATCTAATTGATTTTTATATATTTTCATTGATGGCTTGGGATGTGTGGTTACATTAAATCTGATTAATTAATACAATTTTTTTATTGTAGTATATATTTTTTTTTCTTTTTTGGATAGTGCAGGACTTTTTTTGTGTATCGTTGATGATGGCGCTTGCTCTTGGTATTTTTCAGGAGGGATGGAAAGACTTGCTTGTTCCATAAGAAGATCAAGCCCTTGTTGGTCGATGCTTTGTGGCATGGCGTCTAAGTATTCAGTGTCTTGGGTGGTATATTTTTGGATTGTTGGGGATTGCGTGGGGAGGGGTATGTGATGGCCTGTTGTTATGTTATTGAGTATAACCGATTGCATGATGATGTAAAAAGCTTCGCTTTCTAGTGTGGCAATTGTTTGTCGTTTGCAGAGTTCAATGAGTTTGCGATCCATGGTTACCAGGGTTATTTCTTCTTGCTTTTTGCGTTGGACAAAATCGATAATCCAATCATCGGCGCTTTGTTTTTTACCTGAAAAAATGACGGTAATTGAGTGTTTTATTTCCCGCGTTGCGTGGTTAAAAAGTCCTCCATCAAAAACGATAATTATTTCTTTGAGTTTTGAATCCTTTTTTTTGTTGTAAAGACCAAGTTCTTGGATGAATAAATTGCGTTGTTTTTCAAGTGGGCCTTTTATGTGCGGGTAAATAAGTTTTAGTACATTATAGCCATCGATAAGGAGGATCATTTCTTTGGGCCCTTAGGGTTATATGGTAGATCATTGTTTATTTTTTTAAATTGCGTTAGGCTTGGTGTTGTTATCTTAACTTAACTGTTTTTGGCAGAGGGTATTATGTCTCAACTTGCTCATCTTAGACAAAAAATAAGGTCTATTCAAACCACTAAAAAGGTTACTCATGCAATACGCTTGGTGTCAATGTCTTTATATGGAAAACTTGAAAAACAAGCAAATCATTTGCATTATTACACAAAAACGGTGCGCAGTTTCTTTTTTGAGCATTTATGCCAGATTGCGTCATGGAAGCATCCAGTTCTTATGCCGGAGCATGAAGAGCGTGGACGACGCCTTGTTGTTCTTGTTGCAACATCACGTGGTCTTTGTGGCAGTTTGAATACTAATTTATTTCGTCATTTTTCTGAGCATATTTTGCCTTCTTTGGATCTTGAGCGTTGTTCTTTTATTACGGTTGGTGCTAAGGCATATAAATTTGTAAAAGAGCAGTTGCATCAAGAGGTTTCATTTAATTATCAAGAGCTTAATTCAAATAATTTTATTACGATAGCTGATGCTTTATTGGAGAAAATCATACATGCCCAAAATCCTTATGCTGCTGTTTCTTTTGTAACAACAGAGCGAAAATCTTTTTTTTGCCAGATGCCAAAAGCGACGCAATTAATCCCTTTTAAAGCCCCTCTTATGGGTGAGCAGGTTGGTGAGGGGCAATGCGCTACGCATGGTGCTGGGGCTCTTATTTGGGAGCAATCTGCCGAAAAAATTTTGGATAGTTTGGCAATTGGGTATGTGCGAAGTTCTATTATAGAAATTTTATTTCAGGCTTTATTATCTGAGTATGCGGCGCGCTTTCTTGCTATGGATGGGTCCACCACTAATGCTGAAAAATATTTAGAACGCCTAACGTTACAGTATAATAAAGCCCGTCAAGCAGCAATTACCAAAGAGGTTTCAGAGCTTACCTCGGGCTTTATAGGAAATGGCTCATAAGTTATTGTTGAATGATTTCTTCGATTAGTGCGCCCATTGCTGCTAATTTTTCTTCTAATTTTTCGTATCCTCGTCGCCAATGATGAATGCCTGTCATTTTTGTTTGACCTTGAGCTACTAGACCGGCAAGAACAAGGGCACAAGATGCTCGGATGTCAGTTGCGATGACATCTGCACCGTAAAGGGATTCAACACCTCGAATGGTTGCTTTTTGTTGATCATGTTGTGTAATTTGAGCACCCATTTTCTGAAGCTCTTTAACGTGTAAAAGGCGGTTTTCAAACACCGTTTCTTCAATCGTGCTTGTTCCAGATGTTACGCAGAGCATAGCCATGGTTGGAGCTTGAAGGTCGGTTGGGAAGCAGGGATACGGGCCTGTTTTAAAAGGAATAGCAATTGGATTTTGTGTTGCCGTTAGTTGTATGCCTTGGTGAGGGTATTGTAATGTTTTATTTGTTCCCGTTTTTATATTGTGTCCCATTGCGGATAATTTATCTAAAAAAACATCCATATGATCAGCTCGTGCTTGTGGTAGATGTACACTTCCTTTTGTTATTGCTGCGGCTAAGAGGAGCGCGCCTGCTTCAAGTCGGTCTGGAATAATGCGATGGCTAATGGGTTGAAGTTTTTCAACGGCTTTTATTTCTATTACTTGTCCTTCTTTGCAGGTTATTTGAGCACCCATTTTAGTAAGGCATTCTATAAGATCAAGAACTTCGGGTTCGATGGCTGCATTGATAATTTCAGTTGTGCCTTTGCCGATTGCTGCGAACATCATGATATTTTCTGTAGCCCCAACGCTTGGATATTCAAGGATAAAACGTGTGTAGACAGGTCGCTCTGCATATGGTTTGAGGGTAATGTTAACACTTGTTTCTTGAGTGTCAACAAGGGCACCCATTTTCTTAAATCCTTGAATATGGTAATCTATTGGTCGAGCACCCAAAAGGCATCCTCCAGGGAATGCGACTTTGGCTTTTCCAAAACGTCCTAGGAGTGGTCCAACGGCTAGAATTGAGGCGCGCATTTTATTCATTATGTCGGGCTTTACCTCGTAGGCATTGAGTGCTGTGGTGTCGATGGTTAGTTTATTATTATGGTGGTCAAAATGTACCAGGGCTCCAAGGTCTTTGAGCAGGATAATCATGTGCATAACATCGGCAGATTGTGGAACATTTTCAAGTACAGATACTCCATTGGTGAGTATTACCGATGCCATAATGACCAAAACGGCATTTTTTGCGCCAACTAATTGGACAGTTCCATGGAGCGGCGGGGATTGTTTTACAAGAAGATAGTGTTGTGACATAGATCCTCAAAATGTTTTATTTGTAAATTTTTCTAAAATAAAAAGTATAAACAGCGTAACAACAATTTTAATTTTATTAAACAAAAAAATGTGCTACAACAATAATCGTTGTTTTATCCGCAAGGTGATGTACAATAACGACATGTTTGGAGTATTAATTTTTTAAAATATAGGGATATATGATTTCAGGTAAAAAAATTATATGTGTTATTCCGGCACGGCTTTCTTCAACGCGCTTTCCTCGTAAAATGTTAGCAACGCTTGCCAACCGTCCATTGTTACAGTGGGTGTGGGATGCGGCTTCTCGAGTACTGTGTTTTGATGATGTTGTTTTTGCGGTAGATGCGCCAGAAATTGCAGATGTTATTAAGCAGTTTGGTGGCAAATTTATTATGACTTCAACGGCATGCAAAAGTGGAACAGATCGGTTAATTGAGGTTGCAAGCTCGGGGGCTTATTCAGCCGATATTTGGGTTAATTGGCAGGGCGATGAGCCGTTTATTAATGAGCTTATGATCAATGATTTATTACAAACATGTGCCACTGATGGGGCTTCGGCTTGGACTCTTAAGAAGAAAATAACAGAGATAGAACAGGTAACAAGTTCAAATGTTGCAAAGGTTGTTTGTGACCATCAAGGAAATGCTCTTTTCTTTTCCCGTAGTCCGATTCCTTTTTATCGTGATTGTGCTCATACATCAGAAGGTGTTTATTTTAAGCATGTAGGGCTTTATGCTTTTACTAATGATGCGTTACAAAAAATTTCTCGTATGGGTGTGAGTGCCTTGGAGGAGGCTGAAAAACTTGAACAATTACGTTGGCTGCAGCATGGGCTTATGGTTCGAGTGCATGAAACGGCTTTTGAGGTGCGTGGTATTGATACATTGGATGATTTGGTTTTTGCGCATTCATATATTAAAAATATTCAACAACAAGTATAGTAGTATTAGTACAGGGGGCTGTATGATTTTTTCTATGTTACAACAAGGAGATTGTCGAGTGCAAAAGGTTAGGGATTTTGTAGCGTGTATTCAAAGGAGTTTATTTATTGTAGTGATAATGGTGACCACATCATCGATGAGTGCACAGACCTTTTTAGGGAGCTTTTTGACCATTGATAAACGTCTTGAGTCAGTTGCATCTTCTTGTAATGCTTTGCATAATCATATGAGTGACCAGAATATTGCTACATTACTAGGTTATGATGCTGCGTGCGTTAATTTTGTGCTCAAGGATATTCAGAATGCTATTCAAAAACCTGTTGTTTTTTTAAAAGCATTGCATGTGCTTGCTATGCAGAGCACTCAAGATCCGTTGATTAAAAAAATGAAAAAAACGATAGAAAAATATTGTTATATATCATTTTTACAATTTATTGGCGCGCGTGATGAATCGTATCGTCTTCACAATGGATTTTTGTACCATATTCGAATGATGTATAAGCATACTTGTTGTGAACATGAAACGAGATTTAGGCCTTTTACAACGACAATCGCATATGCATATATTGTTATGCGGATTATTGAAAAGGCTCATCTAGAACCTAAAGATTGTTTTTATGCTGTTTTTTATTATGGAGAGATGCTAAAAAAACAATTATGTGCAATTAATACATGCTTAGAATATCAGGCTTTGAATTATGATGTAATAGAGTGTTTTGTCCAGATGTTTCAGGATTTTGTAGAAAAAGAATGTTCCAAACAACCTGGAAAAACTTTTATAGTGGTCAAAAAAAGTTTACTTGGAGTAGTGGTTCTTGCATCTGTATGGGGAGCATATTATATGCTTAAAAAAGGAGCCTATGAAGTGACGTCTGCTGCTTCAAGTGGCATCACTCAGGGAGCGCTTACGACGTTAGGGAGCCCTGAAAGTCAACGCATTTTGCAGCAAGCAACAGCGGAGCTTCGCAAGGCGGCTACTGAAGTGACGGCTGCAGCTTCAAGTGGGTTAACCCAAGGGGTGCTTACAGCGTTGGGGAGTCCGGAAAATCAAAGCATATTACAACAAACGACAACGGGTATTTGTAGCGCGGCTACTGACCAGGTTCTGGACCTTGTTGTGGATGAGCGGGTGCATGCATCGATTGCATCGCTTGGACAGCGTGCTATTGCTTGCTCTATAGATACGCTTGAGCGTGAACAAGACCGTCTTAATGCGATTGCAAAGGCAGCTGGTCAGGCAGCATCTGAGCCTATATTGCCGGGTGTGGCTAAGGGTGCTTTAAATTCAGTAAGTGATGCAGTAAAACATGCTCTTATGTGGGTTCATGGGGAATAGGGATATGAATATTATTGAATAGGTAATCATTTTTTACATTAAGAAAGGATACATTGTGATACCAGGTTGCAAAGAGAAGAAAAAACGTGGGCGCTTAGAGGTTGTTTGTGGGTCGATGTTTTCTGGAAAAACAGAAGAACTTATTCGACGTTTAAAACGTGCTGATTTTGCACATCAAAAAGTTTTGGCACTTAAACACCATCTTGATGAGCGTCGTTGTGTCATTCCGTCTCATATCACATCACATCAAGGAAATGAACGTTTTGCATTTATGGTTGGTGATAACGCACTTGGCATTGATAAAATTCTTGAGATGGCTACCGATGATGTTCATGTGGTGGGTATTGATGAAGTACAATTTTTTTCTCCTGAGATTGTTCCTGTAATTGTTGAGCTTGTTGAACGTGGAAAACGTGTTATTGTTGCGGGCTTGGATCTTGATTTTAGAGGCGAGCCATTTGGTGTTATGCCAGTGTTGATGGCTGTTGCTGATGAGGTTACAAAGTTTAAAGCAATTTGCACGTGTTGTGGCAAAGATGCTCACTATACACAGCGCTTGGTAAATGGGCAACCAGCCCGTTATGATGATCCGATTATTCTTATTGGGGCCGCAGAGTGTTATGAAGCTCGTTGCCGTGATTGTTTTTCGATTGATGCGCCGGCCCAAATTTTTGCGTTTACGCAAGCGGCTGTTGGCTGGAAAGAAAAATTAGCGGAATAAGCTTGTTATGGCAAAAAATAAAACATGCTATCGATGTTCAAATTGTGCGCATGAAAGTATTAAATGGGTAGGCTGTTGCCCTTCATGTGGAGAATGGAATAGTTTCATACAGGAGCAACAGCATACTGCTCTCAAGCTGCCGTCATTTTCAAAGACAAAATGCAGCAATTTTTTGTCTGCAGTAGGGAACGATCAAACATATGCAATGAGTTTATTGCAGGATATTGTTATTGAAGATCAGGATCGAATGTGTTCTTCGCTCAAAGAGTGGGATAGAGTTTTGGGTGGTGGCATTTTACCTGGTTCTTTTATTATTTTAACAGGTGATCCTGGCATTGGAAAGTCAACATTGTTATTGCAAGTTGCAGATCTTATTGCTCAAAATAATTATGCGGTTGTTTATTTTTCTTCTGAAGAATCGTTACAACAGGTGAAAGGACGCGCTTTACGTTTAGGAATTGGTGATACTCGCGTTAGATTTTCCGATCAAGCTTGTTTAGAGCATATCGTTGCTTTGTGCGAAAAAGAAAAACCCAACCTTGTTATTCTTGATTCTATTCAAAATTGTTACTTGTCTGAACAGGCCCAACTTTTTCCTGGAACGGTTGCACAGTTGCGAGAAGCGGCATTTTTTTTAATGCGTTTTGCTAAAATTAATAAAATAGCTGTGTTAGTAACTGGTCACATTACCAAAGAAGGGCAGATGGCTGGGCCAAAGGTTTTGGAGCATATGGTTGATGCTGTTTTTTATCTACAATGTGAAGATCGTTGGCAAACGCGCATTTTACGATCGGTTAAAAATCGTTTTGGTGCCATTAACGAAGTTGGCTTTTTTGAAATGCAAGAAGAAGGCATGGTTGAAATTGCCAATATTAATCAGCAGCTTTTGAGTGAGGTGAGTGTAAGTTCTGGATCGGTATTGGTTTCAGCAGTTGAAGGGTCACGCCCTTTATTATTGGAATTGCAGGCCCTTTGTGTAGATTCGCGCTTTGGTATGCCGCAGCGTGTGGTGACGGGGCTTGATCCTAAGCGCGTTGTTTTGGTTGCGGCAATTTTAGAAAAATATTTGCACATTCGGTTTAGTTCCCAGGATATTTTCTTTAAGGTAAGTGGTGGATTTAAAATAAAGGAAAGTTCATCTGATTTAGGAATTGCTTTAGCTTTACTTTCCAGTTATTTTCAAATGCCGTTACCTCAAAAATCGGTTGCAATAGGTGAAATTAGTTTGACGGGACAGATTAAGCCGGCAAATCAAATAGGTATTTGCATAAAAGAAGTTGAAAAGTTTGGGCTTGAAAATGTTTTTATTGCAAAGACACAACAGGTTAAAACATCTTGTAAATTGATTGGTCTTGGCTCGGTGTATGATCTTTTAACGCTTTTTCCGGAAAAATAAAATATTCGTAAAAAAAGGCCTTGAATTTCAAGGCCTTTTTTCTATTCAACAGTTACTGATTTAGCAAGATTTCTTGGTTTATCTGGTGGGCGATCTAATTCTCGTGCCATTTGATAAACAAAAAATTGCATAATTCCAGACATGGCGATTGGTGCAAGGAGTGGATTAACGCGAGGGATAATAAATGCAACATCGGCTGCATCTATTAACTCTGTTTGCCCTTCAAATGCAAAAGCTATAACATGTCCTCTTCTTGTCTTTACTTCGTGAGCGTTTGAGACCAGTTTATTATAAATAAGTTCATCAAGAACTGAAAAAATGACAACTGGGGTATGCTCATCTACAAGAGCTATCGGACCATGCTTGAGTTCGCCAGCAGGATAGCATTGTGCAAAAATATACGAAACTTCTTTGAGCTTAAGTGCCGCTTCGAGAGCAAATGGATAGTTGATATGTCTACTTAAGAATATAAACTTATCAAATTTTGCATAATATGGTGCGAGCTCTTGAGTTATTCTGAGTTTATTTGTTTCGAGGGTTGTTTCAAGTATTTCTGCTGCAATAAATAAATCGTCTTGAGCTATTTTGAGTTGGTCTAAGTTTATCATTCCACGTTCATATGCCATGCGATTTGCTAACCAGTAGAGCGATGCTACTTGGCTTGTAAATGTTTTTGTTGCGGCAACTGAAATCTCAGGTCCCGCTTGCATAGGCAAGAAACCAGAGGCTTCTCGGACGATGGAGCTTGATGGAACATTGGTGATTGCAATTGTTTGCATATCAAGCGAATTAACCAATCGTAAAGCTTCTAATGTATCAGCGGTTTCTCCAGATTGAGAAAGCATAATAAAGAGAGAGTCTTTATTAACAAAAAGAGGCATATAGCGAAACTCTGATGCCAAATAAACATGCGTTGGAATTTTAGCAATCATCTCAAAGAAAAATTGTGCGATACGCGCAGCATGCCAGGATGTTCCTGCGGCAACGAGATTAATCGTTTTGAGCGTACTTATCTGATCTGCTGTAACACCCAGTTGTCGCCAAAGGCTTAGATTGTTTTCCGCATGCGTAATTAGTGGATTTTTTTTGTTTGATTCATTTAAATTGTCAGTGGAAACCATGCTGCCTATTGTATTAAAGAAGTTTATGGTTCGCATAATAGCATGCTTTTGTTCATAGATTTCTTTAATCATAAAGTGTTCAAAGTTTTGCTTATCAACGGTGGCATATGTTGCATTAATAGTGTCAATTTTTACATTGAGTAAGTTGCCTTGAAAATCATAGATTGCGACATTATCTTTTGTAACAATTGCAAACGAATCATCTGGAACAAAAATAATTTGGTTTGTTTTATCCGAGAATGCAAGAAAATCTGAGGCAACAAACATTTCATTATTTCCAACCCCAATAACCATTGGTGATTTTCGACGAATAACAATAAGCTTATCTGGATGGCTTTCAAGCATATAGATCAAAGCATACGCGCCATCGAGTTTTTGTGTAAGTGCAATAACAGCGGATGAGATGCTTTTATTTTTTTCAAGGAGTGTACTGAACAGATGTGCAGCAACTTCTGAATCGGTAGATGAACAAAATTCGTGACCTTCTTTTATAAGCGATGCGCGAATTTTTTCAAATCCTTCTATAATGCCGTTATGAACGACCGCAATAGTCCTACTACAATTAAAGTGAGGGTGTGCGTTAACTTGATTTACAATGCCATGCGTTGCCCAACGGGTATGCCCCATGCCAATAGAGCCATCACAGGTTACGGTTTCGGACATTTTTTTTACGATATCAACCATTCCTGCTTCTTTGTGACAGCAAAATCTTTTGGACTTATTGTCTACACAAACAAAACCAGCTGAATCATAGCCACGATATTCTAGTCTTAGTAGACCATCAAAGATATGTTGGCGACAGGGTTTGTCACCAACATATGCAACAATTCCACACATCAGAGTGTCCTTGATTTTTTAAAAAAGAATAATAAAAGATGACGCGCGGATTGGCGTTCGGATTATTATCTTTTTACGAATTGGAACTTGCGACGAGCAGCTTTTTGCCCATATTTTTTACGTTCTTTAACGCGAGAGTCAACTGTTAAAAGATCATTTTGACGTAATACTTTGCGAAAATCTTCATTCGAGGCCAATAATGCTCTTGCAATACCTAATTGTGTTGCGCCTGCTTGGCTTTTCAAGCCACCGCCAAAAATATTTACCATAATATCAGTTGAAGAGGTCAATCCGGTAACCTTAAGAGGAAGCAATACTTTTTGCAAAGAAAGTTCTGTATCAAAGTATTGTTTGAAGTCTTTTCCATTGACGGTGATTGAACCTTTACCAGGTTTTGCCCAAACACGAGCAACGGATGATTTACGACGACCTACGCCATGAGTAGCATTGCTTGAATATGATGCTTTTTGTGTTGCCATAAAAATTACAAACCTAATTTTTTGAGTTGATACCATTCTCACCTGTATCTAAGGTGAGCTTAATACGACACGAAATCTTACCGTAGCTTAAAAAATTTGTCAAAAATAACCCAAAAAACTTCTGTTAAAACAGAAATTTAATTTGATGGAGCCGGTGATCGGACTTGAACCGACGACCTACTGATTACGAATCAGTTGCTCTACCACTGAGCTACACCGGCTTGGCATTATTTTCAATTAGACTAGAGTATGCCAGATGATTTCTTACTTTTCAAGAGCTTCTTGGCAGGAAATACATCGTGCGGCATAGGGAAAGTGCTCTAAGCGTCGCTCTGATATTGGTTCTCCGCAGTCAATGCAAACGCCGTATTCGCCATTTTCAATCCTCATAAGAGCGTTGTTAATGAGATTAAGTTCGTCAATTTCGCTCTTTTGTAAAGAATTTTGAAGTGTTTCCATCGTGAGCGAAAGTGCTTCGTCTCCACTGTCTTGCACTTGTCCATCTGATACCTTGTCATTGGCGATATCAAGGAGTTGTGCTGTCATATCATTTTTTCTTTCGACAAGAAGTTTCTTAATTTTTTCGATGAATTCTGCTCTCAATTTCACGGCAAGCCTTTCTCTTTTTGCGTTTGTCGGAAAAAAATAACTTTAACAGTTCTATGCTTTCTTCTTTTTTAACACCAGCTTCTATTGTTAACTGTTTTGCAAAGCTTGGGGGTTGCAAGTTTGCCCATGCTGAAGGTCCAAAAAGCGTAGAAGGGGCCCCGTAAACAACGCGAGCAATTCTACTTAATTGGATAAGTCCAAGACACATGAGGCATGGTTCTAGTGTTACGTATAAGGTGCAGTCTAATAGTCGCCAATTTTTTATTTTTTTACATGCTCGCTGGATGGCACGCGCTTCAGCGTGTGCGCTGTGACATTGTGTTTTTTCAATAAGGTTGTGGGCTCGTGCTATAATAACTCCTTCCTTATTGACAATGACGGCGCCTACCGGGACCTCATTTTTTTTGAGAGCCACTTTGGCTTGTGCTAAGGCTTTATTCATGTAAAAAAAATCTTTATTATTTTTCATAAAATTTCAATGCCATATATCCTACACTAAAGCGATCTTTTTGTGCAAGGTATTTTATCGTATTTTTACATTTTTAATAAATATTTTTTAAAATTCCCCATTTGTTGAATAATTTGGTATGCTTTTGCAACATTTGTATGAAAAATATGTATGCGTAAAAATCATAAAGAATAGGTGTTCTTAATGCAAGTTTTTGGGCACATAATTATTGGATGGTCGTGATATTGAGGGGTTGTTATGGATGACACTAGTAAAAAAAATAATGAAATAGTTAAGCCTACGGCTTATACCGCGAGTTCCATTAAAGTTTTGGAAGGGTTAGAAGCTGTTCGTAAACGTCCTGCTATGTATATCGGTTCTACTCATGCCGCTGGATTACATCATTTGGTTTATGAGGTTGTTGATAACTCTGTAGACGAGGCTATGGGCGGCCATTGTGATCATATTAATGTTATTTTACATGCCGATGGTTCTTGTTCGGGATATGCATCCAACAGAGCATATCTCTGCGGCTGAAGTTGTTTTAACTAAGTTGCATGCTGGTGGAAAGTTTGAAAAAGATTCGTATAAATTTTCTGGCGGGTTGCATGGCGTTGGTGTGTCAGTTGTTAATGCCTTGTCAAAGCGTCTTGAGGTTAAAATTTATCGAGATGGCAAAGTTTATGAACAGGCATATGCCAAAGGGAATCCGCTTGCGCCGCTTGCAGAGACTGGAAAGGCTGATCGTCGTGGTACGTGTGTGCGTTTTTGGCCAGACGCTGAAATTTTTGAAACGGTTGAATTTACCTTTGATACTTTGGCAGCGCGGTTGCGTGAGCTTGCTTTTTTAACCAAAGGGTTACATATAACGATCAAAGATGAGCGGTCTACGCAAGAGCAAGCATTTTTCTTTGAGGGTGGGATAGCGTCATTTGTTGAATTTATCAACACAAAAAAGAATCCATTGTTTAATGATGTGATTTCATTTTATAAAGAAGATTCAGTTTATGCACTTGATTTTGCGTGTCAATACAATGAGGGATATAACGATCAAGTCTTTAGTTTTGTTAATAACATTCGAACAATCGATGGCGGAACTCATGAAGGTGGCTTTCGTTCTGCATTAACAAAAATATGTAATCGCTATGCTCAAAAATATAATCTTTTAAAAGATGGTAAGGATGAGGCGTTATCGAGTGATGATGTTCGCGAGGGTCTTGTTGCTGTTTTGAGTATTAAGGTTCCAGAGCCTCAATTTGAAGGTCAGACTAAAGGTAAGCTTGGCAACAGTGAAGTTAAGGGAATCGTTGACTCTTGGATGTATTCATTTTTGGATACGTATTTTGAAGAAAATCCTGCAATTGCAAAAAAAATATTGCAAAAGGCTATTATCGCTCAGCAAGCGCGGAGTGCGGCTCGTCGCGCTCGTGAATTAACACGCCGTAAAAGCGTGCTTGAGGGAGCGGTTTTGCCAGGTAAACTTGCAGATTGCTCTGAGACTGACGCTTCAAAATCTGAACTTTACATTGTAGAGGGAGATTCTGCAGGTGGTAGTGCTAAGCAGGCTCGAGATAGATTTACTCAAGCCATTCTTCCTCTTCGTGGTAAGATTTTAAACGTAGAAAAAACGCGCCTTGATAAGATGCTTGCCAATAACGAAATTAAAGATTTAACCACGGCGGTCGGTGCCGGAATTGGTAATGATGATTTTAATTTGGATAAAGTTCGTTATCATAAAATAGTTATCATGACCGACGCGGACGTTGATGGCGCACATATCCGTATTTTATTGCTTACATTTTTCTTCCGTTACATGAAACCACTTATTGAAAAAGGGTTTTTATATATAGCTCAGCCCCCATTGTACAAAGTTAAGGTGGGACGTGTTGAGCGGTATTTAAAAGATGAGTCTGAATTTAAAGGATTTTTGTTTGATTGGGCAGCCTCAAATACCGAGCTTGCAGTTGCGGGCAAGGTGCTTGAAGGACAAGCATTTGGTGATCTTTTACACAAAATTGTTAACTATGAATTAGAGCTTGATAAAGTAAGTATGTTGCTTGAATTAGCGCCTCATTATATTCATGAGTTGATTGTCTTTTTGCATGCCATTGCCTGGAAGAAGAATGCGTTTTCGATGCAGGAATTGCTTGAAAAAATGAATGCTTATTTCAAAAAATATACGATTAGTCTTGATGTCGGGCATGTCGGGGATGATACGCAAGGTGTTGGATCAGTTGAGCATAGTAAAAAATCCTACTTTGTATTCAAAGAACTTAAGCGAAGTTGGGATTTGCCAATAGCTCTTTTTTCTTCTGAAGAACTTGAAAAACTTATGATGTTGTGTGGTCCAATGCTTGATCTTGAATTTTCACCGTGGACGTTGTCGATTATTGGCAAAGAAAATGCTTATACTAAGAATGGAATATTGACGTTAGTCCAAACCATTATGGAAGCAGGTAAAAGTCTTATGTCGATTCAGCGGTATAAAGGTCTTGGTGAAATGAATCCAGAGCAGCTGTGGGAAACGACTATGGATCCTGAAAAACGTAATTTTTTGCAAGTAACCATAGAAGATGCTCTTAAGGCTGATGAGTGGTTTTGTTCGCTAATGGGCGAAAGCGTGGAAGATCGACGTGATTATATTGAAAAGCATGCTCATTTTGTACGCAATCTTGATGTTTAGTTAAAAAGAAATGAATTGTATGATAATAAAAGTTATGAAAAAAAGCATGGCGGTGTTGATTCTTATGGTTGCAGGATGTAGTAATCATCATCATCATGAACATTGTGGATGTCATGGTCATCACGGTGATCCTGTTTTTGAAAAGAATGGTTTATATAAAATTATCACATTAGATGAGATAGATAGTGTTACTCATCCAACGATTATACGCTTTTCAAGCTTAGATGAGCGGTCTGGATTTGTGCATCTTTCTTTTGGTTATCAGGTTATGCGTACCATAAAATCTTTTTTTAAAAACGATACAAAGGTTTATGTTATTGCGTTAGACCAGGAAGGGCTTGAATCGGCTGGTGCATCAATTTGCAAAGAAGCTAATAAGCCAGGGGGGGATATTTTCCCCCATGTGTATAATCTCACGACTATTCCTGTTTTGGCAATAAAAGAAATACGTATTTTTGAGCGTGATGCTCAAGGCCATTGGAAGGAGTCTCACGAGGCTTTATCTGATTTATAAGGGCTCCATTGGCGTACATTATTTTGCACCTCTTTAAAGAAATCTTTAGGGAGGTGCATTGTTGTTTGTAGTTGATTTTTATCCCATGGAGAAACTTGAATTTTAAAAAAGTTTCTTGTTAGTTTTATATTAATGTCAAGATCAGTATTATCTACTTTTTGTGCTTGAATTGCTGCTATAATCATTGGCGATATAACGCTGATAGGTAACGGAGATAGTGGGTTTTTGGTGTGTTTCCATGAAATGCTCCATAGTTCTTTGTGTCCTATGCGATAGTGTTTATCAAATTCTTTTTTTCGTTTTTTTTTGTGGTAATTAATAATAAGTCTGCCTTGGAATATATTTGGTATTGGTTTAACAAAAATAAGTTGATCTTTGGTGATGGTAATTTTTCTATTACTTTTTTCTTTGGTGCTGATAAAATCTAGGTTTTGAATTGAGTCGTGTTCTGAGTAAAAACTATATACATTTTTAAAAATGGGCGATGTTATTACATGGATGGTTTCAACTTGAATGGGGGTTCCAAGCATGATAAGCTCATCAATAGTGAGATTGCTATTTGGAACGTAGTCATACCTTTTGAATTTTTTGTTTTTATACGCGCCTTCTTGATTTTTTAGTGTTTTCATATATGCAAACATATGAAAGAGTGATTGGTCTTGATAATCGCACTTGTTCTTTTTTTCTTCTAATAGTGAGATTTTGGGTGTGAGGAGGATTTCTTTAATTGTGGCAAGGTTGAGACAGAGGTTGCCGCCGTGGCTGTGTGCAATTAATCGAATTTTTGGATTTTTTCCAAGGCAATGGTAGCGATCAATTTCTTCAGCCAGAAGATTATATAATCTAATTGCTTCTTTACGACGTTGTTTTTGACTCAAAAGGCCACTCCATCCAAACGTGTAAACATGGTGTTCTTGAGGGCTTTGCGTGCATTGTTCTGCAAAATTGATAAACGCTTTGGCAAGGGGATAAGCTAAATATTTTTTTCCGTTGGTTGTGTCGATGTTATAACTTGGTTTAACTTCGATAAGTCCTTTGCCAAGCATTGGTTGATCTTGGTAAAATTCATCATTTTTTCGTTTTGAGTTAATCATTGATTTATACAGTGTTTTGTTGACCTCATCATTAATTACTGATGGGAGGCTAAAAAATGCGAATAAACAATTAAATGTTCCATGGATAAAAACATCGATCCAGCATTCGGATTGTTCGGTTTTTAGTACGTGTTGCGTGTGGTGGACATGCTGTGATGTTACTTGTTGCAGGTGGTAGCCATATATGAGTATGCTGGTGATTATGCCGATAATGCTTGTACTATATATCCATTTTTTCATACAATTCCTTTCTCTTTTTTATAACTTTAAAGCAAGTAGGTTGTGTGGAGCAATATTTTTAAAAAATTGATTTTTGTTTTTTTGATGGTGTTGCTTTTTTGGAATGTGCAATGATGGTTTTAACAGCATAATGGAAGAAAATGTGGTTTTTGTTGAATTTCTATTGTGATTTTTTTTACACTAAAATTAATAAAGAGGCTTGGGCGAATTATAAGGGGGCCTTTCATAAACGTGTTGGGTGGGGATATGAAGATAATTCGAAAAAATATAGGCGTTGGCTTGATACGTGCTCTGACCACTGGGATATTTATAGCAGGATTATGTTGCTTGTGGTGTGTTATACCAAGTTCTACGGTTGAAGCAAAATCAAAAAAACATAAAAAAAAGCATGAGACTGAGTTATCATTTTCTGTTTTGCAAGACCTAGGGCTTCAGGTTCCTGCGTATGATGATTCTATTGTGCGTCAAACAGAACATGTGTTAGGGAAGTTTGAGGCGCAGGTAAAAGAGCAGCTTGATAAACTTAATGATCAAGCGCAGCGTTCTATTGAATCTATACAAGCTGAGATGGAACAAAAAGCCCATGAAATCAGAAAAGAGTCTAAGGTTGAAGCTGATTTTGTATTGCAAGAGGCCGAAGAAAACGCTCAAGCATTATTACAAGAAGCTCAAGAACGGGCACATGAGGTTGCTCAAGAAGTTTACGAGCGTGCGCAGCAGTTAAAAAGGGATGCCGCACTTCAGGCGGTTGATCTTATTAATCAGGCCGAAGAACGTGCGATAAAAGAGCGGCAAGAAAAGCGTAAGCGCTCATTGCTTAAAAAAATTGAAGCTATTCAAACAGATCAGGGCGTTATTCACTATCATGAACCTATAGATACTACTCCTCTTGAGCGCTGGCGGAAAGAAATGGCTCATGCGTTCAAAAACGATAATACATTTATGCAAGATATTATAGTTGCAGGTGAAGAGCCTATGCATGTGGATGATTTTATAAAACGCTTTCAAGATCAAGAGCATTGGTTTGATAAAACGTTGCGTGGAACTCAGGTTGAACATGATGAATCGTATAAAAAAATTGTAAAAAAACAAAGCCTTTTACATTCGGTTGTCGGTGCCCAGCGTAAGGCAGATTTGGTGTTACTTGATGTTGTACGGAAACTTTCGCTTGATGAGCAAAGCAGAAAAAAAATACGCTTGTTAATTTTATATGAATTAAATGCTGCAATTCAAAAGGCGTTGGTTGAGCCGGCGGCTGCACATCATTCATTGGTTCGAATGGATGATGGTTATGATCACATTATTTTGCACGATGGGTTTATACGAAATATCGTACTAAATATTGCACATGAGGCTACGGGAAGGATTTTGGCTGCTTATCCGGATTTTGTTTCTCAGGTGCCTGTCAGTAAGCCAAGCGAAAGTGTTGAAGCTTCGGCTTCTGTTGCTGCTGCGCCTGAAAAACCTTTGCAACCACAGGCAGTTGCTGCCGTGGCGGCAGAGGATAAAAAAAATCAGGAAATTGTAGCTCAATACGATGATTTAGTAAAGGCGACTAAATCGCTTAAAAAAGAAGTTAAAAGTCAACTGCGTGATAAGAGCCAGCAGGAATTAGAAGCAAAGTTAATGGTTAGGGAATTAACCGCCACGTTGGAACATCAAAAAAAGAGTGCCGAGATTGATAAGCAGGTAGCTATAGCACATGTTCGCGATCATTATATTCCTCAGCTTGAGGCCAAAGACAAAGAAGCGTTAGATTTGAAATTACAAGTTACATCAGCCAACCAGCATGTTGATCGCTTGGATGAAGAGGTAAAACAGGCTGAAAAAAAACTAGGTATGATGCATGGAGATTTACAGGCGGCCCAAAAAGAAGCTGCGCGAGCAAAAGAATTAGTGGAACGTTTTGAAAAAGATTTGCGTCATGAGCGTTCTGCAAAAGTGGTTGCAGAGCAGCGCGCTGGGCTTGTAGAAGATTTGTCATCGCAGGCTATTAGTGAATATGCTCGCTTGGTGCATGAGCGCATTGCCGCAATGCATGCAAAAGTTGACCACATTGAGCTTTCGTATAAAGACAAGGAAGCTGTATTAAAAAATATGGAACGTGATATGCGTGCCAAAGAATCTGAATTGCAGCTTAAACAGCGGGCAATAGAAGACCAAAAAACGCTCGTTGAGCAATTACGCAATGCTGTGAGCCTTAACCAAAAAGAACTTGACGAAATACGGCATGATGTTCGTGGATTATTGCAAACACAAAAGGATTTTGTACGTAGAGAACGTGAATCTCTGAACAAAGAAAGTGTTGTTGTTGACTTGAAAAAGTTGACTAATGAATATCAGGAACATGAGCAACGTAGTATTGCTCATAATGTTGAGAAGCTAACTGCTGCAGAGCAAGAAAACCAAAATAGGCGTAAATTGGAACATGAATTATCATGCTTAATTGATTTGCAAGATAGTTTACTTGCTATGGATAAGTAATATTGATTGAATGTGTTCTTTTTATTACAATACAAAAAATACTATTTTATAGTAGTTTATAAAATTATTTTGTATTTATTATTAGTGTGGTATCCTTTGTAAAAAGGAGTGTGTGTTATACGTGTTGATAAAACAACGTATCAAAAAATGAAGGAGGAACGGTAGATGAAGTGTCCAAAGTGCGGAGGCTTGCTTGTTTTACAGTCATTCTTTGACCACTTTATCAACTTTGAGGGTTGGAAATGTCTTAATTGTGGTAAGGTGATTGAAAAGCGAGAAAATACAATTAAGGACGATGCGTTTAGCTTATTTTATCAACGTCAAAAGAACAAAAGGCAAACTGATTGAAACCAGCACCAGTTACATTTATAAGTGTTCAGGGAACATACAATAAAATTGAATTAGCATTGTTTTGTAATGATCATTGTCTTGATCATGTTGTTCAGATTGATGTTAAAGCAAGTTCACATCTTATTCCATTACTTCAGAACATGCTTGAAAAACATTCATTAACACTTTCCAATCTTTCTTTTATTGCAGTTGATCACGGTCCAGGAGCGTTTACTTCATTACGAGTGACGCTATCTACGGTTAATGGTATCGCTTTTGCGGCAGGGATTCCTGTTGTCGGGGTGAGTGGTCTTCATGCGTTACTTTATCAAGCCCAACAGCATATCCTTACTGAATCTTCTAAAAAACGTTGCTTTATTGCTTTGCTTAATGCTTTTAACGCAGATGTTTATTACCTGATTGCATCCGAAGGGGCAACGCCGTGGATTGGGTGTAAAAATAGCGATGTATTACTCGATGAGCTCGTTGATCTTAAATCTACTTATGATTTTGTATGGATAGGAAATGGTGTTCGTTTGAGTATCAAAGAGACTGATGTGCGATTTGATATAACATCGCTGCAGATAGTTTCAACGGTGTGCGATGTTGCGTGTGCAACTGCCATTGGGCATCTTGCGTATCAACGTTGGCAGCAGGATGGTGGGAGTACTCAGGTTGAACCATACTATTTAAAAACTCAGTTGTTTGCTGTAAAAAAATAATTATCGAATCAGGCTGGCAATAGATCCAAGTCCCACAGCTACGGCCTCTTGGGCCCGCAATATGGTTGAGGTTAGGCTACAACTGATAAATCCTTTTTCCTTAAGCATACATTCTTCTTGTTCAGTAATGCCCCCTTCTGGGCCAAAAAATAAAGAAATAGAAGATGGCTTTTGATTTTTTAGCGTTGTTGCAATTTCAAAAAGTGATTGTCTTGTGTCTTCAAAATAAAGTCCAACACTTTCACTCTGCACGTAGGGAACCGCTTCAAGTTTAAGGGGTTGGCGCAGCTCGGGAATGGTAAATGATTTTGCTTGTTCACATGCGGCAATCATGATGTTAAAAAGACGTTCATGGTCTTTTTCTGCATTCCATGCACGTTGTGTTTTTTGTGTGAGAATAGGTTGAAGCGAATATGCTCCCATCTGCGCGGCGTAATATGCTACATGTTCAAATGCTTCTTTTTTTAACAGTGTTGGCATAAGGAATAGTGGTGTGGATGGGGGGTGTGGTTTTTGTATGTCGCAAATGGCACCAAAGACATAATCTTTTTTTGCAAGGGTTTGTTCATCGATGGTTATGTTGTATACCATGGTTCCATCAAATAGAATTAATGGTTCTTGTGGTTTTAGACGCAAGATATTTGTTATACGGTGGCGAAGTTGTTTATCTTTGATGATGAGAACGTCTTTTTCATGGTAGTTATGCAGATTGGGGTGGTACAGGGCAAAAATATGAGCATTATTCATAAGGATAATTTTTGGGGTTATGTATTTTTTTTAAGAAGTTTATAAACATATGCAGAAACACCGCCAAGAAAAGCAATAGCCGCGCAGGCTTTATACAATGTTTGATGATTTTTGATATGTTCTTGGGCTTCAAGTTGTTTAAGATAGAGTGCTTCTTTAAGCAGTTGCATTTTGTACGTTATGGAAGATGATTCTTCGGTTGCATCTTCGAGAGAGCTTAGATCATCAAGATCAATTTCAAGAATTTCTTCATCAAAATTGCAAGGCAAGGTATTTTTATCAAGTATCGTGTGTTCTGTGCATGGGTGTTGTTGTGAAAGATGTTCGTGTCCGCTGCAGATACTATACAAAAATAGGTTAAGGCAGAGGGTGTATGGTACAATACGTTTGGTGGTGATACAATTAATCATAAAATTCCTTTAATGTATGTTGAGACTTTTGGTGGGTTGTTATGGTTTGTTTTGGTTTATTGTACTAAAAAAAAACGGGAATAAAAACTTTTTTTAAGGAAGGGTGGTTTTTATGGACATTGTTAAGACGCCTCCAACATTGTTGGTTATTTTGGATGGCTTTGGGTATAAAAAAGAACGTGAAGGAAATGCCATAGCGCATGCTCATATGCCTCATTGGAAAAATGTGTGGGCGCATTATCCTCGCGTGTTGTTGCATGCAAGTGGTGAGCATGTAGGGCTGCTGCCGGGGTTTATTGGAAATTCAGAAGTTGGTCATTTGACCCTTGGCGCAGGAAAAGTTGTGCAATCTGTTTTAAAAAAGTTTCATGATGCGATTGCGAATAAACAATTTTTTTCCCATGCAGTTTTGCTCCGGCGGTTTGAGCAAATTCGTCAATCGGGTGGCGCTTTGCATCTTATGGGGTTACTTTCTGATGGGGGCGTGCATAGCCATGAAGAACATCTTCATGCCCTTATTACATTAGCTTGTCAGTGCGGGCTTTCTAACGTTTTTATTCATGCTTTTTTAGATGGGCGGGATGTGCCGCAGCAGAGTGCTGCTGACTATTTACGTCGACTTGATCGTGTGTGTGCAGATGTTGGATGTGGCAAGTTGGCAAGTATGCATGGGCGTTTTTTTGCTATGGATCGTGATAAAAATTGGCAGCGTACGCAAAAAACATTTGATTGTTTAACGGGTGTTTCTGCCCAGACTGCTCAATCATGGAATGATTATCTTATGGCATCATATGCTCAAGGCGTTTATGATGAATTTGTAGAGCCTGTTCAGTTTTTACCTGATGCTTTTGTTAAACCTGGTGATGGGGTGGTATTTTTTAATTTTAGACCTGATAGGGCGCGGCAGCTTACCCGGGCTTTTATTGATCCTGCTTTGCATGAGATTCGGCGGGAAGGGGTGGTTCCGAGTGATCTTGCATTTTTTGTGACAACTACCAGTTACCAAGATGATTTTGCGGCGATGGGTAATGAAATATTATTTGAGCGTGATACGGCAGGAGAAACGCTGATTGATTGCATTCATCACGCTCGGCCAGAAGAAAAAATAGTTGTTATTGCAGAGACTGAAAAATATGCTCATGTTACGTATTTTTTTCATGGCATGAATGAGCAGCAGGGGGAGTATGAAACACGTATTTTAGTGCCATCTATCAAAACAAAGACGTATGTAGACTATCCTGAAATGTCGGCGTTGGAAATAACGTCTCATGTTATTTCATCACTGCGTAATGATCCTGCTTTTTTTTATCTTATTAATTATGCCAATCTTGATATGGTTGGGCATTCTGGTGATTTTAATGCAGTGGTCAAAGCTTGTAATTTTATAGATCAGCAGATTGGCGTGTTGTACGATCTTGTTGTAAAGCACATGGGTGGAACTATTTTTTTTGTTGGTGATCATGGAAATGCTGAAGAAATGATTGGTGAGCATATGACGTCACACACGACAAATCCAGTTCCGTTTGTAAAAGTTCAGCAACATACGCAACAACAAGATGCTTTATTGCGTGAGCCTTGTTATGGTTTATCGCATGTTGCTGGAACTATTTTACATCATTTAGAAATTCCCATTCCTCAAGCGATGGATGATGCTCTTAAGATTTAGGATTATAAGAAGGATTTGGGCCTTTAGTTCCCTTAACCCATGCAGCAATAATGCCACTTAAAAAAAGAGCTAAGATGGAAAAGGAGATGCCTGCTTGTATAATGCGAATGAACGAAATGGTCATAAGAATTGTGCATGAGGCAAAACCAGCAAGCGGGATCCATCGGTTCAGTTTTATATTAGTGATAATTTTAGTTGCTTGATAGGCGGCTGTAACATTAAGAAAAAGGGCAAATGCTTGGGGAAAAATCGACATGTTTTGCAATATTGTTTGTTCGCTTGTTATGGTTATGACAAAGGCACACAAGCTTCCTTCGACGATGAGACTTGCCCAAGGGACGTTAGTTTTACTTATTTTAGCAAGTGTTTTAGAAAAAGGGAGGTGGTTATTTTTTGCCATGGCATGCAAATTCCAACAGTTACTTGTCATAAGTGAATAAAAACCGCCGAAAACGGCCGCATATGCTGCGCCATTAATGATGTGAGCGATGGTTGGATATGATGGTAAAAATGAAAGTCCCATTGCTAAAACAGAATATTTTGTAGTTGTGAGTGTAGCGCCAAGACTTGCATACGAAAGCATTTGAAAAAGAATATTGATACTTGCAACAATGAGAAATGCCGAGATAATGACTCGTTTGATGTTTTTTGCAGAATCTTGAATGAGATGTCCTACGGCGCAAATAACTTCAAATCCCATTAATGCAAAAGCAGCAATTGATATGGTCCAGACGCTGTTTGCAACGTGAGCTTGGGTGAACATATAATAAGAAGGATTAAAGCTTTTGATGCCAACAAAAAATGCAAATAAGATGGGAATAGCTTTGAGAATGGTAAAAAGATATTGTATTTTTCCGCCGATAAAAACACCAGCAATGTTTATGGTAACAAAAAATGCAATCATTACATATTCAAGCGTTAGCGTTGGATATTGTGCAAGAAATGGTGAGTACCCTTGAAAAAATTCGAGAGCTTTAAAAAGCAGGAGTGATATTGCAATTGTTTTTCCAATAAAATAAAACCAGATAGCGCAAAATCCCCACGCTCTGCCAAGATAGGATGTTACATATGCATAAAACCCTCCAGAAACAGGGTGTAACTGGGCAAGGGTTGCAATACTTAAAATAATGGGCAAAAAGAGTAATGCTGAAAAAACATATCCCATAAATCCTAGTGGGCCTGCAATTTGTGAAAGCGGTTGAGGATTTATAAATAATCCTGCTCCAATCATGGAGTTAATGCAAATAAGAATAGCAATCGAAATAGGTATTTTTTTTATCATGGCCATAATAAGCCCTCCTTTTTAGGAAAAAAACAAGATAAAACAACAAATGGGGCCGTATGGCCTAATGGGGCATGATTTAACGCTTTTTATGCGTTACGCCCACGATGTATAACAATGGTTTAAGTATAAAATCGCCAATAATAAAAGGATATAATCCACAAGCATAGAGGGTTGCGCTGGGAACAAACCAAGACAGTTGAAAAAGTCCGCACCCAAAGTAGATACCAGCGGAAATCCAAAAGCGTGCGATATGGGTGATCCAAGATTTTTTATGGTATGTATACGATAACTTCATAAAAATTGCGGCGAGTAAAAATCCCCAAAGGTATCCTCCCGTTGGGCCCAAAAGACATATAAGTCCACCATGTGCTTGCGCAAAAAAAGGTGCACCGCAAGATCCTTGAAGAAGGTAGGCGCCATATGCAGAGATTGCTGTCCAGCCAAAGTAGTGGATGCAAATAAAGATGGGAACAGGATGAATACTGAGTGGCACAAGGTTAAAGGGAAGAGGGATGCTTATTTGTGCGCAAAGAGCATATATCCATGAGAGAATGAGAGTCATTGCTATTGGTGATAAAAAATCTTTACGAGTAATTATCGAGCCTTGGTGGCTTTCTTTTTTTATAATGTTCATGATAATAATTTATTTTCTTTTAAAAACCGAAGAGGAGCATTACACGATTTATTTATTGCATAATAGCGTAATTTAATTTTTTATACAAGTAAACAGCGCGTAATTTATAATGCGGGGATGTCAATACACATTGAGTATGCCAATACGGTGATCATGGTTTTTAGATTATTACATTTTTGTATGTTATGAGGTGAAGGGTTTTTTATTGTTTTTAAGATGTTGTAAGTATTCATTGCAATATCTAGAGCATTTTGGTTGAATTCATTTTTTTCATGAATTAAGTTTGGTTGGGCGATTGAGCGTAATAAAAAACTTACAAGATCATTATTGTAAATGTCGTAATGAAGAGGGTTGTTAACGGTATATTGTGAATTATGTTTTTTGGGTTGAGTTTTTTTATGAGATTTTGTGGTTTGAGGTGATGTAGGGAGTAATGTATTTTGGATGGCTTTTGGTGCTAAGTTTAATGGGGCTTGGGATCGTTTTTTCGTTGTATTGGTATTTGTGTTAGACTTATTTTTTGCTTCTATATTTGCTTCGTTGTCTATAAGAAGTTTGCATATTCGGGGGTTGTTATATTGAATCGCAAGGGTTAAAGGCATTATGTTGTCGAATATTGGTTGATTTACGTTTGCTCCATGGTTAATGCAAGCTCTACATTTTTTTAGATTTCTGGTTATTATGGCATCAATGAAATGTTCTTGTATGCTTTGTTGGGTTGCTGCGTTATAGTTCATAGCGCAGCATGATGTTGTGATAAAGCTAAGGATGAGAATATAATTTTTTAAAAACATAATAAATTCCTTAAAAAAAACTTTTTATAGTACTTTTTTGATGTAAGTAGAACGAGTTCCAATTTTTATGGGGATTGTGATTATACGGATCTTTATTTTTTTGTAAAACACCCTTGGTTTTTTGTGTATTATTATTATTTCTTATGAGCACAAAGGGTATTTTGATTGGCTTTTTGCTGAATTGTTTAATTTATATTTAAGATGCAAATTGAAAATTTAATAGATTATCCAGGTGTTGTAGATTGTGATCTGGGTTGATTTGTACGGTCTTTTATGTGATAAAAAAAAATTATATCACATAAAACTTTACTTTATTTGTTTTGATTTTTAAAATCTCTAGTACTTTGTTTAATTGTAACAAACTAACATGTGTAACCTTTAGGAGTTTTATGGAGCAATTAAGTTATTTATTGCTGTTTTCTTCGACCGGTTTGCTCGGTCTTTTGTTGACTGCACTTATTTATTCTCGTGTTTCACGTCGGAAAAATACCGATGCGAAATCGGCTCACATTGCATTGCTTATTCGCAATGGGGCTATGACTTTTTTGCGCAAAGAATATTCCGTATTAGCTGTTGTTTTGTTGGTTGTTTCAGGTATTTTGTTTTTCACTTTTGGCAGTATTTGTGCTGTCGCCTATGCGGTTGGCGCTGTTTCTTCGATGCTTGCAGGATTTGTAGGTATGAAGGCCGCAACCTATGCAAATGAATCAACAACCATTGATGCTCGAGATAAGGGTGAACGTTCAGCCTTTTTGACAGCATTGCTTGGTGGATCGGTTATGGGATTTGTGGTAGCAAGTCTTGGTCTTTTGTGTATGGGCGCATTGTTTTATTTGTATGGACAAGATTTAAGCTTTGCTAATATAATTACATGCTTTGGATTTGGAGCTAGCTCGCTTGCGTTTTTTGCTCGTGTTGGTGGTGGTATCTATACTAAATCAGCTGACGTTGGAGCAGACTTGGTAGGTAAAGTTGAAATGGGCATACCTGAGGATGATCCTCGTAATCCAGCTGTTATTGCAGATAACGTTGGTGATTGTGTTGGCGATACTGCTGGTATGGGCGCAGATATTTACGAATCTTATGTTGGCTCTATGGTTGGTGCTATGGTTTTGGCGGTAGCCCAATTTGCGGGTGATATTCGTTATATGGCATTGCCAATTGGTCTTTGCGCTGTTGGTTTATTGGCTTCTATTCTTGGTCTTTGTTCTGCTTTTATTTTAAAATCAAAAATTTCATCATTGTTACACCATACAACAACGATAGCAATTGGCTTTTTTATTGTTGGCGCTTATGTGTACATGTCCGCATTGAACATTGATATGGTGTATCTTGGCTCAATTATTCTTGGCGCGGCATCAGGCCTTATTATTGGTGCGGCGACTGATTACTATACCAGCAAGGCTCCAATTAAGCGTTTGGCCGAAGCGTCAAATTCTGGTGCTGGTACAAACTTAATTTATGGCTTGGCTATTGGATTTGAATCGGTAGTTATTCCAGTTTCTGCAATTGCGTTGATTGTTTTTGTTGCTTACAATAATTTTGGTGGTGTTTTTGGCGTTTCGCTTGCCGCTATTTCATTGCTTTCAACAGTTGCAATAACCATGACGGTTGATGCGTATGGTCCTATTGCTGATAATGCTGGTGGTATTTCTGAAATGTCTGGTTTTGGTCCAGAGGTTCGTAAAATTACAGATAAGCTTGACTCACTTGGTAATATGACAGCTGCTCTTGGTAAAGGTTTTGCGATTGGTTCTGCTGCCTTTGCAGCGCTTTCTTTGTTTGTAGCGTATAGCCAAGAAGCTCATATTACAACGTTAGATTTGTTACATCCTGCGGTTATTACAGGACTCTTTTTGGGAAGCATTTTGCCATTTTTGATTTCTGCTTTGACTATGAAGTCGGTAGGTAACGCTGCTTGGAAAATGGTTATGGAAGTTCGTCGACAATTTAAAGAAATTCCAGGACTTATGGAAGGTAAAGCTGAAGCCGATTATAACCGTTGCATTGACATTAGCACTCGTGCCGCATTGATAGAAATGATTCTTCCTGGGGTTCTTTTGCTTGCGGCTCCTGTTGTTATCCGTTTTGGTTTTGGCGTGCAAGGTAAAATGGCGCTTGGCGGATTTTTAGCTGGTTCAACCTTGTGTGGTATCGTTTTAGCGTTAACGATGGCTAACGCTGGTGGTGCATGGGATAATGCTAAAAAGTATATTGAAGCTGGCAATTTTGGCGGCAAGGG
The DNA here is from genome assembly GCA_000992305.1 of candidate division TM6 bacterium GW2011_GWF2_38_10. Lineage (GTDB taxonomy): Bacteria > Babelota > Babeliae > Babelales > RVW-14 > GWF2-38-10. The sequence continues at coordinate 81,087 of LBTY01000002.1, forward strand.
TTCTCCTGCACATAAGGCGGCCGTTGTTGGTGATACGGTAGGCGATCCATTTAAAGATACATCCGGACCTTCTTTGAATATTTTGATTAAGTTAATGTCAATTTTGTCATTGTTACTTGCGATGATTTAAATTTGATTCTGAAATACTATGAAAAAAGGACCCGCATAAGCTGCGGGTCCTTTTTTTTATGCTAAGATTATAAAGCGTTATTGTAATCAAGGGCGCCCGAAATAACATCAATGCATGCGTCGGGCATAACAATGATGGCAATATTGTCAGCGACGGTTCCATTTCCAAGCGCTATAGCTTCTTCTTTTGTTGTTCCGCTGCCTGAGATATAATTTTTGTGATCAAAAAAGAGTGATCCTTTGGTAAAGCGCAGTCCGGTCGAGGAGGAGTAAATAGTATTTCCGTTAAAAAAGATTTGCGATGTTACGTCGTGCATGGTAATAAGATCGCGATCATTGACTCCCGGGTTATAGTAAAAATTACTTCCCGTATCAAAAAAACAGCGAGCAAAGCGCTCAATAATCATGGGCTTTTCTGCTTGGAATTTGAAGGAATTATTTCCTTGTATGCAAACATTTTTTTCAATGAAAAGCTTGCCGGTGTTAAATTCTATATCGCTTGTCAAGTTGAGTGTGACATTTTCAAGCGTTAGCGTGGCATCATTTGCTTGCGGCAGAATATTGTTTGGATTGGTAATAACAATAGTCATATTCTTTAAGGTTAATGAGACGGTGGAGTCAATAAGGAGTTGTGCTCCATTCTCAAATGATAATGTTGTATTGTTACCGTCAATGATGGTGTTGCCAACAAAGGTTAAGCCTCCGCCGGCCTGAGGTATGGCAAGGTTGTGTGAGAAGTTGATGGTATACTCATCTCCATTAATGTTGCCACCCGTGGAGAATTGTGCATTGCTTGCAAGGGTAAGGTCATGGGCAAGGGTGAGTGTACCAAGTCCCGAGTCTCCAAGATTTATAGATCCATTTACTGCAAGGGGCGAATGTAAAATAAGTTCTTTGTTGTCGGGGATAACGATGCCATTTTGTAGTTGTCGAAGCGATTTATATGTTTGTACATCCTGGGTTACAATCAGCGGCTCATCTTGTGTTGTTAATCCATACACAATGGCATTGCTGTTATGGCGAATGCGGTTTTCAAGGTTGTTCAAGCTTTGTGAGTTTAGAGTAACGAGTGCATTACTTGTGCTTGTTACTAAATCGGTTGCGGGTGTTACCCCTCCCTGGCCGATAACAATACCAGAGGAGTATCCTTCTTTCCAATTGCCAGCATGTGTTTCGCCAAGATTTTTTATGATGGATAATTCGCTCCACCCGGAAACTTTTTCGACGTTGTCAATGCGTAGCGCCGATTTTTCGTGGTTTAGTGTGATGGTTGAGCTTTTGTTGCAGAATATTAAATTTTTAGCAGTGGCTTCAGAGTAACATCCTATTATGGTACTCAAGAGCATTATGTTACGAAAATAATTCATAGTCCCCTCCCCTTTATGCGGTTTAGTGTGCCGCACATTTACTATAAAAACTACAGACATTTTTCTAATGGCATTACTTTTTTAAAAAAACATTCTGGGAGGGGCTAGTTTTACTATAGAAAGATTTTCGCTTTAGAATCAATAAAAGAGAAAAAAGGTCTTTTTTGTTGCAACGATAAGCCTTTATTTATTTTACCGTTTGTAAAAGTTTTTTCTCTTGTTCCTGCATGAGTGCCCAATCGTTATCTTGTAGGTGATCATAGCCTAAAAGATGGGCAATCCCATGGGCAACGAGGGCTACCAAATGTTCTCTAAATGGTCGAGCCCATGTGGCGGGGGCGTCTTTGAGTGCGTATTCAAGCGAAATAATAAGGTCACCAAGATATTTTTCGTCATCCGATAATGGTTTTATTTTTTGCCCTGGTTTGAGTTTAGGATAGTAAGGGAACGAGAGGATATCGGTTGGCTTATCTTTTCCTCGAAATTTTTTATTAAAAACACGAATGCTTTTGTTGGTTGTAAGCAAGATACTTAGATCAAAATCTGGATAGCCGGCTGCCAGCAGCATTGCGCTGGCAGCGTCGGCAAGTTGTTGCGTATTAACTGGTATTTTTCGTTGTCTGTTTTTGATGTTAATCATAGGGGCTTTTTTCTTTCTTAAACGTTAAGATGGACATCAAGACCTTCGGTAGTTTGTGAGCAGTGTGCGGCTTGTAGTTTTTCGTTGTGGTACGAAAGTGTTGATGCTTTGGTTATTCCTTTGATGATTTGTTCAAGATTTTGGATATTTTTTAAAAGGTCGCTGTTGTCCGAATAGAGCGCAAGTTCTTTAATATCAGCTTTGAGTGATAATTGATTTTCACTTTTAATTTTTCGAATATTGCCGACCAGTTCAACAATAGTATCGCCAAGCGTGGTGCCGTATTCAAAGTTGCTTGTGTAGCGCGTGGTGTCGATGATGGTTGTGTGAATTGAAACATTTTTTTCTTTGCTGCGATAAAGTTGTTGGTAGAGTGTTTCCGTGATGTGAGGTAAAAATGGTGAGAATAGTTGTAAAATACCAAATCCAACGGTGTAGAGTGTGGAGCGCGTTCCATTAATTTCATCATTAGTGTAATTTTGTGGATTGAAAAATTGATCTTTTACCAGTTCAAGATAATTGTCGCAAAAAATACTCCAAAAAAATTGTTCAACACATTCAAGTGCACTTGAATATTCATAAGCGTCAAATCGTTGAATATACTGTTTAACGGTGGCATCAAGGTGTTGTAGCACCCATTGGTTGATTGCGTTTAGTGCTGGAGTTGTTTGTGTTGGTTGATAATCGGTGATGTGTTGTGCGCAAAAACGTAAGGCATTCCACATTTTTGTAATCAAGCGCTGGCCTATTTTGAGTTGGTTATCGCTAAATGCAGTATCGGTTCCTAAGCGTGCACTTGCTGACCAATAGCGAATAACATCGGCTGGATAGGTTTGCAAAAGTGCTTCAGGAGAAGTTTTGCTGTTTTCTTTTGATTTTGAAATTTTTTCTTTGCCTGCAAGCACATGGCCTGAAATAACAATGTCATTCCATGGGATTGTATTGTGGTGATAGTGTGCTTTGACAATCGTGTTAAATGCCCAGGTTCGTATAATATCGTGAGCTTGAGGGCGGATAGACATAGGCATAGAAAGATTTTCTGGCGATTGCTCTGGCCAGTTAAGATTGATTTGCGGCGTGAGTGATGATGTATTCCAGGTGTCCATAACGTCAGTGTCGGGTGTTATGTTTTTGCTTGCGCAATGAGGGCAGGCTCCGCCAGGAAATGGTTCTTCTTGGGGGTCAATAGGCAGTTGTTCTGGCTGCGCGAGCAAAATAGCGTGACAATCATTGCAGTGCCAAGCAGGGAAAGGGATTCCAAAAAAACGTTGGCGTGATATGCACCAATCCCAATTTAGGTGTTCAACCCAGTCTTTATAACGTGCTTTCATAAATGATGGATACCAGTTGATTTGTTCGCCACGGTCTAAAAATGCTTGTTTATACTCCAATATTTTTACAAACCATTGTGAAAGGATTTGGTATTCAATTTCTTGTTTGCAGCGTTCATGGGTGCTCACGGCATGGGTTATGGTTCGTTGGCAAACAAGCGCGCCGCATGCTTGTAAAAGCTCGATTATTTTTTTTCGTGCTTCGTGAACCGTGCAGCCGGAAAGCGGTCCTGTTATGTCGGTCCATTTACCATCAAGGCCTATAGCTTGAATAAAGGGTAATTTGTGTTGTTTGAACCAGTAAATATCAGTTTGATCACCAAAGGTACAGCACATAACAAGGCCGGTTCCTTTTTCAGGATCAACTTTACTGTCGGCAAGCACGGGAACTGTTGTGTTGAAAACGGGTATTGTAGCTTTTTTTCCAATAAGGTTGTGATAACGAGTATCATCTGGATGGCAAAATACTGCCACGCATGCAGGCAACAATTCTGGGCGCGTGGTTGCTATGATTACTGGTTTTCCATCGACCATAAAGGTGATATCATTGAATGTTGAGGTAACATCAGCACTATCAAGTTCAGCTTGAGAAACGGATGTGCGGCACGTGGTGCAATAGAGTGCTGGCTCATGCTTTCTATAAATAAAATCTTTTTTATAAAGGTCTAAAAACGAGTGTTGCGAAATTTTTCGGGCTTTGTCTGAAATGGTTGAGTAGAGTTTTGTCCAGTCAATTGAAAGACCCAGGCTGCGCCAAAGTTTTTCAAATTCTTTTTCGACTAAGGCAGTTTCTTCAAGGCATATGTTGATAAATTCTGATCGTTTGAGCATATGTGCTTTGAACCCGCGTTTTTTTTCAACAAAGCGCTCGGTAGGTAATCCGTTATCGTCAAAACCCATTGGGTAGAAAACATTAAAACCGCGCATACGTTTATACCGTGCAATAACGTCCTGGTGGGTATATGAAAATACGTGTCCAATATGGAGGGAGCCCGAAACAGTTGGGGGAGGTGTGTCGATGCTTACGGTTTGCTTGGTGGGATGAGGGGTGAAAAGATAAATTTTTTCATCATCCCAGAGTTGCTGGGCATTTTTTTCACATGTTTGACTGTCATAAATTTTATTCATTTCCATAATGTTACCTTTTTCTACGCACATATAATGTTTCCATCTGCTGAAAATGTAGCAAAAAAGTTTTTCTTTGTCGTTGTTAATTTTTGGTATTAATCTAAAAGATTGTTTTTTGTTTCAATATGTAAATATAGGTAGTACGGGAGCATAAAAAATGTTGGTTGATAACGCTATTTTATGAAGCTTTTGATATTTATTATAAATTATGGTTAGCTTAGCTCCTGCTTTTTAAAAAGGCATAGTAAAAGTGTGTTGAGTTCTTCTTTGTCAAGGAGTGTTTTTATGTTTTTTAATAATAACCGAATTTTTTTAGGTTTTGTGCTTGTACTAAGCTTTTTTGGGTATCATGTGAATGCGATGCTAAGCTCTGAAGGAATGATTGATAAGCAAACATCATTGAGCTGCGCAGCTGATAGCCTACTTGGGAGGTTTGACGAATTTAATTATATCTGTAAAAAATTTTCTGAGTATCCGGAAAAATCAATGATTACCTGGCAGGGTTTTGTTGATCTGCTTGATACCGTTTGTATGATAATGAGAAATGAAATTACTCATTCTTCTTGGGTGGCGCATCATGCTCAAGATCCTTTGCAGAGACTTTCTAATGGGCGACGGCATGTCTATGCACAAGCTCGTGTTGTGCCTTCTAACACAAGAATTGTTGTTATGAGTGATTATCACGGGAGTGTGCATTCACTTATTCGCAATATTGAGTATATGAAATATGATGAGTTATTGGGTAAAAGTAATTGTATTTCATCTTCTGGTATTTTGGCGCCGAATGTTATTCTTGTTTTTTTGGGCGATTTGGCAGATCGTGGACATTACGGATTAGAAATGTGGGTTTTGGCATTACTTTTGAAATTGAAAAATCCACATAATGTTTTTTTGTTACGTGGTAATCATGAAGATTTAGATTATGTTGCATCCAATAAGCCTAGTGGATTTAATCATGAATTAGCTTACAAGTTATCTTCAACGGAATTTGGAATGATTGCTCCAGCGCTTGATCAATCTATCAAATCACTTTGTGATGCTTACTTTCCTTGTTTGTTTGGTTATTTACCCCAAGTTTTATTTTTAGGTACCCATGGTGAAGCCAATGATCCTATTTCATTTTTGATGTTTTGTCATGGAGGATTGGCATTAAGGTCATCAGAGTCCATTTTGGATAATGCCTATAGTGGTGGTGTTGCGGTAGGACCTTATTTGAGCCCTATGGATTTTCATCCACTTTTAGATCAAGCGTGTCAGCAGCCGGGAAAAAATGTTTCTTGTTTGTCAAAAGAGGAGTTATACCCATCAGGTTTTTTATGGGATGGGTTTGTTGCAGATGCTTGCGAGCCTTTTCCTACCGATATTGATGGATATCGTGGTTGTGATAAGCTTGTGCAAGGTTCGTGTGCTATGCATTATTTGCAAACACTGGGCAAAGAGGGGTGTTATTCGGTTGCTGGCATTGTTCGCGGGCATGATCATTTTGATTATGGTGTGAGTGTGTTAAGGGCTTTTGATTCGTTGGGGGAATATCGCGATTTAAAAAAATTTTGGAATACCGTTTATCGTCCTGTAGATTGTTGTTATGATGAGTGGCTTAAGCAATTTCCTATTTTTACGGTAACGAGTTTTGCAGAACAGACTCATGTTGATGCTTATGCGCTTGCATCATTTAATCCAACAACCAAAATATGGCAAATTTCGCCTCGTATTAATAAAGTGCCGGTTCAATTATGTGAAGTAGCACCCATTCAATCGATTGATACGTGTTGGAAAAATAAAAAGTATAACGTTCCATTGACCAAGGAAGGTTCTACAAAGCCAGTATTTATCCCGTATGATTTTTCGGTTAATAATATCAACAATATTATTAACAAGGAAGTGCGTGGGGTTCCTATTCCAGGGGTATTTTTGTTAGATAAATCTGGGCGAACTATTTTTTCTCCTCAATGGCAAATTGCGTTAAACACAAGTTTAGTTGAATGTGAATTTGGGTTTTTAGGTGAGGCAGAATATGAATCAGGTTTATTAAATCAGGCGGAGACGGTAAAATGCTATGGCATTTGTAATTGCGATATGGTTGCGCTTGTTAGTGCTGCCCAGCATGTAAAAAATCTTTATCTTTTTGATGCGTATAAGGAGCTTACCGATTCTGCCTTTGGCTTGCTTTTTTTTATGCAAGAATTGTCTTATTTGTATATTGGAAAGGGCAACTTTTCTGATGCAACATTATTTTTTTTAGAAAAAGCACCCGTATTAAAATCTTTGGTTCTTGATGGGAGAGTAATGTCGGAAAAATCTTTGCAGTGGCTTGTTGAAAGTCCCTCATTAGAGGATGTTACTATTCGTGGATTTGGTTCACTTTCATCTAACGCTGTGGCGCTATTGTTGCATATGAAGCATATTAAAAAAATAACGATTGAATCTTGTCCGTTAGTTAAAAAAGATTTTTTTTCCCATGACCAAGAAATAGCATCATGTTGTCCTACCCTTGAAGAAATTATTATGGATGGAGAAACCATTTATCCAAAATCATTCATACGAGAATCGGTTCGCAATAGTGTTGCTCCTTCAACCAGGCAGCATGTTTCCCAAGGTGTCCCGTCGGGAGCTGGTTCGAGTAATTGTTGCTTGTTGATATAACCAGTTACGTGTGCAGCGTGTTGCAAAATGTTCTTGTTTAAAATAATGGTTTTGGTATAACCAAACAAATAGTTAGTTAATAGATAGTTACATTTTTTTATAGGATTTAAAACATGATAAAAAATATACGGTATACGTGGGTGCTTTTTATTACCGTCGTTAGTGTATTGTTGAGCGGGTGTGCTCATTATACGTCTCGTCCGTTTAGACAAGCAGGAAGGGATGGGCGTATACCATCGCTTATTGGGCAAGGTGACGATAAGGTTTCTGTGCATGCTCATGCATTAAGTAAGTCTGAGGTTTCCCATTATTTTGGAAGCCGTGTTGCGTCGCGCAAAAAGGCTACTCCCGTATTGCTTACGGTTAATAATCCCACCAAAAAAGTGGTTGTTCTTGATGCATGGGATATTGGATTGCATCTTCGCCATGTTGATGACGTGTTGCGTGATGTTAAGTATAATGCTGCTCAGCGCATCATAACATGGAGTGTTTTGGGGCTCTTTATTCCATTCTTTTTCATTTCTGCTGTTGTTGATGGGGTAAATTCTACTGAAGCAAATCAAAGCATGCAGCAAGATTTTTATGACCGAGTTCTTTCGTGTGATTCATACATCAAGATCTATCCTCATTCAACGATGAGTAGGGTTATGTTTGTACAAGATTCATCATGGCAAAAAGAATTTAATGTTAAAATTGCTGATCGAAAAACAGGGCAAAAAACGACGATCAACGTTACAATTGCGTAAAAGGTATCAGGTTCTGTTGACTTTTGTGGTTTTATGTAAAAAAATGGATGGATCCTCGGGTTGCGGCCCTACGGGCTAAAGCCCTAATGTCCCGCCCCCAAGGATGACAGACTATAAAACGGTTGTCATTCTCGGCTTTGGCCGTTAGGCCTCTTGACCGAGAATCCATTTCTGATGTATCTAAAAGGCAATATTATCATGTTAAAAATTAGTTACGTTAAAAAGTAAACAGAGCCTAGTTGTTTATGAATTTATAAAAAAAAGGGCGAGCTGTGATTGATGTGCTTATTGGTCGAGTAAAAAATATTCGTGAAAAAACGATAACGATTATGGTTGCAGGAGTAGGGTTTTCGGTTGCTGTTGCGCGGCCGTCCGACTTTGTTGTTGATCAAGATGTTCAGGTGTATACGCATTTGCACTGGAATGCAGAGCATGGATTTTCGCTTCTTGGCTTTGCAACTGAATTGGAACGTTCTGTTTTTTTGATGATTATTGATTGCCCTAAAATTGGTCCATCGATTGGGCTCTCCATTTTATCAAGTGTAAGTGCTGGAGAGTTTTTGAAATTAATACATGCTCAAAATACTAAAGGGTTAAGTGCATTGCAGGGAATTGGGCCTAAAAAGGCTGAACAGCTTATTGTTGCATTAAAACATAAAGTTTCAAAATTATTATCGTCTGGGATACTCAGTGGTGACGAGCAAGCCTCGTGTATTGAGTGGCATGAGGTAAGTGAGGTGCTTACTTCATTGAATTATTCAAAACCCGAGATATCCCAGGCGATGTTATATCTTTCGGCCAAATATGCCCAGCAGGATGTTGCACTTGATGTGCTTATCCGTTCGGCGCTGGCGTTTTTGTCGGCGCGGACGGTGTAACGGGGATGAGCCTAAAGCGACGTGTTTCATTTACGTTGGTTGAGTTAATGGTGGCCATGGTTCTTGTGTGTACGATTGTTATGGTTTCGTTGCCACGTGTTTCATGGTATCGTTATTTTTTATTACGATCTGAAATTAATAATTTACATGCGCTTTTTGTTTGCTTGCAGCAGCGTGCGATTGTGAGTCATGCGATGTATGAACTTTTTTTTGATGTTGATCATAATACGTATCACTACTTGGCGCCTTCTGGAAAAAAAATGGTGTGCGCGTTGAATAAGTATGTGCAATTTGGCTGGGTTACAGGGGTCAAAGGTCCGCCGGGCGATCCTGAAAAAGTTATTGATCGGTCAATAACGTTTCCTTTAACCAAGCAAGGGCATTGTGTTCAATTTTTTCCGGATGGTAAATTTTCAACTGGTACTATTTATATCGTTGATAAAGAAAAAACGAGGGTAGGCGCTTTAACTTGTCCAATATCTCAGGTATCATATATGCGACGTTATGTGTATGATGGATGCACGTGGAAGTTGTTGTAACCAAGATACCTTATCGATTGATAATACATGTTAAAATTTATGTATCGTTTATTCCTTGCTTTATTGGTGGGTTTTTTTGTTGCCTTATGGATTGTTCAAAATAATCCGTTGGTTGAACAAAAAATTTCATCCTCGGTGCTCTCTGCGTTGAACAAGGCGTGGGGTGCATCTATTCATGTTAAGCGTGTGCGGCTTAATTTGTTTACATGTACGCTTTTTTTGGAGCAAGGAATCATTGTAGACAATGACAAACAAACAACACAATGGTCGTTTGATCGTGCTCGTATTTATATATCTCCCTTTGCGTATTGGTATAAAAAAAAGGCTCATTTATACATTACCATTGATAATGTAACAGCTTCAACAGGGGTTTGCAGTGATGGGATTGATGTTGTGGGCCATGTAAAAAAAATTATAAGGCCTCCTATTGAAAAACAACCAATTTCATTGCGTTCAATAATGTTACGTAATTTTGATGTTACGGCGCTGGTGGGTAGCACTCCTGTGCGTGTTCTTTTACATGGTTTTTTAGAATTTAAAAAAACTGACCCGTTGGGCGATTACGTAAAAAAATCTTCTCGTGTGGGGACCCTAGCTATTACAAATATGGATGTTTTTGTTGGTCAGCGGATTTGTATCAAACAGGCGCGTGGCTTATGTCATTTTAAAAAAAATGTGTTGACGCATCGATGGGGTTTTACGTGTGAGCATGAAATTCCTTTTTGCATTCTAGATCCCGTCAAATCTTTTATTGTTAAGGGGCAGTGGGATGACGCACTTAAGGAAGTGCAGCTTAAAGAATCGGGGAGTGATGCTCCATTGTTAACGTGTTCAGTGTTAAAAGATGCTTACCTTTCACTTAAGGGTTCCTTGGCAGCTTCTCGATTGGTGGCACTTTATTCTTTTTTAACTGAATCTACGTATTGCTCAACGATTAATGTAAACGAATGTTACAGCATTATAGATGTACGTTATCCTTTGCAGCCTGTTGGGGGCGGAGTTTCGGGGTTGTTAGGACATTTTTTGATGCTTTTGATTGCACCATTACTTCGTGTGAGCAGGGGATTGTGAGGGCGGCACTTTCGGGAAGCCGAGATGGCAAAATGATAGCAAGTGGTGCGTTGGTATGGGATTTTATGCAACACCAAGGAAGTTTGGTTGCCAAAAATGCTGCGCCTATTTCATCCAAAGAGGCTCATAGTGGGACATCAAATGCTATGGTTTCAGGAGTGGTTATCAAGCCTGAGCAGTGTAAAATTGCTCTTCATGTTTCCAAAGATGGTGGCGTGCATGGTAATTATGCTTTGGCTGTAGCGCATGTGTATAAGGGTATTGCATTGAGCACGCAAGGGTCGTTTGAGCAGCGTAATAAGGAATTTTTAATACAAGGAAAAACAGGGGCGGGGACGTATCATGCTACGCTTGCGCTTGATCCGCATCTTCATATTCGCTCAATTGATTATTGTGAACAAGATCAGCGTGTTATTGATCTTGCAGTTGATGAGCAGGATGATTATACGTTGCGGGGAAATATTTATTTTTCTTGTTTTCGTTCCTTTTTGGATCAGTCAATGTCTCGACTGATGTTGGGTGGTGATAAGGTTTGTATGCACGTTACGCTTGATCAAAAAGATCTTATGCATATGCGAGGGTCGTGTGTTTTGCACGGAGGAAAAATATATATTCCTGACACACGAAATTTAATTGAAGGATGTTCAACCGCCTTTGAATATGATTATGCGCAGCGCTTGTTTATGTTGAATAATTTTATGCTGACATTTTGCAAGGGATCTATTGATAGCCAGCGTGTAACATTGCGCTTTGATGATGCATGGAATCTTTCGATGGTTCATGCTCCCTTTTCGATTAATAATCTTTTTATCAATTGGAAACGTGATTTTTTTGGTGTTTTTTATGGAAATTTTTTATTCAATAAATTACCCGATAATGATATGCATGTAACAGGATTGGCTGTTGTGAAAAAAGCATTATTAAAAGATAATATTTTTTCTCAAGGTGCATCGATTGGTTTTTCGGGGGCTGTAGGGAGAGTGTTACCCATTAAGGAAAATATTAAAGTAGATGTGCGGATTATCAGTGAGCAGCCGATTAAAGCCCGGACTGATACACTCGAAACATATGCTTCACTTGATTTGCGAGTTCGTTATGCGCAAGGCAATAATGTTATGCAGTTGCCCTCTATTGCGGGAACTGTTTCGCTTGATCGTGGGCAATTAAAATTTTTACGCAATACACTCACTATTGAGTATGGCAAAATTCATTTTATCGAAAATCAATTTAATGATCCTATGATTGATTTAATTGCAAGTAATCGTATCAATAAATACATTGTTACATTACAGGCAACAGGTTCATTGGAAAAACCAACAATTATGCTTGAATCAAATCCTGCGCTTACTGAAGAACAGGTTGTTGGGCTTTTGCTTTCTGGGAGTGAAAATGCACGTCTGCAGACAGACTTGTTTGCTATGCTTGAACAAAATTTGCACAACATTGTGTTGGGAAGTAAAGATAAATTACCCAAAGCAACGACATTTTTGCAGACCTTAACGCGTCCCTTTAAATACGTACAAATTACGCCAGATTTTACCGACCAATCAGGTCGCGGCGGCATTAAAGGGACGCTATCGGTTAATGTGAGCGACCAGGTTTATGCACAAATTCAAAAGAATTTTAACTTGCAGGAAGATTTTTCGGCGCAAGTAGAATATTTCTTAGCTGATGATGTGAGCCTTAAGGCGGTAAAAGATCAGCGTGGTGAACTTGGGGCCGAAGTTGAAGTAAGACTTAAGTTTTGAGCAGCTGCAAGGTTTTGTAATTGTGCGGCAACTTCAGCTTCAACACTTTTACTTACTTTTTCATTAAGTTCCTGATGAAGGTTTTTAGTTGAAAGATCACGTTCAATTTGGGTAATTTTTCCTTGAAGATTTTTACATTCTTGAGATCTGCTTTTTGCTCGATTTTTTTCTTTGATGAGTTTTTCGCTGGCTTGCTCAAGAACGCGTGTGGTAATTTCAAGCTTTTGCTTAAGGGAATCAATTTCACCTTTGAGTGTTTGGTTTTCTTGCTCGAGCGCATGCATTTGTTTTGAGGCTTCGGCGGCTGATTGTTCGAGCTTTTGTTTTTTTTGATACATTGTTTTGCTCAAGGTGTTCATGCGATCTACTTGATCAAGAATAGCATAAACGCGGGGTTGTGTTGCTTTGTGTTCTTTGCGGATAGTGACAAGCTCATTTGTGATTTGCTTATAAACGGCTTGCATCGTTGTTGGTGTATTTGAACGTTGCATGGCATTTGCGGCGGTTGCAATGCATAGTAAAAAAACTGAAAACACAAAAAATACTTGATTTTTCATAAAAATCTCCCTTTTCCTTTTTTCAAATTTTCAGACATTTTATTTTTATCTTCTATTTTTTATGATGTTATTTTTTTTTGCAAGCATTTGTAAAAAAACGAAAAGAGCGTGGTATTTATTGATTTTTTATAGGGTGGTTTTTGGATATGACTACAAAAAGTGCTTGTTAAATGTATAATGGTTAAGATCAAGCAGTAGAAAAAAAAATAGAAAGGAGAGTTCATGATAAAAAGAATAGGACTTTTGGTTTGTTTGTATTGTGGAATTTATTCCTTTGCGTGTGGAATGGTTACGGATAACCGCAATCCTCTTGTTGATTTGTGCCAAACCATTTTGCAGCAATGTGATGAGTTTAATTATAGTTGTATGCCTTTAAAAGACGTTTACTGTGTTCAAGATTATGCGGGTGAAATTACGAGAAATAAAATCACGTGTCCAGTGTCAGCCCAGATGTTTTTGTCTGCGATGGACGATGTCATTAATATGCTAAAGTATAATCTTTCTGATAACACGACGTGGGTTAGTTCAAACGATCAAGACCCCATCCCCCAGCCGGCAGCGATTATTTCTACTTTAGAACAACCGCAGCAGGGAATTTATGTAGTGGCGCTTGAGGCTGCGCCGACTACAAAGGTTATTGTAACCAGCGATTATCACGGTAATGTCCACGCATTTATACGAAATTTGTATCGCTATCGTAATGCCGGGTTGATGAATGGTGATTTTGTTTTGCGTGATGATGTTGTGCTTATTATTAACGGTGACATTGCTGATCGTGGGCATTATGGTGTTGAATTGTGGGCGGTATTGTTTTTGCTCATGATCCAAAATCCGCACAATGTGATTCTTGTTCAAGGAAATCACGAAGAAGATTCTGTAGCTCAGGATTATGGTTTTTATGCAGAACTTGAAGCTAAGTTATTTGCTTCCTATGATGGGCAAGCGTTGCGTAAGCGTATACGATCGCATATTTTGTCGTTGTGGGGATTGCTTCCGCAGGCTGTTTTTGTGGGGGTGCGTGATTATAAAGGCATTCTTAATTTTGCACAATGTAATCACGGTGGGTTGCCGGGGCCGCTTTTGGGGCAGTCGTTTGCGCCTGGGTATGATGGTTTTTGTATGTTGCTTGAAAAAGTGGCTGAGGATCATCGTCCTTATAAAAAATATGCCTTTTTGCAGTCAAGAGTTCCCAAACGTAATGGTTTAACATGGAATGGTTTTTTTGCTGGAGCAGGTTCAACGACGGTTAAGCAAGGCAAGCGGCGGGATGATTTTTTACACCATGGGTGTACGGTTTCTGATTATTTTGGGCGCTTACGATCACGTGATGTACGAGTTTCGTGTATTGTGCGCGGACACGAACATTTGGACCATGGAATAAATCAACTGCAAGATGTTGTTCCGGAATCTATTGATCATCGAAAGTGTTGTCCGGGGTGGGCACCTTTTTTTAAAAAAATTCCTTTGTGTTATGGGGATAATAGTTATCCTGTTTTGACCATAACAAGCATGGCTGAAGATTTTTTTAAGGATGCCTATGTTGTGCTTTCATTTGTTCCTGAGGCACGTGTTTGGATCGCAACTCCATGCGTTTATGAATCCTTGTTTGCAGGCGATCGGCAGGGGGATTTGTTTTTGCGGTGGAAGGTTACGTATAATGAAAGTACCCATTCATTTGATTGGAGTGCCCTTGTTGAGCGCGCAAATGCTGTGGCTGATGATGACTAACAACAGGCCGAAGGCGTATATTCTAGTTGTAGCACATTGCTTATTGCGCTACACTATAAAGCATCATAATTATGGTATTGAATCATTGTAGTGTAAGGAGTAGTAGTGAAAAAAATTGTTTTTGGATTGATGCTCAGCCTTGGTTTTTTGATACCGGCCCATGCGGTAAAAGAAGTTTTATTTGCGCCGGATGATCGGCCAAAAACTCGATTACTTGAGTATATTGCGGCGGCAAAAAAAAGGATCCATGTTGCCATGTATACGTTTACCGAAAAAGATTTTGCGGATGCCCTTGTCCTTGCGTCGCAACGAGGGGTGCATGTTCAAGTCATTCTTGATCTTTCATCGGTATTGTCTCCATACGCAAAAGTTTATTTGTTGTCGCCGATGGTTGAAGTTTTTGCGTTTGTAACTAAGCAGCATTATTCAAGTGATCCACAGGCCCGCACATTTGCGCCGCTTATGCATAATAAATTTGCTGTTATTGATGATGTTGTTTGGACAGGGTCTTTTAATTGGACGCAAAGTGCAAACTCGCGTAATCAAGAAAACGTTGTGGTGATCAAGGATGCACAAGCGGTAAAAAAATATGAGGAGCGATTTCAGATCATTAGGGAAAAATGTTCCAAGGTAGAAGCTGTTCTTCAAAGTATGCATGTGCGCAATAAAAAAAGTATTACAACAAAAAGAGTGCAAAAGGCTCGGCGCTTACTTAAGCGTTATCATAAAAATACTTGTAAATCGGCATAAAAAAACTTTTTGCAAATCTCCTTGACGAGCAAGGAGGCCCCATGGTATAACACGAAAAGTTTACCTGGCTCTGTTGACTTTGTGTTTTATGTAAAAAATGGATGGATCCTCGGGTTGCGGTCCTAGTGTCCCGCCCCCAAGGATGACACACTACAAAACGTTTGTCATTCTCGGCTTTGGCCGTCAGGCCTCTTGACCGAGAATCCATAATTTTAGTTTTTAAAAGCAATAGAGTAGCAGAAAAAGAATGCGTGTGTAGTTGTGTGTGGTATGCAACTGCAGGCCCAATAGAAGTTACTGTGAATATAACTAAAATATAACGTGGCAAGGGAGATAGAATGGTTCGTTTTTCGATAACAAATACCGCTGCGCGCGGGACAACCTCTCGTTTTTTAGTGTGTGCTGCTCTTGTTGCTGTGGGGGCGTTTTTTCGTGTAACGGCAACACCAATCAATAATTACAACGATACCAATGCGGTTTATTCTCCGCAAGGGTCAGATCGTTTTTACATAAAACCTGATGAAAAAAAGACCAGCAAAGGCGGCTTGCGGTTGCAGATTTCGCCTTTTTATCAACATGCGGGCCGCGCGCGTAACGGCGCCGGCAGAAGTGTTCCTATGGGTGAACGCTTGGGTAAGTGGAATATGACAGGGTTGTTTTTTGGACAAGCGGCGGCGCCAAAGGCCTTTGCTAGCTACACAGAGTTGAATAAAGTTTTTACGACGTATTTTAATTCTGGGAATGGTATTAATGATGGAAGTGATGATATTACCGGCTTTTCCACACCATTGCAAAACCTTGCCAAAGAAGCAGATTATGACCTTGACGTTAACGTAGCTTCGTTGTTTGGAGGGTTTAATGGTGAAGGAGATCCTAAGGATACTGGCGCGCTTGGCATTACTTATGAAAAATATGGGTTGCGCGGGCAGGTTGCGGTGAGTTTTGTGCATGGACTGAGCTTGTCGGTAAAAGGTGGGTTGGTTGATTATAAAATGGCACCTAATTTTAATGTTGGTGAAACGTTGAAGTCACAAAGGGATTTAACCGATGACGATCAAAAAGCAAAAAAAGTGGTATACGATCATCTTTTTGCTCCTACTGCGCGTGCAAAATTATTTGGCGAAATAGGACTTGACCTTGATAGCGTGCGCAAGACGGCAATGGAAGATATGCACATTCAGCTGCAGTGGCACTTGCCGCAAGATTTTCGTGAAAACGATGAGCTTGCTGTGACGGTGATTCCAAGTCTTGCGGCGGGGATGTGGTTGCCAACTGGTAAGAAAAAAGATCAAGATCGTGCATTTTCGTTGGATACTGGCAATGGTGGTTTTTATGGATTTACGCTTGAGGGTGCGCTTGCTTTTGATTTTCCTCAGCTTATGCAAACTAATTTTGGTGGCGGGGCTATTGTTTCGGCAAGCAAAGACCAAAGTGGGTACCGAGTGCCGTCGGCTAATCCAACGGTTGGCGTGATTAAGCAACAAGGTTTTTATCCTTGGAAAACCAGCGTGAATATTAAACCTGGGTTAACATGGTTTGCACAAGCATCGCTCAAGTCTGAAGGGTTTAGTGGCGATCTTTCGTTGTTTTTTGATTATGTGTATACCTATCACCAAAGAGATTCAATTACGTTAAAAGAGACAAGTGTTACTCGTCAGGAAGCATTTGCCCCTGGCGTGAAGTATCTTGAAAATGAGTCAAATTGGAAGAGTCAGTTGTGCAATATTGGGCTTGATTACCGCATAACCAAAAACCTTGCGTTTGGTGGTCTTGTGCAGGGAATGATTGGCGGCTCGCATGTGTTGAAGTCTACGCTTGTGATGGGAACTGTAACATTTTCATTCTAAAAAGTGGTTTTTGGAAGTTATTTTAAAGATTGTTGGTCATTTTTTGACAAATGTACGCAATTTTCTTAGAATGTAGCATGTGTGTTCGAATTGGTTTTAACGTTTAAATTATTTTGAAACGGGGTTTTTCTATAATGTCAAAAGCCTATAATATTGAGATTAACGTAACAGGAAATATCGAAAAAAGTCTCAAACAATTGAAAAAAAAGATTGAGCGTGAAGGTGTTATTCGCGATATGAAGCGTCAGGTGTATTATGAACCTCCAACGCAGAAAAAAAGAAAAAGACTTTTACGAGCAATTAAAAACAATATTATTAAAAACATGGAAAGCGAGTCTTTGTAGTCTCGTTTGGTCTATGGAAAGGGTGCGTTGATGGTTAATCCTCGATATCACAATGTCAAACGAGAGAAAAAAAAGTCTCTCTACATGCGTGAGATTACTTCGTTGATTCAGGAGATTGCGCAAGACGAACCTGTGGTGGCACAAGTGTATGTGACCCGGGTAGATTTTTCGGCGGATTGTGGCATTTGCTATGTTTATTTTTCAACATTCGGTGAATTTTCTGAGGAGCTGTTTGAACAGGTTCTTGAACGTTTAAAGCTGTATCGACCATCAATGCGCAGCGCATTGGCAAGGAGTATCAAATCTCGTTACACGCCAGATCTTGCCTTCTTTTATGATAAAACCAAAGAAAAAGAATTTAAAATCAATCAGTTACTTGATAAAGTGGTCGAAGATTTGCGCGAGAACGAACAACAGGATGAGCACGATTAAGATCGACTAAACTTTGCTTGTGCTGAGCATGAAGGCTTTGAAAGGTTTTTTTATGCAAACGCAAGAGATAAAAATCCTGGAGGGGCAGCGGGCTTTGGGGTTTTCTCAGGAAAAAATGCGTGCCTTGCGTGATGCTGTGGCACAAGAAGTTGGGGCGATGGCCCTTTTGGAACGCGATATGCCCGAAAGTGCTGTTGTGTTACTCGACGCTCTTATGGCCACAACCGGAAAAATCGTTTTTTCTGGGATTGGCAAGTCATGGTTGATCGCACAAAAATTGGTAGGAACCTTTTGTGGGGTTGGCGTATCTGCCGTTGGCCTCCATGGTTGTGATGCTTTGCACGGCGACCTTGGGTTGGTGCAACAGCAAGATCTTGTCATTGTTATTTCCAAAAGTGCTACCGGAATAGAATTTGAGTATGTTTTGTCGTCGCTGCGCTTGCAGGGTGTTCGCACCGCGCTTTTGTGCTGCAACAATGGTCCGTTGTGCGGGTATGCTGATATTGTTGTTCAAATTCCTTTTGAACGTGAATCATGTCCTTTAAATTTGGCTCCAACAACGAGTTCAACAGTAACAATGGCTCTTGGCCATGCACTTGCGGTTGCGGTGAGTTCTGCTCGTGGTTTTGATAAAGCAGATTTTGCTCGTTTTCATCCCGCTGGGGCGCTAGGTCGCAAATTACTGTTAACGGTTGATGCGATTATGCACAAAGGTGATACGCTTCCGTTTGTGGGAGTTAACGCACCGTTTACCGATATCATGTACACTATTTCTTCTAAAAAACTTGGCTTTTGTATTGTGCGGGATGAGCAGAACGCTTTTGTTGGTGTGATTACCGATGGTGACTTGCGCCGTGCGTGCAACGTTGGTCCAGCGGTTTTTGAACAATGCGCCGCCGATTTTGTGAATACCAATCCAAAAACAATAGAGCCGCGCGCGATGGCTATTCAGGCTTTGGAAGTTATGGAAAAATACAGCATTACCAATCTTGTGGTTGTTCATGATGGCGACATTGTTGGTGCTGTGCATATTCATGATTTGGTTAAGGCTGGTATTAAGGGGTAGTTCTTAAAAAAGGGAGCAATGAGTATATTTTTTGCCCTGGTATATAGTATTATTTTTCTTTTTGGGATTTGTTGGGGGTCGTTTTTAAATGTTGTTGCGTATCGTATTGCATTTGAACGACCTTTTTTTACTGCTCGATCAATGTGTCCATTATGTGGACAGGTGATTGCGTGGTATGACAATCTTCCGGTCATTTCGTGGCTTTTGCTGCGCGGTCGGTGTCGCCATTGTCGCAAACCAATCAGTTTTTTGTATCCTTTATTTGAGTTTTTGAGCGGTGTTATCTTTGTGTTGGTAGCGATGAAATTATTGCCTCGCTTTTTTCCTTCATATTATGTTACAAGTTTTGCTCCTTATTCGCTTGATATTGGACAATTTTATGAAAGCGTTTGTGGGAGTTTGTTTGCATATGCCGTAGGCTCAACATGTTCAGCCGTTGTGTTTTTTAGTGCACTTATTGTTGCAACTATTACCGATATTCGAGCCATGATTATTCCTCAGATTGCTTCTTTGTGGCTTGTACCGGCAGGAATTATTTTTTCTTTTATGGGGCTTACGGGAATATCGTATGGCGAAAGTGCTCTTGGTGCTTTTTTGGGCTATGGAGTTTTGTGGCTTGTGGCGAGTGTGTTTAAAGCGCTGACCAAAAAAGAGGGACTTGGGGTGGGGGATATGGAATTTTTGAGTATGATTGGGGCGTTTATTGGCC
The DNA here is from genome assembly GCA_000992305.1 of candidate division TM6 bacterium GW2011_GWF2_38_10. GTDB lineage: Bacteria > Babelota > Babeliae > Babelales > RVW-14 > GWF2-38-10. Next base: position 100,740 of record LBTY01000002.1, read on the forward strand.
CTATTGGAATCTGGTTTACCGTTATGGTAGGATCAGTGTTGGGAATGATTATTGGCGGTGCTTATATTGCGTTGCGGGGCCAGAATCGTATGACGCGCATACCATTTGGCCCATTTTTAGCGCTTGGCGCTGCCGCTTATTATTTGGGTGAGCCTCTTGTGATGAGGTTGTTTACGTTGTAGGCTTACGCAAGCCCGTCTTGTTCGTGACGCAAATTTTTTTCGTCGTTTATACTCCATATATCATTTTTTTCGTTTTTGAGTGTTCCTGCAGCTTTTATAATAAAGTTGTGTTGGTCTGCTTGTGCTCCTGAAAGTTGTTGGGCTGGCGTATTGAGTTTGCCGGTAAAATAATGCACGCCTTCTTGCGCGCCAGAAAAATAAAAACCATAGGTGTAATTAAATTTTTCTTGAGCGCCGCCGCCTTTGTAGCCTTCGGGTTTCCATCCTATGCCGTGTTCTCCGTTAAGAACATTGGTGTAGGTTCCGTGTTCGGTGTAATATGCTTGCATAGCAGTGTGAAGCGAGGCTAGCATAATGGCGACTTCGGCTTGCTTTGCTTTTGCTTGATATGAAAAAAATTGAGGGACTGAGAGCGTTGCCAAAAAAGCAATAATAGCAACGGCTATCATTAATTCAATTAAGGTAAATGCTGATTGCTTCATACGTTCCTTTCGTAAAAAAAAATTAACATTAGCTTGAGCATAAAAAGCTCACTTGTCTTAGGTCAAGATGTTTTATTTTTTTGCAAAAAGAGAAAGACTTTTATATCCTTATTTGAATATGTAGATTTTAATGAACTTATTAGAAGGGATTATTATGATCAAAAATAAAACACTTGAAATTGTTGATATCGACGTCAAGCTTCTTATTGATAAGTTGACAACGGCATTTGCTGACGAGTGGATGGCTGCGTATCAATATTGGCTTGGGGCAAAGCTTGCACGTGGTCCATTGCGTTCAGAAATCGCAGCAGAGTTAATGGTTCACTATGAAGAAGAAATTTCACATGCAACCCTGCTTGCCGATCGTATTTTGCAGCTTGGTGGAGACTTGCGCATGTTCCCGCATGATTGGAAACGTTTTGGTAGCTGCGACTATGATGCTATCACCAATGTACAAATGTTGTCGGTTTTGCAAGAAAACCTAAAAGGCGAACAATGCGCCATTGCTTTTTATAATGATTTGCTCAAAATGGTCCAGGGTAAAGATTTTGCAACTCAAGCTATCATTATGAAGATTCTTTCTGACGAAATTGAACACGAACAGGATATAATTCAATTTCTTGAAGATATTTCAGCGTAAAGCCCTTATGTCCCGCCCCCAAGGATGACACACTACACCGCGTTTGTCATTCTCGGCTTTAGCCGTCAGGCTTCTTGACCGAGAATCCATCTTAAGTATTTTAAGGGCAATATTATTATATTAGAGTCTCATTAATCAATACCTATTGATTTTTGGGTCAGAAATGCAAGGGGTACAAACGTACCCCTTTATTATGTTTATACAAGAAGGATTTTATGAACCTTAGGCTTTTTAATGTACGAGTTATTGTGTGTGGGTTGTTTTTGTGCGGCGCGGTGGGCTTGACTGTGGCCCAAGAGGTGAAAAAAGAGCATGATAACCAAGATCTGTGGATAGTTTTTGATATCCACAATGCGGCGGCTCGCACTGAATTATGCTCTGCGATTAAAAAGTTTATGCGTTATGAGAGCCCTTCATTTGTGTCATTTGATGAAGAATCATTGGTATTAACACTCAATGCACATAAAATAGCGAGCACTTCGGATACTTTACATTTTTTGGGGCAATCAAAATTTGTTATTTTTTTAATATGGTTTTTTTTGGAGTGTTTTTGGATTTCAATTTTTCTTAATCCTGATATACCATGTAAAATTGACTCTGATTGGGTGGTTGGTACATTGATATCGCAGGCAATTATTGTGGGGATTGTAGGTCTTTTGGTAAGGGCGTATTTTGATGGAAAGAAAATAGTACCGTATATTACCTTGTCTGAGCAAGGCATTAAGGTTAACACACATTTTTTTGCATGGGGCGAAATAGCACATGTTTTAATCTACAACCACAAACTAAAAAGGAATGGTAGCACCTATAACTGGTATAAGCTTGCGATTGTTAATGATTTGGAGCAACAATTGTTGACAATCACAGAAGATTACAGTGAGTTGCCATTTGATTTGACGGCCATAAAGTGCTTGATTGAAAAATATCGCAATTATGTTGCAAAAAAGTCTGCATAAACCTATAAATATTTCACAGTGAAGAAATGTAAGGATTGTGAATAAAATTATTGACTAATATAAAATTAATATTATACTGAAAGTATGAAATTAAGATTTTAAAAGTTTTTCGTAACCCTTCCCTATTTATCTTATCTGCAGGTGGTAAAAGGCGAGATCCCTCGCCTTAACTACCAATTTTTTTGTTATAAACCCCCAGGTTAAGGCCTCGGGGTATTATTATTTTTAGGCATTAAAACTTAAGATGAATTCTGTCATTAATCTAATCCCAGCGCCGGTTGCACCTTTGCCGAGGTAATTGATACCTGGTACTTCATGGGCTGTTCCTGCGATATCAAGGTGTGCCCAGCGAGCTTTTTCTACAAAATTTGAAAGAAAGTGTGATGCTGTAACGGTTCCTGCAAGATAGGCGCTTGATCCTGTATTGGCAATGTCTGCAACGTCTGATTTGATGGCCGCCTTAAAATCATCGTCCATAGGGAGACGCCATACTTTATCCCCCGTTAAAAGCCCAAGGGAGTGCAATTGGGTGGCAAGTTCATCATCGGGGGTCATGAGTCCCGTGTAAAAGTGCCCAAGGCTATAGGCGCAGGCTCCGGTGAGGGTGGCGATATCGATAATAATATCAGGGTTATAGTATTTTTCTGCATAACAGAGTGCATCAGCGAGAATGAGGCGACCTTCTGCGTCGGTACTGCGAATTACCGCTGTTTTTCCATTCATAAAGGTTACAATATCATCCTGGCGAGCTGCTTTGCCGCTGGGCATATTTTCGGCGATTGGGGCTATGGCTATAACATGCACATTGGGTTTTAGAGCTCCAATGATGTTCATGGTTGCAATAACGGCGCCGGCTCCCGACATGTCAAATTTCATGCCATCCATATGCTGCGAAGGTTTTAAGCTTACGCCTCCTGTGTCAAACGTAATGCCTTTTCCTACAAGGCAAATAGTTGGGGCATTGGTTTTTTGAGGTTTGTATTCAAGAATAACAATACAACCTTCCTTTTCTGATCCTTCATCAACGGCACAAAAGCCTCCCATACCAAGGTCTTGGGCATTTTGGCGATTGAGGGCTGTGTAGGAAAGATTGTGTGCTTCGGCAATTTTTTTTGCTTGCGCTGCCACTTCCAGCGGGGTCATAATATTGCCGGGAAGGTCGTCCATTTCGCGGGCAAGGGATGTGGCGTTACCGATAACAATTCCTTTCTCAAAAGCTTTATTAAGATCTTGGTCTGAGGTGTCAAAAGCAAATAAGAGCGTGCCATTCCAGCGTTTATTTTTTTTATCGTTTAAAAAGGTGCTGAATTCATAGTCAGACATAATGGCGGCAATACTCATTTGTTTGATGAGTTCGTTTTCTTCAACACCAAAAATGCTTGCACAAGGGAATGATACAACTGCTGTTGGGATGGTACGTTTTTTTAGAATATTAATTGCAGAACAAAGTCCACGGCGTAATTGTTCGCGGATGGCATGGCGATTTTTTGTTGTTGAAGTATCACCAAGCCCAACCAAAATATATTGAACAGGCTTGCCGTTATAAAGTGCGCTGATAGTAATGCATTGATCTTTATCACCTTTAAATTGAGCATCTTTGCAGGTGTCAAGAATTGAAGGTGTTGCATGAGTGTTGATGGTGTTAAAAAGTTCCTTATCGGCTGTGCCTGATAAGGTGCTGCTTACAAAAAAAATGTATGCGTCTACTGCATTATCCCAAAAAGGTTTTGGGGCAGGTTTGCATGAGATCATTATAATCCTTTCTGTGCATGAGTGAGTTTTTACGTTTGTTAAGTATTTTTTTTAATGCGCTGTTGCGCAAGCCCTTCTTGAAGTACTTGCAGGCTCAAAAGAGCACATTTTGTTCTTGTTGGGCCAAGTTTTATTCCAACAAGCGCAAAAATATCATCTTTTGTTAGGTTCATAACTTCATCAACTGTTTTACCGATACAGTGGTTGGTGAGCATCGAAGCGGCTGCTTGGCTGATAACGCAACCTGATCCTGAAAATCCAAGATCAGTAATGACATTGTTGGTTATAATGCCTTGAATCTGTACCTTATCTCCGCAAGATGGGTTATCCAGGTTGCTTTCAAATGATGGGTTAGCAATTGCTTTTTTGTTGCGAGGGTATTTAAAATGTTCAAGTAATTCTTCTTGATAAAGGGTATTATTCATGATTTTAATCGTTGTAATAAGGTTATTCCGGTGTCGATTGCTGTACAAAGTGCTACAACATCGTCTATAGTGTTGTATATTCCAAAGCTTATTCGTGTGACCGATTCAAGGCCAAGAGTGTTGATGAGTGGTTGGGCACACAAATGTCCTGCGCGCACGGCAATGCCCTGTGTTCCTAAAAAACTTGCAAGGTCATGGGCATGAACATTATTAACGGAAAAGCTAACAAGATGTTGATCATGAGCGTTATGGTGTGCTTGGCCAAGAATGGTTATGGTATCATTTTGGTTAAGATAGTGTATGAGTAGCGTTGTTAAGTTTTGTTCATGGAGTGCAAGATCGGGCACGGTAAGGTGTGGTTGCAAAAAATCAATGGCGGCACCCAATCCGATGGCGCTTGCAATCGGGGGGGTTCCGGCTTCAAATTTATGTGGCGCAGGAGCCCAGGTTGCATGATGATACGAAACAGCATGTACCATTCCGCCGCCTTTTTGGTATGGGGGGATATGGCTGTGTAATGCTTCTTTAATATACAAAACACCGATTCCGGTGGGGCCGTACATTTTATGGCCAGAAAAAACTAAAAAATCGGCATTAAGTTTTTGTACGTTAATTGATTGATGCGATACGCGTTGTGCTGAATCCAATAAAACGTGAGCACCGCATTGGTGGGCTTGGGCAATAAAATCTGCAAGGTAGCTTTCTGACTGCCAAATGGATCCAATAACGTTAGATTCATGTGTAATAGCAACAAGTTTTACGCGTGAAGAAAGTTTTTCTAGAGGGTCAACAAACATATACGTAACAGGGTCAACGGTAATAAAATCAAGAATTGCCCCCGTTTCGTGTGCAAGTTGTTGCCAGGGCAGAAGGTTTGCATGATGTTCGGCTTGTGAGAGAAGAATAATATCACCTTTTTTTATATGTTGCTTACCCCAGGTTTGGGCGACAAAATTGATCCCATGAGTGGTTCCGCTCGTAAAAATGATCTCCTCATTTTTTTTGGCATGAATAAACTGGGCAACTTTTTGGCGAGCTTGTTCATACAAAACGGTAGCTCCTTCGCCAAGATCATAAAGCCCGCGGTGAATGTTGGCATTTTGGTGCGTGTAAAAGTTGATAATGCTGTCGAGTACCGATTGTGGTTTGTGGGTTGTTGCTGCGTTATCGACGTAGATGGGTTTGGGATGTGTCGATGCGCCCGCGTTAAAAAAGGGAAATAATTTTTTAATAGTGGCTGAATTCATTCATATCCTTGCAAAAAAAAATGTACTTTAGGTACCTTAGTTTAAAGTAAAAAGAAACGAGTGCAAAGGGGATTAAAAAAAATTACGTGGACGAAAGGGGCTTTTTATGAAACTACGTCTATTTTCTCAGGTTATTGTTATGATGGGGGTGTTGGGCGGTGTTCATTCTGAGGGGCTTGCATCTCCCGTTGATCAGCCGCTTGATTGTTCGTGTCGTCGCATGAATGTCTCTGAATGGTATCATAAAGATGGGCATGATGGGGTTGTTGCTATTTTATCGGGCCTTGCGCATATTCCTGGGATTTGTTTAACGGATAGCCAAAACAAAATATGGGTGCATTTTTTTGCACTTGTTGATCTTATCCTTTCTAGTTCCAAAGTAGCCCAGGAAGTGAGTGGGCACCCAGAAGGCTCGTTGGCAAAATGCATGGTGTATGATATGCCCAAATCTTTTTTTACACTTTTGGGGACTATGTACGATGTGATGAGGTTAACGGGTAAAGTTCCTGATTATGTCGCGATGGATGATGCAGCGCCTACGGTAAAACTTAAATTTTTTAAAATCGCTCAATTATTTCAATTAGCACTTGAAATAGGATTGCGCATGGTAAGCTTGTTTGAACAGTCTCATAATACAATTATCGGCGAAAAATTTGCTGAAGCTGCTGATTGGGTTGAGATTTGGCGATTGTTATCGCGGTTTGCCTATCTCGCTGATGTTGATGAAACGGCACAGGATCGGATTATTGTTTTCAAAAAAATGATAGCACATTTTTTTGGTAATTGTTCTGAGGCCTTTTCTAAAAAAGTGGCGTTGTTTCCTTTTGAAGAGCATGACTTACAAGAAAAAAGAGCGCAATGTTCTTGCCATTAGCAAAGTCTTATTTTTTGCGTTAGACTATCCTGACCCTGAATATATAACTGTCCGAAGTGGTTTTTGAATGATGATTCGATTTTTTTGAAATACGCAACAATTCCCATTTGTCATCCCGGACTCCGATCCGGGATCCAGGAAATCATACGAGCTTTAAGGTGTTAAGGTGTGGTAAGGCTTTACCTAAAGGTCGTTTTGGATAAAATTTAAGATGGATCCCGGCTCGGTGGCCGGGATGACAAGGAGGGGCTATTTAATAAAAAATATGAATAGACTTTTTTGAAAAAATAATTTGCTTATGGCACTTACCGATAGTTTTAATTGTATGCAGGGGTTTGAAAAAATGATGGTACGATATAACCGATTATTGTTAATGGATGAAGTTACTTATGAGTATGCACGAGCAAGCAAACAAAATTAAAAAGGTGTTAATAGTTAACCGCTCAGAGGTTGCATTGCGTATTCAGGCAACCTGTAAAGCGCTTGGCATGAGTATTGTTGCGGTATATGCGCCCCAAGATGCGGCGAGCCTTTATGTTGCGCAGGCTGATGAAGCATATGCGCTTTCTGGTCATGGGTTTGCCGCATATTTGCGACAAGATGATATTATTGAAATTGCCAAAAAAGCTTCGGTGGATGCTATTCATCCGGGGTATGGATTTTTATCGGAAAATGCCGATTTTGCCGAGAAAGTTATAGCTGCTGGGTTTATCTGGGTGGGGCCTTCTCCTGAGGCTATTCGTGCCATGGGCGATAAAATTAAAGCTCGCATGATTGCTCAGGCGGCTGGGGTTCCGGTGATTCCTGGTGATTTTGTTGCGCTTGATCAAGATGGTCATCTTGAGCAGGGGCTTGCAATTGCAAAGCGCATTGGATTTCCGGTGATTATTAAGGATCCGCTTGCTGGAGGTGGCAAAGCAATGCGTCGGGTTGATGGGCCTTGTTTGTTTGCAGATGCGTGGCGCGCGGTGGTTTCTGAGGCGGGGCGCTTAACCTCAAGTCGAGAACTTTTAATCGAAAAATATCTTGATGGTGGGCGGCACATTGAAATTCAAGTTGCTGGCGATGGTACGGATGCTCTCCATTTTTTTGAGCGAGAATGTTCGGTGCAGCGGCGGCATCAAAAAATTGTAGAGGAAGCTCCGTGCTGTTTTGTTGATCGATCAGTTTTGCAAGAAATGGCTCATATTTCGGTGCAGCTTGCCAAAGCTGTTGCTTACGCCAGTTTGGGCACAGTCGAATTTATGGTGACCGCGGATGGGGCTTTTTATTTTTTGGAGATGAACACGCGATTACAGGTTGAGCATTCGGTGACCGAAATGACTACGGGGGTTGACTTGGTGGCGCTTCAGTTTTTGATAGCGCAAGGCTGTGGGCTTGGGTATGAACAAGCTGCTATTCGCCAGACTGGTCATGCCATTGAATGTCGAGTTTATGCTGAAGATCCTTTTGCCAATTTTGCACCATCTACTGGTCAGCTTACGCATGTTTTTTTTGCACATGCGCCATGGATTAGGGTTGATCATGATTTGTGCGTTGGCGGGCAGGTGAGTCCATTATTTGATCCCATGATTGCAAAAATTACAGTTTTTGGTGCGAATCGAACGTTGGCGATTGGAGCCATGGTTCATGCGTTGCAATCATCGGTGATTGGCGGTATTACAACAAATATGTTGTTTTTAAAGCGTCTTGTGCAAGCACCATTTTTTGTGCAAGGAATGATTACAACTCAAACATTACAAAACAAGGATATTCTTTCTATGCTTACTCAGCCGGAACTCTTAGCCCCACAGGATCAGCTTGCGGCGTTGCTTGCGGTGATGCTTGTGCAAGAGCGCCAGCAACCAGAAGTGTCTGCTGCGGCTGCAATTAAAGAACAGGTTGAACCAGCTAGACAACAATCATCATGGTGGAGGTTGCAACAATGGAAATAATACATGCAATAATCAATGGCATTAAGCATTCGTGTGAAGTATCGCCTGAAAGTACAACAAAAAGTATCGTGCGCGCAGAGTCACTTACTGGTGGAGCATCGCATACGGTTGAGTTTGTACAAGGGACGTTGCATCGCGGGGCTGGGCATGGTGATTGTGCGGCGAGCACAGTTTCATTTTTTTTAGATGGTAAGCGTATTGCGGCCCATGTGTACGAAAAAGTGCTGCAAGGAACTACAACGTATTATGTTTGGATCCATGGTGTTTGTAGCGTTTTTGAAATAACACATGCTGGAACCAAGCGCTGCGCGGGCGGTGCGCCGCTAAGCGTTTTTAATAATCCTGTTGATGCTATTATTCCAGCACGGCAAGCGTGCGGATCGGTTCAAGATTTTGGCGAGGATGATCGATCGGTTATGCGGTCTCCTTTGGCTGGGCTGGTTGTGAAAATATGTGTTAAGCCCGGCCAGCGTGTTTTTAAAAATGATCCACTTTTTGTTGTAGAATCAATGAAAATGGAGAATGAAATTAACGCTTCTTTTGATGCAGTTATAAAAACTATTTCAATTAATGAAGGAAATTTGGTACAACCAAATGAAGTAGTAATTATGTTTGAAAAGTGAGAGGAGGGTTTTGCCATGCAACACCAAAAGATTTTTGCGGGTAAAAAAATATGGAGCACACAGGATATTGCTAAAGAATTGAATGTTAAAAAATTCTTGGTTCATTTGTGGGAAAAAGAATTTAATCTTTCTCCTGATTGCTCAGCTCATGGGGGCTTAAAAGGGTATTCTCCGAATGAGGCTTGTACTTTTGCAGAAATCAAGAATTTGGTTGTTCATCAAAAATTATCGCTTTCAAAGGCTCGGCAAAAAATATATGGCGAAAAAAATGATCTTGGCAGCGACGGTGCTCAGTCGGAGGTTAATAAGCAGCATGAAACTAATGTTTTTTGTGCCGCCTCTAAAGAGGTTGTTTGTGAATCATCACACAAAGATTTTCAGCCTGCACGTGGCGTAGAAGAAGATATCTTTATGCAACGCATCTTGTTGTTTAAAGACCAACTCATTCGATTTAAACAGCTTTTGGACTTGGAATAAAAAGAGTATTTTTGGTTGCGGGGGCTGGATTTGAACCAGCGACCTTTGGGTTATGAGCCCAACGAGCTACCAGGCTGCTCTACCCCGCGATATTGCGTATTGTGGGAAAACGTGTTGTTTGAACAGGTTGCTTATTTAAAAGATGAGTTCATTATAGGGACATCTGAGCAATTGTCAAACAAAAAAATAAATTCTTATAACCTTTTATTTATCGGCTCTTTAGAATTTTAGTATTGTCATTTGCTGTGTATTTTTTTTATAACGTCTAGCATATCGTGAGGAAGGGGTTGGATGTAGGTATAGGGAGTGTTGTCATAGGTAAACGAAAGTCGCCACGCATGTAATGCTTGACGATCGATTAGGTGGCTTGGTTTGCCATAAGTGCTGTCTCCCATCAGTGGGTGCCCCATTGCAGCGCAGTGTACGCGAATTTGGTGCGTTCTACCAGTAACAATTGTTGCCCCGATGAGGCTTTGTTTTTCATAATACGCAAGTGTTTTATAGTGTGTGAGCGCATGGCGACTGCCAATCCCCGAAGGGGCCATTTTGTGACGTTCAGTTATGTGTCGGCCAATGGGAAGGTTGATACTTCCTTGTAATTCTGGATGTCCGTCAACAAGCGCAAGATATGTTTTATGAATAAGGCGATCATGAAACATTTTGCTAAGAGCAAGTTGTCCTTTATGAGTTTTGGCAACAAGCATAAGACCCGAAGTGTCGCGGTCAATGCGGTGTACTATGCCAGGGCGGTAATCTTGTGCATCATGGAGTAGATCTTTAAGTTCGTTAAAATAATATAAAAGTCCATTGACGAGCGATATTTCATCCTTATTACTTTCGCTTGCATGAACCACTAAGCCTGCTGGCTTATTGATAACAATAAAATCTTGTTGTACATCAACAATGGTAAAATCAACTTTGGCTGGCGTGAGGTTATATTGTTTTACGGGTGGAAATGTGACAGCGATGATTGCCTCGTATTTGAGTTTAAAACTTGGTTGGGTAACAATGGTGTTATTGACGGTGATGTTTCCTTGTTCAATAAGATCATGAAAATAGGTGCGTGAATAATCTGGAAATATTTCAAAAAGAAACTTGTCCAGGCGTGTAGGATTTTCTTGGGGATTAAAGGTGCATGTTTTTGTTGTTTTGCTCATAATAAGTCTTTTAATTATGGTAAAATATCGATAATATAAATGAACTGTTTCAATCTTAGTATATTTTCCAGTAGAATTAAGTCAAATGCAAAACGGGGCGGTCTAGTAATATGGAAGGTTCATAATGTTATTAATAAAAAAAATTATCTTGCAGATTGAGAATAACATCGAAACCATTATTAAAGAGGATACGGGGCTGGGGAGAGATTTGTGGCATATATTGCTGCAGCAGCATCCCGCCGACATTGCAATGTTAATTGCACAGCTTGATTTTGATGATCAGGTACGATTATTTAAAAAATTACCACAAGATGTTCGTAGTAAAGTATTTGAAAAAATTCCCGAAAATATACAGGCGGTGCTTCTTGTAAATCTTGATCAGCAGGATGCAACGACAATTTTAAAGGGGATGCCCGTTGATAATATCACCGATTTATTTGATTATCTTTCTGATGAAGATTTAGAAAAATATTTAAAATTATTACACTCCAAGCAGCGTAACCAAATTATTTCCCTGCTTAATTTTGAGCCATCATCAGCAGGGGGGCGTATGCAGAGTAATGTTATTACATTCCAGGATGGGTTTACGGTTCAAAAAAGTATTAACCTTTTGCAGCGGTTAAGCTCGACGCAAGAAATTATGCATCGTGTTTATGTGACTAATGCCGAGAACATTGTGGTGGGATATGTTACCCTTGAGCAGCTTGTTCTTAATAAGCCGGAAAGTGTTATTGCCAGGATTATGGGGAAAAATGAGCTGCTGGTTTATGTTGATGAGGACCAAGAAGATATTGTTGAGCAGATGGAACACTATGATCTCGTGTGCGCTCCTGTTGTTGATAAAGAACATCATTTTTTAGGAGTTATTACAGCAGATGATGTGTACGACATTATCAAAGAAGAAGGTAGCGAGGACGTTTATAAGATGTCCGGTTTGTCTCCCATGGAGCATAGTTATTTTGCAACTCCTTGGTGGGTATTGATTCGTCAGCGCCTGCCATGGCTTGTAGGCTTACTCATCCTACAAAGTTTTTCAAGTATTATTATGGCAAGCTATGGTACTGCTATGGGGCAGTATGTTGTTCTTACTTTTTTTCTTACTATGCTTGTGGGGACGGGTGGAAATGCGGGTAATCAGTCGGCGACGTTGGTGATTCGAGGGCTTACAACAAAAGAGATAACGCGTCAAAATGGTATGCGTATGCTTTTGCGTGAATTTGGGATATCTTTGGGGATGGCTTTTTTGCTTGCCATTGTTGGATTTTTGAGAGTTTGGATGTCTGCTCATAATATGTTATTTTCTTTTATTGTTGGAACTTCACTGTTTGTTATTGTTGTTACCTCTGTTCTGTTGGGAGCGTTTATTCCTATGCTGCTTGAGCGGTTGGGTGTTGACCCTGCGCATTCGGCAACTCCATTTTTGACAACATTGATGGATATTTTGGGTGTTTTAATTTATTGTTCTATTTGCAGTAGTTTTTTAACTTAGGCGTAAAAAAAATAATAAAAAAAAATTCAAAAACTTGACAAAAGTAGCGTAATCTTTTACATTTTACTCATGTTCTTCACAAATACGTTGAGTCGCTAGCTCAGTCGGTAGAGCAACAGCCTTTTAAGCTGTGGGTCGTTGGTTCGATTCCAACGCGACTCACCACTTCTTTAAAATATACGTCCCCATCGTCTAGTCGGCCTAGGACACCAGATTTTCATTCTGGTAACAGGGGTTCGAATCCCCTTGGGGACGCCAGTCTTCGCTGCTACGCAGCTTCGTCTGGCTGGCGCCATTATAATGATGTTCAAAAGCAAAAAAAACAATTAAATTTTGAAGAGAAGACTGTCCGACGAAGTTCCTTCTGAGGAAGGAAGACGGACCGGCCCCAAATAAAATTGACTCTTTTTTAACGTTCATAAAATCTATGTTTTATTACGTTTATCTCATTAAATCGATTAAACATCCCGAAAAGCTATATGTTGGTTATACTACCAATGTTAAACAGCGTTTAGAAACTCACAATTCTGGAGGATCTGTTCATACAAAAAAGGATAGGCCATGGGAATTGGTTATGTGTATGGCATTTAAAGATATGGATTGTGCAAAGGAGTTTGAAAAATATCTTAAATCACAATAAGGGCGAGCGTTTATGGCAAAGCGCTTTTGGTGAGGTTGGGGCTGTTTTTTCCCATGTTAATCTATTCTTAGGTTGAATCCTTTGGGGTGAGACAGTCTTCGCTGCTACGCAGCTTCGTCTGGCTGGCGCCATTATATGATTCTAAAAAGTAAAAAAAACAATTAAATTTTGAAGCGAAGACTGTCCGACGAAGTTCCTTCTGAGGAACGAAGACGGACTGGCTCAAAATACCGTTGATAAACGAATAGTTTATTTACCTGATGAAGCTCAAGATAAGGATATTGAACGCAAAGCAAGGCATGATTTAAAATCAATTGTATTCTAACTCTTAAAGTTGTTGTGATTGAATACTTGCAAGCTGGGTGGTGGGCTGAACTTATCGCAAGATGATAGAAGTTAAATTTTTTTATTTATCCCACTGTATCGTTTAAGGCTTCTGAAGTTGATTTTGCCATAGGTGGCTACAATAGTTTTCATCAGAATCATGAAAATTTTCTTTTGGGGCTTGCTTACATTACTCATTTCACCTAAAATTGATCCTAAGGGCTTTATTTCTTTATTCTTCACATTTTTTTTAAATCAAAATTAGTATGAAGGCATTGACTTGACGCTCACGTTTTTATTTTAAAATTTCAAAAACTCTTCACAGTATTGATATAGACCTAATCATTTTTTTGATAAGCCAACATTAAACGAGCAAGTTAAACAATTTATCGAGCAAAAGGGCGCATAGCAAGAATGAATAAAAATTTAATTAATAAAAAATTGGAACATAATTTTTGCTTAAAGGTATCAAGTCTACCCAGCCTTCATCCCTCAATGCTTGTAAGGGATGTGGGTTGTGGCATTACACAAATTGATGCGGCGGTTGCATCGGATACTTTTAATGTGGTTTGTGGTGGCGACTTTACCGATTTGGCTATTACACCAAAGGTTTCTTCAATTGTCCAATATTATACCGCTAAGCAATATCCATTTGCATGGTGGGTTGGTCCATCAAGCTGGAGTGGTGCTGCACATGAGATTTTGGTGAATTCTGGACTTACTCATACAGAAACAGAAGTTGGGATGGCAGCGGATGCACAGGATATCCTTCCCCAATTTAAGACAATTGAAGGATTTACGTACCTTGCAGTGAAAACGGAGAACAACTGGCATGATTTTGGGCTCGTAATGGCATCAGTCTTTGATCCATTTGATGAGGAAGCTGTACGTTTTTATAACATGGTTGCTCCATATTATAAAAATGGAAAAATTGAAATGTTTGTTGGTTATATCGATCAAGTACCAGCTACAATTTGTAGTTGTGTGATAGACGATAAGTTCGGTGGAATTTATGACATTGTAACCAACCCTAAATTTCAAAAAAGGGGTCTGGCAACTTGCATGACCTCAATAGCCATTCAATTTCTTAAGGAAAATGGGTGCGATATTATCGGTATGCAGGCTACACAAGACGGGCAACGTATTTATGACAAACTTGGGTTTAAACAATTTGATTTGTTTAAAGTTTACTCAAATAAAAATTTATTAGCGAACAAGAAATGAAAGCATCTATCCAAGAAAATCAAATGGTTATTGCAGAGCCGTTTTCTGATGTAAAGGGGCTTTACACTATTAGTGAGGTATGGCCCCTTGATAATAAAGTTGATATACATAGACTACAAAATGCGTTTTTTTTGAAATTTTAAAATAAAAACTTGGCAGAAGTTTGTTGAGGGTGTTGTTGTTTTGGGGTTTCATTTTATAGGGAAGCTTCGCTGCGATGCCAACCTCAAAATTTTTTATAACGGCGAGCAAAAGAAGGGGCGCGGTTATAGTTTTGGGATGGGAAAGTAGCATGTCTTTTTTTGGGGTTGGCATGTCTTAGGATTTAATATTTGTATCAATTTTTTACTTATCTCTGTTGGCTGCAAAAGCGTTTCTTGCCAATATTCAGCAAGCTTGCGAGGTATAAATCCTTGGCGTGTTTTAATGTTTTTACGCGCGCCGGCTCTGAGGAGACATTGAACGGTTTCTAAGTGGCCGCCTTGTGCTGCGGTATGAAGAGGTGTTACTCCGATATGCTTATCAAAAACATCAATAATTGCGCCATGCCGAATAAGACATTCTGCTATTTCTGCATAGCCGTGGGTTGCGGCAAAATGGAGAGGCGTTGCGCCATATTGTGGTTCTTTATAGTTAACAAATGCTCCTGCTTTTAATAGTTCTTCTACTATTTCTAACTGATTTTGTTTTACAGCATAAAAAAGAGGTGGAATGTTGAATTTATTACAGAGGTTAACATCGAATTTTTGTGCAATTAACCGTTTAACTTCATTAAGGTCTTTGTCGTGAATTGCTTTATGAAAATGGTTAGAGGTTTGTGTGATTGGTTTTGCAATATTTTCTGTTATAGTGGTTGGTTCTGTGGGGGGTTGTGGTACAGCATTGTCATCGTTATGTTCGTAGCATGGTATGTAGGTGTCGTCGAAAGTGATATCAGAAATATCGTTATGCTCGATATGTAAGGGGCTCAAGAGTTGATTGGCAGGGTCATTTAATAATAGGAGAGACAGAATGGATTCATGATTTTTTTTCATTGCAATGGTAAAAGGTGTATCTCCTTGTGTATTTGTTAAAAAGCGAATTGCTCCATGCTGTAAAAGTTTTTGACAGATATCTTGATAACCATAAAGAGCTGCCATATGCAGAGGTGATATTCCTGATGTGGAAACAGCATTAACAAGCGCTCCTTTTTCAATAAGAAAAGTCATCGTTTTTAAAGAATTTGCTTTAACGGCTAGGTGGAGGGGGGTGAATTTTTTTTGTGTTGTTGGGGTGTTAATATCGGCGCCGAGGTTGTAAAGAAGTTCGACGCTTTCTGTATTTCCATAACGAGCAGCAACGCATAATGGATTAAAGTTTTTATCATCAACACTATCTATTTGTGCGCCATGTTTGGCTAAAAGTGCTATGATTTCTGTATGATTTTTATGCGCTGCATAATGCATTGGAGTAGCGTTTTTATTATCTTTACTGTTGACATTTGCCCCTTGATTTATAAGTTTTTTTACCGTTGTTATATCACCATTGTGAGCGGCAATATGCAAAGGTTGTCTCAGGAGTAATTCACCCAGGTAGGGTTTTAAGATTGATATGCATGTTATATTTTTATCATCAAGCGCAATGTCATAAGCCGTTTTTTTATGGAGTGATGCAATATGAGGATTGGCTCCGTTTTGTAAAAGCATTGCTACAATTTTATTATGGTTTTGTTGTGTAGCAAGGTACAAGGGAGTTTGCATATCGCTTGTTGGTGCATTTACGTCGGCGCCTTCTTGCACCAAAAGACAAGCAAGATCATAAAAGCCCATAAGCGATGCAATATGGAGAGGCGTCAAATTTTTTTTATTTCTTTCATTGATAGGAAAACCCAATGTAATAAGGTGCTTTGTTATGCGTTTTTTATTATATTGCACGGCATGGTGGAGTATTGGTTGACCATTGTAGTAATAATTTTTGAGGTTTTGATTGGCGACGTATTTTTTATTGATTAATGTTATTACTGCTTTTTCAGTTTTTTTTTCAATTGCATCAAAAAGATTTGCTTGCGCTGATCCTTGTTGAGTTATGAAACAAGTGCAGATGAAAAGTATGATGAGCTTAATATTTTTAAATTGCGTGAGCATGGTAATCATTGCTATATTTCCGTTATAAAATTATTATTATATACTTTGTCTTTCTATTATAGTTTTGGCAGGGGGAAGCTGCACATTGCCACTTTTGTAGGGCATAATTTAGGATTCAATATTTCTATCAATTTTTTACTTATTTCTGTTGGTTGTGGTAGTGTTTCTTGCCAATATTCAGCAAGCTCACATGCTAAAAATCCTTCACGTGTTATAGTATTTTTACGCGCACCTCCATTTAGAAGGCATTGTACAGTTTCTAGGTGGCCTCCTTGCGCTGCGGCATGCAGTGGATTGAGGCCATAACGTGGATCAGAAATGTTAACAAGAGCTCCATGTTTAATAAGGCATTTTGCGATGGAAGTATAGCCTTTTGTCGCGGCAAAATGAAGAGGTGTTGCTTTATGACGCGGTTCTTTATGATTGACAGAAGCTCCTGCTTTTAGGAGTGCTTCTACTATTTCTAATTGATTTTGATCCACAGCATAAAAAAGAGGCGGAATGTTAAATTTATCACAGGAATTAACATCAATATTTCGTTCAATCAGACGCTTAATTTCATTAAGATCATTTTTTTGAATTGCATCATGAAAAAGTGTAGGTGATAGTATGCATTCTTGGGCGGTTGTATTGTTATCGTTATCATTGTTATAAATATTGCTTAAGCTTTTGATTTGATCGGATTGATAATTGGGTAGAACGAGTGGCACTATTGTTTCGTGATTTTTTTTCATTGCAATGGTAAAAGGAGTGTCTCCTTGAGCATTAACCAGATGGCGATTTGCTCCATGTTCAATAAGTTTTTTACAGATGTCTTGATAGCCGTGAGAAGCTGCAAAGTGAAGGGGTGTGTTTCTGAGTTCTGATAAAGCATCAATAGGGGCCCCCTTTTCAATGAGGAGACTTACCGTTTCTAACGAATTTGCTTTGACTGCAAGGTGAAGGGGAGTTAATTTTTTTTGTAGTGTTGTTGTGGTTATATTGGCTCCAAGCTCGAGTAGACGCTTTACGGTTTTTGTATTACCATAGCACGCTGCGATACATAGTGGATCAAAACTTCTATCGTCAACAATATCTATGTATGCACCATTTTGCGCCAAAAAGGCTACAATATCAGCATGGTTGTTGTGGGCTGCGTAATGCATAGGGGTTGCATTTTTATTGTCTCGGCAGTTAATATATGCGCCTTGGGTAATAAGTTTTTCTATGGTTGCAAGGTCGCCATTGTGAGCGGCAATGTGGAGAGGTTGGCCTAACATTGTATTTGGGTTTTCTATGTAGGGTGCGAAGATGCTTGCGCACGCGGTATCATTGTTTTCGAGTGCGATTTCATAAGCCTTTTTGTTATGTATTGATACAATATGAGGATTAGCCCCATTTTTTAAAAGCATTGCTACGATTTTATCATGGTTTTGTTGTGCCGCAAAGTGTAAGGGGCTTTGCATGTCATAGGTTGTTGCGTTTACGTCGGCACCTTCTTGTACAAGATAGCAAGCAAGATCATAAAAACCCATAAGTGATGCAATATGGAGAGGTGTTATGTTGTTTTTTGTATGATCATTAATGGGAAACCCTAATTCGATAAGGTGTTGTGTTATACCTTTTTTATTGAGTCTCACGGCATGATGGAGTATTGGTTTGCCGTGATATGTGTAATTATAGGGGTTTCTATTGGTGGAATATTTTGTATTGATTAATTCGATTACTTTTTGTTCAGATTTTTCATCAGACATCTTAATTGCGTTGAAAAGATCTTCTTGTGTATATTTTTTTGCATATCCTTGTTTCATCGAAAAAAATAAGCAGATAAAGAGTGCTAAGAGTTTTATATTTTTACCTTGCAGGTGTAGAATAACCATTATTATATTTCCATTATAAAATTATAATTATAACCATTGTTGTTCTCCGGTGTTTTGATTATTGGGAATGTTACTATAGTGAGAGGTTATTACTCTGTCAAGTTTGTAAATAATTGTTTTATTATTGTTACAATAATAAATAAAAGATAAAATAGTGGCATTTTAAGAAAAGATTGCGTTATGCTAAAAAAAATTAATACGTTACTGGGGGAAAGTTATGAAGAGCACGTTGTTTTTTTCAAAGCACAAAAGGGTTTGGGCCTTTTTGGTTGTTGTTGGATTATGTGGGGTTGGCGGGGGTATTTATCATTATTGGAGCTTACGGTCTTCTTTGGAGTGGGGTACGCTTGATAAAGCTCCAGATGAGGTTACAGGTGAAAAGGTTATTTTGCGATTATTGCATGAGCGTTACTTTATTGATTACCATAATGCTTGGTCACGGGATGTACGGCAGGGATTAGAATTCCCTGAGGATATTGATTTGGATTATACGATTCGCTTTTTACGTTATGAGTTGGAAAACTTTAAAAAAGGCAAGCAGATTACCTATTGTGTGTTTGATGCCCAAAGTAATGTTCTTGTTGGTGCTGTTGATATTCGCGAAAAAACGCCAACGAGTATGGGGCAGTTTGGATGGTGGCTTAACGAGAAATATCGTGGTAGAGGGCTTATACAGGAGGCTGCTAAACTTATAGCGAATGTGTATTTCCGTTTATATGATGTTGATTCGTTTGAGGTTCATGTTCGTCTTTGGAATAAACGAAGTTACTATGCGCTTATTAAAGCTGGTTTTGTAGATACCGGTACTTTTTTTTATGAAGATGGAAAGCCCGCTCGACATATTTTAAATTATTATCGCCCAAAATGACTATGAGCGCCTGAGTTTTAATCTTTGTCCCCGCCGGTATGCAAATTTAAAATTGCTGCATAAACATAACGCTTCATTGAGGTGAGTGCGGCGGCATAGGCCTGGCTTGGCGATTTAATTCCTTTTTCAAGGTCGGGGCGGATGGCACAGACAGATGATCTCCATTGACCAGAGCTGTGCGTTACTGTTGTTTTTAAAAAATCATGGATGCCATGGGTTATGGGCTCGTGAATAATGTCTATGCCTTCGGCGGCGAGGAATGGTTTTGCGTGAGCGACAAGATCTGAATACGTTGCAAAGTAACCTCTATTTGAGGTGCCTGTTTTTTCAAAATCAACGGTCATCTTTGCCTTTGCCTTGCATAGTGCGGCAAAAAGTTCATTTTGGGAATCAGAGGTCATTTTTTCAGCGCTTTGTGATGTTTGGAATGTAGCTATCGATTCTTCGAGCATTGCTATTTTTTTTTGTAGTGATTCATATGTTGACGTGATATTTTTTACTGCACTACGGCATTTTATGTCAATGATTTCTTGCGGTTGCAGTGTGGGCATTGCATTTTCTTTGTTGGGTGCTGACATGATTATAATCCTTTATTACAGTAATTAATTGTACCGTTGGTTGTATGAGTAATTTTATTGAATAATAGCATTGTTGATTGTGTTGTCAAAATCTTTTTGTATATTTATATTAGTCAATGTTAATGAAAGCGTTAAGAAAAAGGGTTTATACATGATGATACGTATATTTATGATTATGGTTTTTGGCTTGTGTGGGGTTGTTAATGCGATGAATGTTGCTTTTGATGACCATAGTATTGATCCTCAGAAATATGAGATATTTACCAACGTTAAAAAGAAACTTGATCATTTTTGGCGTACAGTTATGCAACCATTTATGATACAAAATGCAGAAGGCTTTAATGAAATTAGAGAAGGGGGCTATAACGTTGATAAAATTGTTGATCGATCTGAACGGCATAGGCTTATTGATGATATTGGGAACAAGGCTGATTATTTGTATAGAAAACTTTATTGGCACTTGGTTGGCAATGGGTGTACGGTTTTAAAATGCGATGGCAGCATTGTTGTGTTTGTTATTGGCGGATTAGAAAAGTATGTTTGCAAACTTTCTGGATATGAAAACCGTTTTTTCCATAATAATACGCATAAAAATGTTATACGTGTTGTGAGTGCTGCTTCTATTAAGCATTATTGTGAAGAAAAAAATATAAAAAAATGGGTGAAGGTTCCCAATAAGTATTTGTATCATATACCAGAAAAGTCGATAGATGTGTGTGATGATAATTACCTTGTGGTTGTTGAACGCATTAATGAAAATAAAATAACTTCATTTGATACTTTTTCCATTGAGCAGTTATACGCTTTTTTGAATGTTATAAGTGAATTTGGGCTTTTTGATATAGGCAATGAAAATGTTGTGTTTGATAAAAGTGGTCATATTGTATTTATTGATACAGAGGATTATGCTGGTCAATACACACTGCGTGATATTGAAAAACACATTCTTGATTATCGAGAAGTCTATAGTGCTCTATCTCCGCGCCTTTGTGCTATTGAGTCTTTTCTAAGGAGTGATGATGTTCAAAGTAATGACGTTGCACTATTGCTCTATAAACTTAAAATGAGGCTTGATGTGTTAAAAAATACAAAATGTTTTTTTGTAAATGCAAATCAGGAAACAAAAGAACATGTGAAAAAGTTTATTTACACATTTCGAGATTTTGTTAATAAAATTTTTTTTGCTTATACGGGAAGTCTTTATTTTTTAAAAAATAAATAACATTAAGTTATGGATTATATCAGAAAGAGCAGTGTATTTTTTTTGTTTTGTATATGTATAAATATGCATGGTTATGGTGTCCAGTGTAATGATTTAACGTACGAGCCTCCTGTGCAGGTGCAGCATACGTTGAATTGTTTTTGGTGTGATCATATGAGACTATTTATGGAGCGACGCGATGATATTATGCGCATGGCTCTTGGGGATGGAGTATCAGGTGCAATGGTTGATGGTGACTTGTGTGCTTCAAGATCAAAGTATGTCAATGCAATGATTAAGGTTTATCGAGAGGTTTATTACTACCTTCTTCAGGTTGGTTGTACGGTGTTTAAATGTGATGCTAAGACCCTTGTGATGAGCGTTCCGGGTCTCGATGGGTATGTTTGTAAAATGCCTGGGTATACGGCTTCTTTTTATATGCGCAACATATATCATCATACGCGTCGAGTGGTTTTGGCTCAAAAACTTTACAGGTATTGTGAAAAAAATAATCTTCATGATTATGTTAAAGTGCCTTGCAAATATCTGTATCGCTTACCTGGTTGTGAGGATTTGTCGTGCAATGAGCAGTGTTTGGTTGTAGCTCAGCGATGTAATATAACCAAGATTAACTCATATGATCAATTGTCATTAAAGCACGTACAAGCGCTTGTTTCTATTGTGAGCACGTTTGGACTTGATGATTTTACCGGGGATAATGTTGGCATAGATGAGTGTGGGCATGTTGTTTTTATTGATACAGAGGACGATATTTGGGGGCGATCTTTGCCTGAGATGAAACTGTTTATCAGTAAGGTATGTAAGCAACAAGGTATTGGGATAACTTCGCTTGATGGTATGGATGGGCGAGCCATAAAAAAACTTTATCGTCGCATAAGGGGGTTGCAAGCATTGTTAAAACTTCGGTGTTTTTTGACCAGCACAGACAATAGAGGATGTTTGCTGGAGCATATAACTCAATATGCGCAGTCTATTCAACAAGATTTTTTTTGATCGTTGCGTACGTTTTTGTGTGTAAGTATGAGCTTGTATACTTATAAATTACCATAAAAAGAAAATATGCTAGACGCACTATGCCTTGCTCTTGTATGCTATACCATTAAGTTTTAGTTGGCTTTTTAAATTAATTAATTTTTAATGCGATGCTATTGCCTTAAAAATACTTAAGAAATGGATTCTCGGTCAAGAGGCCTTGCGGCCCTTGTCACCCCGGACCCCGATCCGGGGCGAGAATGACATCGTCGCTTAGTGTGTCATCCTTGGGGGCGGGACGCTAGGCACGCAACCCGAGGATCCATCATTTCTTACATGAAAATATAAGAGTCCATAAAACTTAAGTTTTAGTTGAGAGCTGATAGATAGTATGATGGCTATAAGCGATGAGGGTGTTATGCAATTAAATATTTTTAAATCAGAAGCTTGGCAATTGATTGCAAAAGCGGATGCAATGTGTTGGCTTATTCTTTTAGGCTTGTTTATTACATCGGTTGTGTGTGTAGCTATTATTGTGTATAAATATCGGGCCTTTATGCGTGAGCGCAAGTCGTTAGACGCCTTAATGAAAAAAATGAAGGATGTACGTTCATTTACCGATCTTGTTGCTGTGAGCAAAGAGTATGCAGATGGGATTGGCGGTCGATTTTTAGTTACTTCATTAACGGAGTTAAAAGCACTTTTGGATATCTCTGCTAAAAAAACTGGCGATGGCAATCCAGTGCTATCTGATCGAGAAATTGCAATCTTAGAAGGTGAAATGTCGGGAGCCTTGGCTCATTTAGTTTCAGAACTTGAAGTGTATTTACCCTTTTTGTCAACAAGTGCCGTAGCGGCGCCGCTGGTTGGGTTGTTTGGAACAATCTGGGGATTAATTCATTCGTTTATGGATATTAGTCGTGAAAAAAGTGCTGATATAGCAACGGTTGCACCAGGTCTTGCTGAAGCATTGATTGTAACATTAGCGGGTTTGGTTGTTGCAATACCATCGTTGATAGCTTTTCATTTTTTTGCATCCAGGGTGCGTAAATTTGATCATCATTTAAATGATATCGGTGATCGTTTTTTAAATATTGTAAAATATACATTTACACGATAGTTGTTGATGTGAGGAGTTTTTATGAAGCGTTCTCGTATTAATCGCTTAACCATGGGAGAGGTTTCGTTAATCCCTCTTATTGATACGTTTGCAACACTATTGGTTATTTTTATGGTAACTGCGCCGATGGTGCAAAATAGCATTAAGGTTGATTTGCCGCAAGGTAACAGTCGAGAGGCTGGAGGGGCAGCTCAGGAGTGTGTTGTAACGGTAAGCAAGGACGGCAAAGTGTTTTTTAATAGCTATCCTATTGAAGAGCAAAAATTGGTAAGCGTGGTCAAAAAGTCAATCGAATATAAAGAAGATTTACCCGTTTTTGTTCGTGCTGATCAAACGGTGGCGTATGGAAAAATTATAGAAATAGTTGATGAACTTAAGCAAGCAGGGGTGAAGTACGTGGCAATGTCTACGCGGCAAGTTGCTTAATGATTAATTAGTTGTATTGATGAAGAATGAGGAAACGCATGAATCATTTTTTGAATAAAAAATATATTCTTATTTCATTGTTAATTCATGTTGTTATCATCATGCTTCTTTCTTATTTTATACGGAGTAATCGTATAGGCAAGACGTTCTTAGTTTTTGGTGCTCATTCTCAAAAGCCTTCACATGCATACATGAAGTTTGCGCCGCAAGGTGTTCCATTTGTGGGAAGGCGTCCTTCGTCCGGAGGCAAAGGTGGTGCTATAACATCTGCTGTAAAAGGAACCGCGGGCTCAGCAAAGCCTACGGGATCTACGGTGCGCCAACCTCCTCAACAAGTTTCTTCGGGTGAACCAGTTGTTCGTAAGCGGAGCAAGGGCCGCCCATCTTTCCAGCCACGCGCGGGAGTTGGCGAGGTAAAAACAATAAGTTTTTCCGAACATGTAAAGGTTGGCAAGGCTGGTAATGTTGATGTTGTAATGCGTGATCGTGTAAAAAAGTTGGCGCAGCTTGATAAAAAAACACTACAAAAAAATAAAGATCATCGGCAAGCCTTGCTGCAAGAACGTCAGCAGCGGCTTGATGCCTATCGGCAGCAGCTTGTGGATAGGGAAAAAAAAGCTGCGGTAGAAGCTGATGTAAAAAAGGATGAGGTGGCCAAATCTGAGCCTGTTGTTCATAAAGAGGTTGAAAAAAAGATTAAGCAGCAGATTCCCGAGGTAGCTCCAAAGACACAAGATGCTGAGCCGATCGCGCCAGAAGTGGCACAACAGATTGTTCAGCCAAAGGTGTTTGATGTCCCTCAGCCTGTAGCTCAGCAGGCTCCGGCAGAGGTTGTTCAGGCGGTTAATGCAACACCAGCAGAATTGCCGGCAAGCCCAGCAGCGTCGGAAAATCAATCGGCTGAAGGTGACTTTTTTGCGCCGCCAGCATCGGGTGTTGAGGGTGGCAACGAGGTGCTTGATTTTAGTCTTGTGGGAGGAGCCAATCAGGATTTGCGTGTTTTTCATGCGTCTATTCAAAAGGAAGTTAGTCGACTGTGGATGCCGCCTCCAGGAGTTGCAAAAGGAACTACGTGCCGTGGATTATTTGTGATCAACAAAATTGGAGAAGTTGAACATTTTGAATTTGTGCAAAAATCAAAAGTGCCCATTTATAATTGGAGCATTTCGCAAATTGCAAAAAAATGCCAATTTGATGCATGTTTATGGGGAAAGAGATTTACCGTAGAATTTTGTCAGTAAGTATGCGAAAGGGTTAGGGCAATGGTACGTTTTTGTAAAAAACTGTTATTAAGTTTTGTTTTTATTGCTTGTGGGCATGCGCAAGAAGGGGCGAGTGGTGAGCAGTTTGCGGTTAAACTTGAATCGAGTGGGCAGCGCTATGGGACGGTTGGCTGTTTATTGTTGTGTATAGGTGATTCACCTGAGCTTGATGTGATTGGTAAAGCCGTTAAAAATGATCTTGAATTTACCGATCAGCTTGCGGTGGAAATAAAAAAAACAGATACAGAGCCAGATGCAGTTCTTTTGCCTAAGCTCTTTAATGCTGGCACCTCGGTTTGTGTTTATTTAAAATCGGGTGAACTCAAAAATGCTCTTTTGCCTGTGACGGTCATGGTTAAAGAAGCAAGCTCTGGTGATGAATTGTTTTACAAGACATTTGATTGTTCAGTAAAAAATAGTGTACACGCAAGTCATTGTATTACCCATGAATTGTTTCCGATTTTAACGGGTACGCAGGAGCCTGTTTTAAGCACTTTGGCTTATTGTAAGCAAGTGTCCCCCCATAATAAAATGCTTTGCATTGCTGATTATGCATGTCGCAAAGAGCGCATGTTGTTCCAGTCGAACACCATTAACTTGGCGCCGCGCTGGCATACTCAGGCCCCTTTGTTGTTTTATTCGCAGCTGACTAAAAGCAAGAGTAAACTGATGTCGTTTGATGTAAAAACGGGGCGGCGAGCTGTTGTTTGTGCTTATGATGGACTTACCATGCAACCAAGTTTTTCGCAGGATGGATCACGTGCTGTTTTGTGTATGAGTGCTGGCAAGAAGGGAAATTCTGAGCTTTTTTTATACGATCAGCGTTTTTGTTCTCGTCTTGGTCGTCGCGTTTTTAAGCAATTGACCAATAATGGGGGCAATAATGCATCCCCTGTTATTTTAGGGAATGATGATATTGTTTTTTGTTCTGATTTTGAGACGGGATTGCCACAAATTTATTATTTTGACTGGAAAAAACGAACGGTGAGTCGGCTTACCAATGGGAAAGGTTATTGTACTGCGCCAAGTTATTGTTCTGCAACTCATATGATTGTTTATAATCGTTTGGTTAAAGGAGTGTTTCAGTTGTGCGTAATGGATTTGGCCGATGCAAAGCATCGTGAGCGACAAATAACAAAAGGTAAGGGAAATAAGCAAGAACCTTCGTGGTCTGCCTGTGGTCGTTATGTTGCTTTTTCGTATGATGGTTATGATGAGCAAACAAGTACTCAGGCGACATCTCAAATTGCAGTTTTGAATCTTGCAAGTAAGAAAATTAAGGTATTGACAAGCGGTAGTGAGTCTAAAAGTTTTCCTTGTTGGATAAATCAAACTTATTATGTGTAGGGAATGCTAAAAAGATCTAGCGAAAAAAAATATTATTTATTAGAATGGTGGAGCCTTTTAAAATGGGGCTTATGTATGTTGTTACTGATTAACCTTTTATTAAGCGAAATGATAAACTCATGAGCAAAAATATAAGAAAAAGTGGTTTAAATAGTGGTAAAGGGCCAAATGCCTTGTGGCTTTTACTCTTTTTTGTGTTTGTTGGTATTATGTATCTCTTTTGGTACAATAGTGTCAATCGTGAAATTGATGTGTTGACGTACAGTAAATTTCTTACCGCCGTTGAACAAGGCCAAGTTGGAGCGGTTAAGGTTCAGGATCAATTGGTTCAGGGAAATTATAAAAATAGCAACAAACTGTTTACGGCGTACATTGTCCCTTCCGATTTGTTCTGGCAAACCTTGCATAAGCATGATGTAAACATTGAAATTTATCCTCAAGAAAAGCAACCATGGGGAACTTATGTATTTCTTTCTTTGCTTTTCTTTTTTGTGCTTTTTTTGGTTATGTATTTTCGTCAATCTCAAGGTGGTGGTGGTGCGAATGGAAAGATTTTTTCTGTTGGCAAAAGTCGAGCTCGTTTTTTTTCGCCTAATACGATTAATACAACATTTAAAGATGTGGCCGGGATGCCTGAGGTTAAGGAAGAATTACGTGA
Organism: candidate division TM6 bacterium GW2011_GWF2_38_10; assembly: GCA_000992305.1. Taxonomy (GTDB): domain Bacteria; phylum Babelota; class Babeliae; order Babelales; family RVW-14; genus GWF2-38-10. Next base: position 127,601 of record LBTY01000002.1, read on the forward strand.
CATTGTTGATTTTTTAAAACATCCCGAAAAATTTGATCGCTTAGGCGCAAAGATTCCTCGTGGCATTTTATTGAATGGTTCTCCGGGAAATGGTAAAACAATGCTTGCAAAAGCTGTCGCCGGTGAAGCAAGTGTTCCATTTTTTAGTGTAAGTGGATCAGATTTTGTTGAAGTTTTTGTTGGTGTTGGAGCCTCTCGTGTACGTGACTTGTTTACGCAGGCCAAACGTCAAAGTCCATGCATTGTTTTCATTGATGAAATTGATGCTGTTGGTCGCCAACGTGGCATCGGCTTGGGTGGGGGAAATGATGAGCGAGAGCAAACGTTAAATCAGTTGCTGGCGGAGATGGATGGCTTTTCAACTGAGCACGGTGCAGTTATTGTTCTGGCGGCAACCAATCGTCCAGACGTTTTAGATAAAGCGTTGTTGCGTCCTGGCCGTTTTGATCGTATTATAGAAGTTCCCTATCCCGATTTACAGGCTCGTTGTGATATTTTAAAGGTGCATGCCAAAAATATTAAGCTTGATAAATCTGTTGATTTAATGCAAATTGCTCGAGGCACTCCAGGGTTTAGTGGCGCTGATCTTGCCAATTTAATTAACGAAGCTGCGTTAAGTGCGTCTAAGCTCGGAAGTGCGACGGTTATGTTGGAATCTTTCGAAATTGCTCGTGATAAAATTATGCTTGGAACCGAGCGTAAGACCCTTATTTTTACTGAGCAAGAAAAACTTATGACGGCATATCATGAGGCTGGTCATGCATTATTGACCGTTTTACAGCCGGAGGCAACAAATCCGTTACACAAGGTTACCATTATACCTCGTGGGCGGGCGTTGGGTGTAACCTGGTCATTGCCTGAGCGTGATCTTTATTCAAAAAGCAAAAAGCAATTACTGGTTGAAATTATTATTGATTTTGGTGGTCTTTTGGCCGAGAAGGTTGTTTTTGATGATCAAACAACTGGTGCTAGAAATGATATTGAACAAGCGACGCGTATTGCGCGTGCATTGGTATGCCGATATGGTATGTCCGATTTGGGGCCGATAGATCTTAGTACGGCTGAGGAAAATCCGTATTTGGGTCGCGATATTCAGAATTCTAAGGAATTTTCTGAACATACCGCTCAGCGAATTGATGAAGAAGTTGAAAAAATAATTAAAGAATGCTATAACAGAGGGGAACAGCTTCTTATTCACAATAGAGAGAAGCTAGACCTTTTGGCAAAAACCCTAGTTGAACGTGAGACGATGCAAGCCTCTGAAGTATATGAACTTTTGGGCATAGAGCCGCGTGTAACGCACAGCTTGCGGTCGGAATAATCTTTTCTTTTAAAAAAAAATGCTTTTGCTAAACTGTATATCAGTTTTAGCTTGTAATACGCGAAAGGATATTGATACAATGGCAAATATTTGCGCAATATGCAACAAGCGCCCTCAAGTTGCAAATTTAGTGAGTAACGCAAACAACAAAGTAAAACGTTGGGTTTATCCAAACGTTCATGTAATGCGCTTTAGATTAAAAGGGCAAACTGAAGTTCACCGCGGAGCTGTCTGCACAAAGTGTGTAAAAGCTGGCAAAGTAGAAAAAGTAATTTAAATTAGTATTAAAAACCTATGTGGAGTTTTTGAGGATTAAAGCATGGCAAATACGAAATCAGCAAAAAAGCGTGTTCTACAAAATGAGTCTCGACGTCAACGTAATGTTGCTCGTCGTTCTGCGATTAAAACAGCTGCAAAAAAAGTTATTGATGCACTTAGTTCCAATGATATTACTGGAGCTCGAGAGCTGTTGATTAAGGCTGAATCTCAAATAGCACGTGCTTGTGGCAAAGGTGTTTTGAAAAAAAATACAGCTGCTCGACGAGTAAGTGTTTTGGCAAAAAAAGTTGCAAAGGCTGAGTTGGCCCAGTAGCTTGATTGAAACATCAGTAAGGAGAGACAGCATCGTTTTGCCTCGTTGTTTTTTAAAAAGGTGAGGGAGCGAGTATGATGAAGTCTTGTGAAGCGATAATTGTGGTTGATTCTGTTGAAGATGCAATTAAGTTTTACTCTGAAAAATTAGGGTTCGATTTAGTCGACCTTCTTACGAGCGAAGAGGGCGGTGAACATGTACGTTTTGCCCGCCTTCGCAAGGGGAAGTGCTTTATACAGTTTCGAGTTCCACAGGTTGAGGAATTTGCGGAGTTTAGTTTTATAAAGCGATGTTCGAGTCGTAGTATAAGTATTCAATGTGATATGAAAAAGGGCATTGAAAAACTGTACGCACGATGCCAGAAAAAAGGGCTTAAGATTACATCAGAGCTCAAAGAATCAGGGGAGCATGGGGAAAAAAGTTTTGCCCTTAAGGATCCGTTTGGTATAAAACTTGTTTTTGAACAACATCCTGAAAAAGTAGTTTCCGGGCCTGTTAATATCTGTGGTGTGATGATCAAAGAAGAACAGGCAAAAGATGCTACAGTTTTAGAAAATGCGATGAATCGGTTAAAAGACGTTGGTATTGTTCGCAGGGTTGCTAAAAAATTGGTAAAAGCAAAAGTAAGCGGATTGCTGAAAAAGAAAAAAGCAAAAAAATAAATTAAGCAATAAAAAAAAGTCTGGTGAAAATCAGGCTTTTTTTATTGCTTTTTTTCCGTACATTATCCTTCCCTCGATACATTTTGCTACGCAAAATACTCGGGATGACTTATCATTACCCACATTTATTATGCTAATTTTAAAATTTAAATGAGAGTTAATACTGTTTATTATAGCGTTCTATTCGATAGTATCATCTTGAATAATATGAACAATTTTTTTTATATGCTCCGCATGGGGATAAAGGAATGGTCTTGCCACCACCCCTTTATCAAATCCCCGGGCCCCAAAAAAACCAGTCTTTTTTGGATTTTTTCTAAGAAGATTTCAACCAAAAAGTTGTGGCTATCCGCCTCAGATGCCCACCCTACGCAAAAACGGTTTTTGCTCCGGGGCAGGTCGCCCATGCTCCCTGGGGGCATATTCGGCAAAGCCTCAACTTTTTGCAAGGTGCCGCAATTACGGTGACTACCGTCACCTGTCAACATGTCATTCACAATGTTAATGACATAATTTTTTTTAGGAAAAGATGTGGGTAATGATTAGTCGGGATGAGCGGGGGAAAGAAAAGTACATTGACTCCAAAGTGTTTTTTTGCATGACGATCCGAATTTTTTATAACAAGTAACAATTACCATTTGTCATTCCGGCCTCCGAGCCAGGATCCACAAAGCCGTTCAAGTGATAAGATGTTAGGATATGAAATTGACGTTCTTGTTGACTAAGTTTACGTTGTTCAATTTTTTGTTGCTGTGTAAATTGAAGTTGTTGTAGCGCAAGTTTACTTTTTTCGATATCAAGTTCTTGTTGTCGTTGTTGCCTTTGCTGTTCAAGCATTTTTTCATGTTGTATATGGCTTTCATATAATGCGGCTTGTGATATAAATTGTGGGTATAGCGAAATAGTACTTATAGGGTTTTTAATTGCCTTTTCAATTAAAGTAATATTTTTATCATATTCTGCGCAATGTGCCTCAATATTCTTAATTTTTTCTTGAAGGTATTTGCCTTCTTGTAAGAGTATTGCGTATTTTTTGGTATTTGTTTGCATTTCCTTTATGACAAGTTCAAGGCAGCTTTCTGCATTTTTAAACGAATATTTTATGTGGTATGCTCTTCTCTTTAAAATATTTGGTACTTTAATTAAAAAGTCACGAGCTTCAACGAGCGGCCAATTAGTGGTAAATCGTTGAGTAATGTATGCAATAAACAATTCATCTGAAGCAAAATTCTTTGTTATAAGTTTATCATGAGTATTATCTATAAGGGTTTTTTGAGCTTCTTGCATGACATCCAATGCTTTTTTTATTAAATCTTTTGCCAAGGCTATTTTTGCAGACATCTCTTTATGTTGTATGTGGCTTTCATACACTGCGGCTTGTGATGTAAATTGTGGGTATAGTGCAATGGTGTTGATTAAATTTTCAGTTACTTGTTTAATCAAGGTAATATTTCTATCATATTGTGCGCAATATGCTTCAATATTCTTAATTTTTTCTTGAAGGTATTTACCTTCTTGTAAGAGCGCTGCGTATTTTTTGGTATTTGTCTGCATTTCCTTCATGGCGAGTTCAAGGTAGTTTTTTGCATTGTTTAGTACAGATCTCATGTAGTATACTTTTTTTTGTAGATTATTCGGTACATCGATTAAAAAATTACGAGCAGCAACTAATGGCCAGTTTGTGTCAAATCGTTTAGTAATGTATGCAATAAGCAGTTCATCTGAAGCAAAGTTTTTTATTATAAGTTCATCATGAGTATTATCTATAAGGGTTTGTTGAGCTTCTTGCATGGTATTCGATGCGGATTGCACACAATCTTTTACTAATGCTATTTTTGCAGATGGTGTTTTTGCAGATAACCATTGATATAAAAAATGTTCAGTAACATATCCTAATGCAGTTCCTATGATTGGTGATTCAAGCAATAGATCTTTATTTGGGTTAGTTAAGCAATTAGAAAGCAAGTATACTCCGAGAGCAGAGGCTCCGCCAGCAAGAATGCCACCAGTGATGGCAATATTCCTTGCTAAATCTTCATCAATTGCTTTTATAGGGGCATGCAGTGGACATAATAAAATAAGTTCTACCAAAAGAATTTTTTTTGTTAAAGAAATCATAATGTAATCTCTGTTTTTCATCCCGGACTTCGATCCGGGGTGAAATTTTGTAATTAATAAATCCAAAAAAGACTGTTTTTTGTACATAGGAATAAAGGGGTGGTTTGGTTAGAGGCGCTTGCTAAACACGAACTCCTCAGAGTAGGTTAACGTTCTTGTTGCGCAAGTTTACGTCGTTCAATTTCTTGTTGTTTGCTGTGCAAATTGAAGTTGTTGTAGTGCAAGCTTACGTTCTTCAATTGCAATGAGTTGTCGGTGTTGCTGAGTAAGCTGCTTGAGCATCTCTTCATGTTGTATGTGGCTTTCATACAATGCGGCTTGTGATGTAAATTGTGGGTACAGTGCAATGGTGTTGATTAAATTTTTAGTTACTTTTTTAATCAAGGCAATATTTTTATCATATTGTGCGCAATATGCCTCAATATTCTTAATTTTTTCCTGAAGGTATTTGCCTTCTTGTAAAAGCGCTGCGTATTTTTTGGTATTTGTTTGCATTTCCTTTATGGCGAGGTCAAGGAAAAAGTGGGTATTTTTCAGTTCAGATCTCATGTAGTATACTTTGTTTTGTAGATTATTCGGTACATCGATTAAAAAATTATGAGCTTCAACTAATGGCCAATTAGTGGTAAATCGTTGAGTAATGTATGCAATAAACAATTGATCTGAAGCAAAGTTCTTTGTTATAAGTTCATCATGAGCATTATCTATAAGGGTTTGTTGAGCTTTTTGCATAATATTCGATGCGTATCGTACACTATTTTTTGCTAATGCAATTTTTGCAGATGGTGTTTTTGCATATAACCATTGATATAAAAGATATTTAGTAACATATCCTAATGCAGTTCCTATGATTGGCGATGCAAGTTTAGATGCTATATTTTTGTTAGAAAGCAAATGTACTCCAAGAGCAGAGGCTCCGCCAACAAGGGCTCCACCAGCAAGTGCAATGTTTTTTACCGTATCTTCATCAATTGCTTTTATAGGGGTATGTAGTGGGCATGCTAAAATAAGTGACGCTAAAAGCATTTTTTTTGCTTTAGAAAACATAATGTAATCTCCGTGTTTTTATGTGAATAATAATGGAATTTTACTAATGTAAATTTTATTTTTTTTCAATTAAGTCGACTAGTTGGGTTTATTTTAGGGGAAAATATATATATGTCAACCGGCGCTCTTATTTTGGGGTTTCGAGCAGGGGTTCGGCGTGACTTATCATTACCCACATCTTTTTCTTAAAAAATTATGTCCTTAACATTGTGAATGAAATGTTGACAGATGGCGGTAGCCATCGTAATTGCGGCACCTTGCAAAAATAGGTGTCTTTGCCGAATATGCCCCCAGGGCGCATGTGGCGACCTGCCCCGGAGCAAAAACCGTTTTTGCGTAGGGTGGGCATCTGAGGCGGATAGACACCTGTTTTTGCTTGAAACTCCTCTAGAAAAAATCCAAAAAAGACTGGTTTTTTTTGGTGCCCGGGGATTTGATAAAGGGGTGGTGGCAAGACCATCCCTTTATCCCCATGCGGAGCATATAAAAAAATTGTTCATATTATTTAAGATGGTACCTTAGAGCAGAAGAAACAGTTCTACCGCATCCCTCGATACGATTTGCTGCGCAAATCACTCGGGACGAGCGGTGAAAGAACATAGAGCTGCAAATATAAAATTAAAAGCACAAAAAAATAAAAGAAAAGATGTGGGTAATGATAAGTCGGCTTGAATTGATCTCAAGCGCCTTAGAGCTGCGCATTCTGAGTGAGTAATGTGAGGGGAATGATGATTGCATGTTGATTGCATTGTGATATTGTGGAAAAAGTTGATAGGGGGCTAAAAAACCCCCGTAATTTTGGTGTTGTATACCTTTTTATGGTTGTACGCAAGGTGTTTTATTTATCAAAAGCATCATGTGTGTGTGATTTTTGTTGATCGGTGTATTTGAGCACCTTTTTTTTGCTTGCATCTGTTTTTTCAAATTCAACCGTTAATATTTCTTTTTCATGGTCAAAAGACATTGCATAGCTTTCTTCTTTGGTGTCTATGTTGCTTGGAAGGTCAAAGGTGGCTTTGATGGTTCCGTTCTTGTATTCTATTTGTTTTTGTCGACCATGTACAAATGATGATGACGTAAATTGATGGTCGGTTGATACTTTTGCCGTATTGTTGGTTGTTTGCGTAGGCTGTTTAGTTCCTGTAACCGTGAGCCTTTGGCGTGTTATGCCATTCTTTGTATCAACTGAAATAGAAACCGTTAAGTCTTCTGGTTTAAATCCAGGCACACTAATTTTTACCCCGTATTTATTGCTATGGGCTGCATCTTTTTCGTCAATGGTGTATTCTTTGATCGTATATGCATGTTTTTCTGTAATGCCTTGAATGTCTTTTTCAAATGATGTTAAGAGCGTTGAACATGTTGCGAGTGACTGCTCGAGCTTTTCTTTGGTTGTTTTTATGGTAGCAATAATACTATCTTTTTCTGCTTTTGAACTCAAAAGAGCATTGCGCAAGTTGGATGTTTCTTGTTGTATGGCAAGGAGTTCAGCATCGAATTTATTAAGATCCTCGTGCAAAGCTGTTGCTTCAAGCGCTGGTGCCTTATGGGTGTAAAATAATATAGGGAATGAGTCATCAATAAGGCTTCCAACGAGCGATGAATGCCCCCAGAATGCTGCTACTGGTTGTATAGAAAAAAGAACAAAGGTCGCACAAAGAGAATTGTGCAATAAGCGTTTGTTCATAAATCCTCCTTATGAAATTATGAGGTTAAACATATCTTTTTTTTAGAAATATATGAGTCTTGTCCACTCACATATCTCTAAAAAAATATATACCTCAAAATAGGCTAGGATGTCAAATGCAAATTTTTAAAACTTCATTTTTGAGTATTTTATAGGTTTTTTCAAGGTCAACACTGATAACGCGATTGCCTGAAAGTGCATCCAAAAAGTTTGTATCGCTTTTCCAGCGCGGTAAAATGTGAATATGAAGATGGGAGGGAATACCTCCTCCGCCGGCTTGACCGATGTTGATGCCAACATTAAATCCTTCAGCGTGTAATGTTTTTTCAAGTATTGGAATGGTTTGATTGGTAATTTCCATAAGTTCGGCGCGGACGTGCTTGGAGAGTTCTTGGAGGGTTCCTTTGTGTTCAAGGGGGAGGACCATAACATGTCCGGCATTGTATGGGTAATAATTAAGTGCCAGCGCAGCGTGCTCAAAACGTCGCAAAATAAAGTAGCGATCATCGTTGTTTTGTTCAAATTGATGACAAAATACACAGTTATTTTTAAGTGGTTCCGTTGGTTGTGGTATATTTTTCTGGATGTAATCTTGGCGCCATGGGGCGTATAAAAGTTTCATGAGGATCCTTTGGGTTACATGGTTACCATGGTTATAACGCCGTGGACCTTGTCTGGTGGGAGTTTATAGAATTGTACAAATGTGGGAACAAGGCGTTTTATGGCTGAGTAGAATTTCCATACAATATTTTTGGTGGTAATTTCTTCAATGCCATAAAAGATAACCTGAGCGCTAATTGAAGCATTTTTTAAAATGCGGTCAATATCAAGAACTTCCATATATCCTCGATGGATTTCAAAAATACGAATCCCTGGGGCAAGTGAGCCCTTAAAAAAACCTATAACGCCAAAAGGATCGTCTCGTGTAACAACTGAGATAAGGATATTGTCTTCATATAAAATATTATTTTCAAGAATTGTTTTAACAACATACGAGTGAATCATTTTGATGTCGCGAATAAAAAAGAGTGCTGCACCCTTAAGCCGTGGGGCATCTTCTTGAAAAGGAATGTATTGTTCTACAAAATGCTCTAGGGGGACGGGAGACATTGCTTCTTGTAATCGTTTTTGCCCGCGCGTGTAAATTAAGATCATTGCAAGTGGGAAAAGGGCTATAATAAGCGACCAGTAGGCTCCATTTGGTATTTTGCATAAACATGAACAAAAGAAGGTAAAGTTAATGATGGTGAGTGCGACCGCTATTCCCATTTTACTTTTCCAGTTGCGGCGGAAAAATATCCATGCCATAAGCGTTCCCGTAATGGTCATATCTCCTGTTACAGCAAGCCCATATGCGTCGGTCAGGTTGCTTGATGCGCCAAAGGTTAAAATCATAAAAAGAATAGCGAGTAAGAGCATGGTGTTGATACTGCCGACATACACCTGCGTGCGAAGCTTACTTGAGGTGTAATCGACTTTAAGGCGTGGGATAATGCCGGTGGTGATTCCTTGATAAACAATCGAAAAGACGCCACTGATTAATGCTTGAGATGCAATGACGGTTGCCATTAAGCTGAGCATAACAAATGGGGAATATAAAAAACTGGATTGCGAAAGGATCATTTGTTGTAAAATTTTATCAGAAATGGTCGGATTTTGTAATAAAAAAGCCCCTTGCCCAAGGTAGTTTAAAATGAGCATAACAAACACAAAGTACCAGGCACGTAGTATTGGCTGGCGCCCAAGGTGGCCCATGTCGGCATACAAGGCTTCTCCTCCGGTGGCGCACAAGATGACTGCCGAAAGAATAAAAAAGCTCATAAAACCGTGCTCGAAAATAAAGGTTATGGCGTACCAGGGGTTAAGCGCTTGCAATATTCCGGGGGCTTGAATCATTGAATAAAAACCTGAAATGCCAAGTGTTAAAAACCAGATAAGCATAATCGGCCCAAAGGCGGAAGCAACTTTTTCGGTGCCGCGTTTTTGAAATACAAATAGAATAATGGTTATGATACTTGCAAAGAACATAAGTGTTGTTTGTGAGAGCGTTTTAAACATGGATATAAATGTTAGTCCTTCCACCGCACTCAAAATACTAACAGCTGGTGTTATAACGCCATCGCCAATAAAGAGCGATATGCCAATAAAAGCAAGGAATGAAACGATTGCAATGTGTTTTGGCGATTGTAAAAGTGGTTGAAGAATTTCTTTGAGCACAATCGTTCCTCCTTCACCTTTTTTGCCAAGGCTCATAGCAAGCCATGCGTATTGTACAAAAACGAGCAAAATAAGCGTCCAGGTAATAAGCGATACAAATCCAAAGATTGATTCTTTTGTTGCTGGAATGTGAGAAAGAAGCGCTCCCAGCGTGTAAATAGGGCTGGTACCAATATCGCCAAAAACAACACCTAATGATTTAACCACGCCCGAAAGGCGTCCTTGTGTGTGTGTTGATGTAGCCATAAAAACCCTCTTTTTTTTCTATATATTATTCCGAATACGAAGACGATACTTAAAACCATAGCAAAAAGAAAACGTAAAGGCCATTCTTTTTAAATATGAGATGCTTAAGCTGAATGGAGCATAAAACCTACCTTCACTTTCAAATTGTATTATTATCACCGTTTGATTTATGCGAGTGCTTTGCTATAATTTGCG
>LBTY01000003.1 GCA_000992305.1 candidate division TM6 bacterium GW2011_GWF2_38_10
CCATCCAATATTTTATAACCCGCTTGCTTAAGCGTGATTGATGCATACTTTGATCTTTTCTTAAACGCCGGCGGTCTTACTTTGCCTTTTTTTGCGTGAGCAAAGAACAATTGATAAGCCCTTTCAATCCTATCGGTGATATCCTGAATGGCCTGCGATGGAACAATTGCCCAAGCCGCATAGCGCTGAGTTTTCTTCAATTTTGTTATATGTTTTTGCAGCTGGTACTTATTAAAAGGTGATTATGGAATAAACTGAAATATCTTCTGTGGAGTGCTATGCAATGGTTATAGATCCAAGCCGCAACATCAATTTGTTCATGAAGTTTTTTATTCTTTTTGCTTTTGTAGAATTTGAAAGAAAACGTCTTCTTCATTGATTCTTTTGATTTTCTATGTAGCGCTTAACTGTTGCCGCTGAAATACATCCAACACTTTCGCAAAAATATGAGCGGGGCCAAAGCGCTGGAAGTCGCGATCGCAACGATGCAAATTCCTTATGCCCGGCCTTTGCCAACAACAACTCTTTTAGCCTTTGTTCAATGGGGCCTATCAATATCTTTCTGCGATACTTCGGACACCAGATCAAATGGTATCCTATGTTAAATACTGCTTTATTGCTTACTATCCAACGCTTATTCATGGTTGGCATGATAACATTTTACTAGACTCATGGCAAATGAATATTTATACTCTCCAAAAATGCGCATTCATCCCACAGCTAAAGCTGTAGAGTGGGCTTTCTGCGCAGAAGACTCGTAACCATTTTAAAAAATTTATTACAATTGGCTTGAGAATACTGAATATCCCCCGCACGAGCAGGTTCAAAAACAATCGAAGCCGCTGAAGTATGCAGCGTGCGCTCTAATTCTTTAATAAGCTCAAGCAGCGAAATACTTCGACCTGACCCAATATTAAAAACCTCCCCAGCAACGCCCTGCTGACAAGCGCTTACAAGATTTGCCTGAACCACATCGGCAACTGAAACAAAATCACGCGTTTGCAGCCCATCGCCATACACAATCAAAGGTTCATGGGCACGTAAAGCATGGGTAAACTTTGCAACAACGGCGGCATAATCTCCTTGAGGATTTTGACGCTCACCGTACACATTAAAATAACGTAAACAGGTTGTATCAATCCCATACCGTTGAGAAAAGTAAGAACATAGCTGCTCGCCAACTAACTTACTTTCAGCATAGGGTGAACAAGGATTGGTTGGCGTAAGCTCGTCACACACATCACTGCGCAAGCCATAAACCGCCGACGATGATGAAAAAACAACATGCGCAACATGATGCGCTACCGCAAATTCAAGCACATTGCATGTTCCCTGAACATTAGTAGCATAACATTGTTGAGGATGCTTGATTGATTGCGGAACAGAAATAAACGCAGCTAAATGAAAGACAACATCCTGCCCACGCATAGCCAAATCAACATCTTCTCGCGTACACACATTACCATGTACCATGGTAATGTGCGAAAAACATGATTGAAGATTGTCTAACCGACCTGTTGAACAATTATCCAAAACCGTAACACGAGCACCCAATGCCACAAGACGCTCCACAAGATGCGAACCTATAAAACCCGCCCCACCGGTAACTAAAACCGATTTGTTCTTGTACCAGCTTTCATGATATAGTTTTTTCATTACACACTCCTTACTCTTTCAATGACCACCTTTCCGCCGAGCGACAATATGAGCCGCCACCGCATATCCATCTTCAAATGCTTCTTGCATACTTGAATATTTCCATTCCCCAAAGCGCCCAACCGAATAAATATCATGCTCTTTTAATGCACTGAGAAGACCAGCAAGATGACGTGCTCGCCACGGTGTATAGGTAACATACGCATGAGGAAGCTCAAGAGTTACCTGAGACACAATATCCTGTGCCGTAAGCCCAAGATACGATGTTGCCTGCTCAATAGCTTGTTCGCACGCTCCCTGCATAGCACTTCTTTTGGTTTTTCGAGCTTGATATGAAAGTTCTACATACACACTTGATGTTCCAGCGGGCGCCAAGTGCTTGCTGATATTATTCCATACCCCAAGCCGATAAAAAGCGTACGTTGGCTGAGGAAAATAAACCCAATGATACGGCTGCGCAGTTTGTCGTGCATAGCCAATATTGATGTTAATTAACGAACTGCACCACAACTGCCGCGCCACCCCCGCAAAGGCATCATGCGGAGAGCGAGCAAGTGCTTGCACCGTTGTATCAAGCGGCGCCGTTGTAATCAAGTGCCTGTACGTGTACGATTTTCCGTCGGCACAATAAATACATTTTTTTTGTTGATCAATTTTCACCACTTTTGTAGTGGTATACACAGGACTTGTAATCCGCGACAATAATCCCTTAATCAAAACTTCAATCCCACCGCGCTGAGGATACAAAAATGAACTATTGTATCCAACCCCGGTAGCATCAGCAGGGACCAATGCTCCACGCACAACCTGCTGAACAGTTGTTTGAGGAACAAACCGCCCGGTCCACCCTGCATGTAATTTTTTTATTGGCCACGATAGCAACCGAGCATTATAAGGATCAAAAAAATGCTTAACAAATCCAGCGCCAAAATAAAAAAGCGCCCAATCATAAAAAGAATCTATCTTTTTTTTGCGCGAAGAACGTTGCAAATATCCCATAACACACTCGTAAATAACCTCCGCCGGAAGCCCATATAAATGCATTTGAATAGGATAAGGAACATGAACATTATGCATAAAAATTGCTGATTTGCGCTCAATAGATCCAAAAAAAGACAACCCCGCACAATCATCAATAAACTGACGAAATGCAGGATTACTAATATGTAAAAAATGACCAGTATAATCAAACGTATAACCTTGATCGGTATGCGAACGCAAGAGCCCTCCCGGACGTTCTTCTTGTTCACAAATAAGAATATCACGCACCCCTTGCTGCTCAAGGTGATACGCAGCACTCAGACCCGTTAACCCCGCCCCAACAATTACTACGTCTGGCATACCATTTCCTTTTTAATTCTTATGCAAACCCCCTGCACAAATCGCAGGGGGTTTTGGCACTTAAATCGTATGCAATTCAGTATTTTTCTTTTCAGCCATTTCATCAGCTTTAGCGATATACTGATCAGTAATTTTTTGCAACACTTCGCTCAAACGCTTTGCGAAATCTTCTGAAATAATATGTTTTTTGTCAGCTTCACGAATTTCATTATGAAACTCTTTGCGCACATTACGAAGAGCAACTTTGCAATCTTCAGTTTTCTTGCCTAAAATTTTTGACAACTCATCACGACGAGCTGCAGACATTTGGGGAAGTTGAATGCGAATAATATTACCATCGTTAGCCGGCGCCACACCCAAATCTGATGTTGCAATCGCTTTTTCAATATCAGTAATGATGCTCTTATCCCAGGGCTGAATTGTTAATAAACGGCTTTCAGGAGCACCCAGTGTTGCCACTTCACGCATTGGCATAAACTGCCCATAACACTGAACTTTAATATTTTCGATCAAAGCAATCGAAGCGCGCCCCGTGCGGAGTGCCGCAAGCTCTGTTTCAAAATGCTTTATAGGGCCATCCATGTGTAGTTTTAATGGAGTCTCAAAACTTTTTACATCACCTTCAGCAAATGCTATATCAATCATAATCTTCCTTTTGTTTGCATATTCAGTTTTTTCTATTCACAATACAAGGTGCTTCCAAAATGCTCATCGTGCGACACGCGCACAAGAGCCTGCGGCTCATGTACATTAAAAACACGAATGGTTAACGCATGCTGTTGTGCTAATAAAACAGCCGTATGATCCATAACCTGCAGCTGACGGCTCAAATATTCTTGAGTACTTAATCGCACCAACGGACGGCTTGAAGGCGCAACACGAGGATCCTGTTCATAAATATAATCAACATTCGTTGCCTTCCAAACCTCATCAGCGCCAATTTGCAATGCACGAACCACAGCGGTTGTATCTGTTGTAAAAAAGGGATTTCCTAATCCACCACAAAAAATAATACTATGGCCAGCCGCAAATAACTCATCTATAGAACTTTGGTTTATTGGACGAGTAAACGGCGTAACATCAACAGCACTTAATAACGAACAAGTAATGCCACAATGCATAAAAAATTCTTGGAGCATCAAGCCATTCATGACGGTTGCCAACATGCCAACCGCATCCGCAACAGGTTGGCGCAACTTAAATGATGCTCGCGCCTGTCGCGCTCTAAAAAAATTACCACCACCCACAACAAGCGCAAACCTATGTGTTTTTTGCAATGCATGCATTTGCTCTGCCAACGAGGCAAGCATCAATGCACCCTGCTCACCGGCGTTCACCGCGGTTTGCGGTGAACATCCGGCCAATAATTCGCCACTTATTTTGAGTAAAATCGTTTTCACGATTATCACACTACTATCTTAACGGCCAATACCAAAGCGAACAAAACGCTTTACCGTAAGCGCTACACCATGCTTGGTACCAACTTCTTTAAGAAATTGAGCAACCGTTAATTTATCATTTTTAATAAAAAGTTGATTCAACAAGCAAACATCTTCATAAAACTTGTTAAGTTTACCTTCTACAATTTTTTCAATAATGTTCGCAGGCTTATTTGAACCTTGAAGTTGTTCAGTTGCGATTGCTCGTTCTTTTTCGATCAATGCACTATCAATACCTTCAGGAGAAACAGCCAACGGTTTTGTTACCGCAGCTTGCATACAAACGTCACGAGCTGCTGCACGAATTTCTTCGTTTTGAGCAATAGCTTTATCGCCTTCCAACTCAACCATTACACCAATGCTTGATCCTGGGTGGATGTATACATTAACAAGCCCATTGGCTGACGCTTTGAATACAGCAGCCTTTGAAACTTTAATGCTCTCTGCAATCTTTGCAATAATCTCATCAAGATGATCTTTAATGGTTAAATTTGAAACTTTAAGTGATTGCTGTTGCAATAACATTTCAGCATCAACAATATCGTTCTGGGCGGCTACTTGTGCTACATGACTTGCAAATCCAAACATATCTTCGGTATTTGCTGAAAAGTCTGTTTCACACGCAACTGCAACCAACGCACCTGTTTTGTAATCTGAAGAAACCCAGCTTTCTACGCGACCATTATTGGTTTCGTTATCAGCACGCTTTGCAGCCACTGAAGTTCCTTTTTTACGAAGAATTTCAATTGCCTTTTCCATATCACCACCGGCTTGTTCTAAAGCCTTCTTGCAATCCATCATGCCAACTTGAGTTTTTTCACGCAACTCTTTTACAAGATCCATCGAAATCGTTGCCATCGACTCTGCTCCTGTGTTATTCGGTTAATTAAAGTTTATAAATATAAAAGAAACCAATTTGCCTTTTATTCTTAAATGTAGTATTATTCTGCCAGAACGTATTGATTTTACAAGTTTAGATATTAAAGAATCTTCTTCAGGGAGTCTTATTATGCCAGTACCAAAACGAAAACGCTCTAAAGCCAGACGCGATAAACGCTTTGCCAATAAGGGTATTAAACCTAAAGCTATAGCAACATGTCAAACATGCCAAGCCCCACTTGAGGCCCACGTTGTTTGTAAAGAATGTGGCTATTATAAAGGTCGCAAGGTTTTACGAACCAAAACCGACCGTATGTACGAACGCGGCCAACAACGCCAAGCGCTTGAAGAAAGCATTCGTGCCCAAGCAGGCAAAGCAGAACCTGCTCCAGAGCAAACAACATCAGAATCCGCTGAATAAGCATTCTGTGGTGTTAGAAATTTTAAAGGGTCGTTGCACACGACCCTTTTTTCATGTTTTTCTCCATATGCCCTGCATATAAGCACAGCATATACAAATAGAAAATATTTCAGTATGTCACTTTTTCGCATTTTTCTCTGTTTTTTATTGCAAAAGTATATTTTTCTGTACTTTTTTACCAAGCCCCGTATACTCAAACTACGTACCAAAGGAGTGTACGTTTTTTGCAGCGTTTACACATAACTGTTAAGGAGATTTTATGGACTTTTCATCAAACCCTATTATTATATGGTTAGACAATGCAGCGGAGTTTTTTAAAAAACATCAAAGAGTAGTTGTATTAGGCCTTACCGGCATTGCACTCGCTGGCGCTGCAGGAACCGCTTACTGGTACTATAAAGGATATGTGCGCGAGCAATCCCACAAAGCCTTTGTTGAAGCTTTGAAATATTATGACGGAACCATTGGCGCAACTCCTTCTTCAACACAAGATCAATTAACCTTTGCCAATGAAGAAGAAAAATGGACAAAAACTGCCCAGGCATTTAATCAAGCTCATAGTGATTATAGCTCAAGCGAGCTAGCTCCTTTATGCAAAATGATGGAAGCTGAAGCGCTTTTAAATCTTGGCCAGAATGAAAAAGCACAAGCCTTATTAGAAAGCTCTGTTGATGCTATCAACAATGATGCAATGCGTGATTTTTATCGTGTTAAACTTGCACTTATAAAAATTGATACAGACAAAGAAGCCGAAATACAAAAAGGCATTAACATCCTTAAAGCTCTTTCGGACAATGCACAAAGCCCTGCACATGAATCCGCATTATACTATTTGGGCGCTTATCATTGGACAAAAAAAGAATTCAACCAGGCACGTAATTGCTGGCAAATGTTATTGGTAAAATACGGTGCTACAGATGCCAAATACCAATCAACCTATGCCGAAAAAGTTAAAGAAAAATTAGCTCTTTTAAATGTAGAAAGTTTATAAACAACGTGAATCAACGTGGTAACAAAATAAGAGTGCGCTTTGCGCCTTCACCAACAGGACACTTACACATCGGCGGCTTGCGAAGCGCACTTTTTAATTGGCTTTTTGCGCGACACAACCAAGGAACGTTTGTTATACGCATTGAAGATACTGATCAACTTCGCTCAACAAAAGAATTTGAACAATCAATCATTCAATCTCTTTTGACCATGAGCCTTCCCTCAGATGAACCAATCGTATATCAACACCAACGCCTAGATGCCCACCGCCAAGCTGCTCAATACCTTCTTGACAAAGGCCTTGCCTATCCGTGTTTTTGCCAACCCAAAAATGCCGATACGGTAATCAACGACCTAGAAGAAGGCAAAGGAAGCGTGTATGATAGGACATGCAGAGACAAATCGTATACCCAAGAGGATTTAAAAAGACCTCACGCACTGCGATTTAAAGTTCCTGATACCCTTAACACCGTATACTTTGATGACCTTGTATTAGGCCGTATTGAGGTAGCAGCAAGTCATTTAGATGATTTTGTTATCATGCGCCAAGACAATACCCCAACGTACAATTTTTGCGTTGTGGTTGATGATATTTTTATGGGTATTACGCATATTATAAGAGGGCAAGATCACGTAAGCAATACCGCAAAACAAATACTGCTGTATCAAGCTTACCAACAACCGCGTCCCTACTATGCCCATATACCCCTTATTCTTGGCCCAACTGGTGGGAAATTAAGCAAGCGCGACACCAGCGTATCCGTTCAAGAATACATTGAACAAGGATACCTTCCAGCAGCACTCTGCAACTACTTGGTGCGGCTAGGATGGGCGCATAACGATCAAGAAGTTTTTACGCGCAAAGAAATGATTGACTTATTTACCTTAGATGCCGTAGGCAAAAAAGGTGCAATTTTTGATATAAAAAAACTCCAATGGCTCAACAGCTTGTATATTCGCCAAGCGAGCCTTGATGACCTTATCGACGCATTAAACACCATGAGCAGTGAGGCTTACACAAAACTCACCTCACGATGGGATCAAGCTCAATGTGCTGCTTTGTTAAAACTGTATCAACAGCGAGCCCTAACCCTGCGCGAACTTTATAATGACATATACCATCTTGCACAACGCCCATCCACATGCAATACAAACATACTTACAAAATGGATGACCGATCAAACACCACGTCTTGTGCAAGCATATAAAAATATACTTGAGCACCAAACATCATGGACCGCAGACAATCTACAAACAGAGGCAACTAATGCCTGTTTGCAGTATAACGCTAAACTCGTAACCCTTGCGCAACCGTTGCGCCTTGCCCTCACCGGAGGGGTAACAAGTCCTGGCATTTTTGAAATTATGGAAATACTTGGTAAGGATAAAGTCCTTGCGCGACTATCTTTGCTAAAATGGTAGGTTATAGAAAATGAGAGGTTATTACGCATCAACACAGCATGCGTAGCAAACATAAGGATTCACTATGAATATAGGAATGATTTTCCCTGGACAAGGAGCCCAATTTTTGGGAATGGGCAAAGAGTTATACGACCGCGAACGCTTAGTACAAGAATATTTTGAGCTCGCCTCAGGATGTCTTGAGACCAACTTCGTTCGACTATGCTTTGCTTCATCAGATAAAGAATTACGCGAAACAGGAAATGCTCAAACTGCTATATTTTTAGTAAGCGCAGCGATTACACAATTACTCGCAGAAAAATACAATATCCATGCAAACATCGTTGCAGGCCATAGCTCAGGAGAATACGCTGCATTATTTGCCGCGGGCGGCATGAGTTTTGTTGATGCCTTATACTTACTCAAAAAACGCTCAACATTTATGCAAGCGGCTACACAACAAACCGAAGGCGGCATGGCCGCAATTCTCAACGTTCCACTCGAAAAAATTCATGAAATTTGCCAACGCTATGATGATCCATCTGGAAACACAAGCGTAGCCGAAGTTGTTAACTATAATAGCGCCGACCAATTTGTTATTGCGGCAACCCTTCCAGAACTTAAAGCTATTCAAGCTGATGTCAAAGAAATTAAGGGTAAAACTATAGAACTCAACGTCGCCGGAGCGTTTCATTCACGCCTCATGCAACAAGCAGCTCATCACTACGGCCTTTATATGGTTAAAGTTGATTTTAAAGATACAAAAATTCCCCTTATCAGCAATGTTAATGCAAAACCCTTAACCAACGCAGACGATCTTAAAAATTCTCTTATTCAACAAGTACATTCTCACGTCTTATGGTGGCCATCAATGTACCACCTCTATCCATGTGATATTATCGTAGAAATAGGCCCCAATATAAAATACAGCAAAATGCTTAAACGCGCCTGGCCTGACAAACAAATTATGGCTATCAATACCCCAGAAGATATTGAACAATTACACACCATCATGCAAAAACCATTTGAAAAAACGGAAATGGATTTAGTTATTGAAGAAGAATTACAAGAAAAAAAATCAACAAAAAAGGTCTAACTTTATGAAAAAACATGTTGTGATCACTGGAGGCGCAACCGGCATTGGCAGAGCAATAACTGAATTTCTTTATCATCAAGGGTTTACGCCCATTGTTATTGATCGCCTTGAGCCCAACCATCATGATGCACAAAACCTTAGTTCACTATCATGCTTATACCTACAAGCAGATGTTTCTCATGCTGACTCTGTTGCGCAAGCCTTCACTACCATGCGTAACCACTTAGAAGAAAAAACAAAAACAACACAAGAGCAGCACATTTTACATGCGCTTATCAACAATGCTGGTATAACACGGGATGGGCTTGCCCTGAGAATGAGCGAAAAAGACTGGGATGATGTTATGAGCGTCAATATCAAAGGAACCTTTTTATGTTGCCAGCAAGCCCTCAAAATAATGATCAAACAACCTAAAAGTTATATTGTATCACTTGCCTCTGTGGTTGGCATTCATGGAAATCCAGGACAAACAAATTATGCAGCGAGTAAAGCTGGCGTTATTGCCCTAACCAAAACACTGGCACAGGAATATGCTTCACGCAATATTCTTATAAATGCCATTGCGCCTGGTTTTATTTCAACCCCAATGACCGAAAAACTTTCTCCCGAAACTCAAACAGCGATCAAAGAACGGATCGCACTCAAACGATTTGGCTCCACTCTAGATGTTGCTCAGCTTGTTTATTTTTTAATATCAGGCAACGCCGACTACATAACAGGTCAAACCATTCAACTCGACGGTGGCATGAGTTAACATCAATCTCAAAACTTTTTTTAAAAAAAATAAACTGTTGCATTTTTACAACTATACCCACTATAATTCCTCCCATAAAAACCTATAACAAAAAAGGGGCAATAAGAATACAATCAAAATCTAAAAGCCACATATCAAAAAAAGGAAGAAGGGTATTATATGAATAACAATACTTTATCATATTGTTTACTAATCATACTACTAACAAATACGCCATTATGTTTTGCCAAAAAACGAAAAAAAACAACATCCTTACAAAAAGCCAATATTGTCCTAGCCCCACCTAGAACATTCATACGTGATCCAGAAGCAATTCCACCAGTATTTACAAACCTGGGTTCATTAAACCTTGAAGGTTCCTCATTGTATGTACAAAAAGAAGAAAACCCTCTTGAAGATCCTCTTGTTGATGGAAATCCAATAAACTTGCAAGGACTTGCCTCATCCATACAAACAAATCTGGGCTATATCAAAGGCCTTGGCGTGTATAGCGCCACCGATCAAACTTTTTCTGTAGCAACCGACACCTTAGTTGACTGTAAAGGCCCAACTGATGTTGTCGTCGTGATTGACTCCGGTATAACATCAGGAGTAAAACAAGACGAACAAAGCATCCGCGGCCTACGGCATCTAACAAGAGATCCTTACTCAAGAGTAGGATTAAGACTTGCTGGAAGTGATTCACATCTGCGATTAGATTTAACCTTTAGTGATAATAGCATTAATCTTAACGGTGGCAGCATCACCCTGGGACAAAATTTTACCTTTGGAGATGATGTTCGATTTTTAAATCCTGGAACCATTAATTTTAACGGCAAATCCCTATCATTTGGTGGCGCCGAGCTGAATTGGGATACCGATATTGTGTGGAATCAGGCAAATGATTTGGAATTTAATAGCAAAATAACCCTCACTGGAGATGCATGCTGGTATTTTGACGGAGATGGACATGTCACAACAAATGGAAATATTATAGATATCTCATCCGGCGGCAAGCTCTGGATTCGCGATAATACATCAATTTATCTTTCCAACGCAAAAATACGCGGTCTTGGATCAGGTTCTATTGTATTCGAAGATCCATCATCCCGCTTAGTTCTCTCAAACGTTGAAATTGAAATGGACAACGATGTAACTTTTACCACCGGTGGCATTTACGTTGATGGAACAAGTACCATTGTTACTAAAAATCATACGATGTCATTTGATACCAATGCATCATTAACCGTCAATGGTAGTGCTCTTTGGTATGATACCCTCGACCAAGAAAATTATAATAATATTCTACCACTCCACTATGATCCAATCAATGCAAATAATAAATATGTTACACTTTTAAATCATGGTGTGATTGCACAAAAAAACTTAAATTACCTTGTTCGAACATCAAGCCATGCAATTGCTTACTATGTACCTATTGTTAGAGGAAACTCAAGTGCTATCATTGCATTACAAAATAACAACACCTCTGAACATGAAACACTCGCCAATACTATTCGTTATAACAGCAACACCGCCGCTTACAACGCTCGTGCAAACTCTAATGCTTTAGAATTCTATAATCGCACCAACTCTAATGCCTTAGAGTTCTATCACCGCACCACCAGCAACGCCTTGCTCTTTGGTGATCGCATCAACAGCAACGCAGCCGCATATAACACGCGCACCAACTCTAATGCCCTAGAATTCTACCACCGCACCACCAGCAACGCATTGCTCTTTGGTGACCGCATCAACAGCAATACCGCAGCCTACAACTTTAGAATAAATAGTAACCTTATTGATCACATCTACAGAGAACTTGCCGATCTTGAAACCGGTGGACAAGGCCATATCTACTTCTCAAGAATCGATGATTTATACAACAGAGTAAAAGCAAATAGCGACACGATATTGTATAATAGCGGCATCATCGCGGATCATTATGTTGTAACCAATGCACATGAAACTATTTCTAACATGCGCTTTATAAAACAAGGATTTACCATTCCTGACGGCAACACGTTGCATATCAATACACCTATACGCATTTCAGGTAATATTAATTTTGGAGATAATGAGTTAGGCACCCTCGCACTTGATGGTGACATTGTTTTAGCACATGATTGTTACTTTACATCACCAGGAATCATTGATGGCAATGGACACACGTTAAATATTACCGGTAGTTTTGTAATTCCAGCCGGCGACCATGGGTTTACCTTTGCAAGTAATACCACCATTTATGGAAACGACCAAGATGTTACCATCGCCCCACATGCATCACTCTATATTGACGAACATGTTTCTGTTACGTTATGCGACATGACACTGCACCTCAACAATGAAAATGCTTTTCAAGGTCCCGGCACAATAACATTAAAAGATGTTATTGTTTGCATGAACAATGACATTAACAAAACATCCGGCAACCTACATATCGATGGTACGGTTCAGCTCCAGGGAAATCATGCATTTAATGTACTCAACGATGCTCATGTAACCATTAATCCATACACAACATGGTATTTTGATAAAAATACAACATTGTACTATGCACCAGAAAATGATAACCGCGATTTAATTTACATGAGTGATTCTACGTCAACGTTGTTTTTACATGGCGCCACCCTACAATCAACATCAACAGGAATGCGTTTAACGCGCGGAACCATTATGCTCGATCATGCAAACACTATTTATGCACATAATGGATCGCTATCTGAAGCTCTAGCATTTGGAAACAACAATCCTGCAAATAATATTTCTATGATTATTCTTCCAGGCGCATCACTTAATATAGCAAATGGTATAGTTGACTATGCCAATAATGATGAACAATAACCTAGTAGTTTTAGTAAGCGATAGCGTAAAACTATCGCTTACTAACCATTATGTAATCGTAAGGAGAATGTTATGAAGCATCTATTTTGTGCATACTGTGCGCACATTATTATGTTGTGCATGCCGATAATGAGCAATGCCGTAATAAACACCTCGCAACCACAATCCCCCCTCTATCACAACAACCTTTTAACAAAAGAAAAGTTATTATATCGCGGAGATATTGAAGACCTATGGTCTGCTATTGAGGAGTTGCGCGGAGCTGTTTTTATTCCAGATCGTTATCTCTATTCATTTGAAAACTATAAAACAAGTTATTGTCAACAAAGTTACTTAGGCCCCTTATATCTAGGCGTATTTGAAACATCATGGACTCCTGATGGCCGCTTTATTGCATTTACAACAAAAAATGAAGTATGGATTAATTATAATAAAGAATATCACAGCGAAGTAAACATCGCAGCAATAGATAATGGATCTTTTTCTTCTAATCAGCTTAACTATACCTTAGCAAACTATGGAGGCACCATGTGGAATATGGCATGGTCCCCATTTTTTAATGAAAATTATTATTATCTGGGCATTCTTGATACGCATACCACCAATAATCAAATACTATTGTATCGCTTTAATGGGGAAACAACCATAACCTATTTAGAAAACCTACCCAAAGCCTCAACACTACTTAATGGAGAAATTCAACGATTCACATGGTCTAATAATGGAGAACATATTGCATTAACAGGAATTGATACCTCAGGAACCTTAAAACTACACATGTTTGCATGTGATCCTGAAAGCGTGGGAAGTAAATTTTCATCACTTACTTCAATAGACATAACTACAACCTCAACGCTACACACCGCAGGTATAAGCGGACTCGCATGCAATAAGGATAATTATATCGCCGTAAGTTATTATGAAATAAACGAAAACATCCATGAACAACAAGCATTAAAAATCTTTGCATTTAATGGTTCTCTTTTAACCTTAGCAACCTCGTTAAATATAGATATTAACACAGAAAATACACGACTAAATAGGCTAACCTGGAGTCCTAATGGCTTATACTTGACCCTTATTTTACAGGATAACTCAATTACGATCTATAAATTTAATGCTACAACTAATACTTTAACACAACTAATACACACTAATACATTTCAAACTATATCAAATATCACATGGTCGCCAGATAGTCGTTATATAGCATTTATTTATCGCAATTCATTAGCATCATCATTCCAACTTCAAATATATGAATTTAATGAAATGCGCCAAGGAAATTATAAATTATTATTAGAACAAAATCGTAATGTATCACTCCAATCAGCAGGACGAATTGATTGGTCAAATCAATATCAAAATTATTCAGCGCTCTCATGCTCTACCTTTTTCGGCGACGGCTACGTAGGAGGTTCCTTTGGATTTGCTGCTCCGGTCTTTGGATATCCTTCAATAGCAAATGCTCCTCTTTATGATTTTTGGAAAGATAAAAATACTAAACTCGATAACACAATCTTTACAAACCAAGATTACCTGGATAACGTAAGCCTACAACAAGAAGATATGCAACAAAGACTTTGGGATCGATACATATTAAAAACCCTCTCAACTCAAGACTTCACCAATGTCCCAATTGGAGGGCCAAACCTTCACCTTGAAAATGCCACTTGGTCATCCGATGGGCAATTTCTACTATTTTCTAATGAGGGTATCAAAATCTTCACCGTAAATGAAGAAGGCACTCTTGATCCTACATACATAGTAGATACCTCTGCTTATTGGACAACAAACGCTACATGGCACCCTTACAAGCATGATTATATTTTTGTAAAAACAATTGAAACCATAGATGAACCTGAAGTTCAACGGCTATCTAAAAACCAAGTCTATACCTTCAATCCTAATGCATTACCAAGCGAACGCCTTCAACTTTTAGATGAAATAAACATAGAACTTCCACCAGGGCTCCCAGAACCAGAATATCCTGGCCCATTTGAAGAAGATTGGGAATTAATTTTAGGAGATATGGCATGCTCACCTGACGGCAATTTCATTGCACAAATCGCAATAGGCCGTCAAATGATGGGCTCAGAAGATATGAGATTTTGGATGTTAAAAATACATAAATTTGACCCAACTCAGACACCTGCGCTCTCACTCCATTATGAATATCAAAGCCCAATGGGCGAAAATGGGCCAAGCCAGATATCATGGCCGTCTTCAAATATTATTGCATGGAAAAAAAATGCCACAATCATAGATTTTTATTCATTTAATCCTACAATAAGTACGATGCAAGATCGTCTAGTATTTTTTAATAGCACTAACTTGCCATACGACGAACATTATTGGCACCCAAATGGGAAATATCTAATAGCCCTTGAAAAAGAAACTCGAAATAAGATATTTGTCTATGCATTCAACCAAGAAACTGCAATACTTGAACATATCTACACTGCCGAAGATGCAAGATATCAAAATTATCGTAAAGGTTCATGGGATAGTATAGGATCTCACTTTATTGGAATTTCTAACAATAAGGCAGTTTTATATAGCTTTCTACCTCAAAGTAAAAACATTCTAACATTCGTAAAAGAAAATATTATCCATGGAGATGACACAGGTGCTAAAATAGCATGGAGTGCACCATATAATGAAGTCACTAATCTTTTTATATATCGCAGTTTTTTAGAAGGATTTAATTGGAAACTCCCACTTACCGGAGCAACACTCGCAAATGATATTTCAGAAAGAGCTATAGAGGTTTCAACCGGCAGCACTCTTTTTGACTTTAAAACCTCATCAACTTTTGATGGTGAACACAAAACCTATGTTTTTTCTGCTACAAATCAACAACTTATCAATGTCGCCCCAAACCAAACAGTTAGTTTTAAAAACATTATTATGCAAAATTTTAATTTTAATACGATCAATCTTCAAGAAAATACATCACTTTTTTTTGATAACCAAACAACCTTAGCACTTGATGGAAATCAATATGAAATTAATCGAACCTATACCTTTAAAGGAAATTGTACCATTAACGGAAACAACAGCACCTTAATCTTTGGTCCTCAAGCAGGATTTTTTATTGATAAAAACGCAACCCTATTATTACAAAATATTACCATCAAAGGCCTATCTGATGAACAAATTCGCTGTATGGATTGCACAAGCACCGTATCATTTAGTGGCTCTGTAGATTTTTTTATGGATAACGATTATTACTTTAAACATGGCCGCCTTGTTTTAACACCCGCAAGTCACGTCAACATTAATAATGAGTATGAATTTATTTATCAAAGTCCATGTGCAAGCATTATTGGATCAGCTGCCATGCTGCAAATGACCCGCAATGCGACCTTTTCTTACGACCCTCAAGATGAAAATCGAGACCTCATCCAATTTGCAAGTGATGATGGCATTTTTAGTCTCAAAGGCGCAACACTCGTATCCTCCGCAACAGGCATGCGTTTAACCTATGGAACCTTTAAAATTAACGGCGAAAACAATTACCTTTATAGTTCCGGAACAACATTGTCTGACAGTATTATGCTTGGAAATGGCATCTATGAAGACAATTTACTATGCCAATTTGAAGGGGGCAATGTTGGTATTATTAATGGAAAAGTTATTTGGGCTAATGTAGAAGAACCAACCCCATAATTGCTCAAATAACCATATTTCGATAGACTACCTGGTAAGCAAATAAAAAATTGCTTACCAGGACCTTAAATTTACAATTGGTAGGTACGCAAATAATCAATCAACGGTGTAAGACCATCTTTCGTTAAAGCACTTACCAAAACATGCGGCGTGTACAAAATAAGTTTTGCAATCTGAGCCTCGCGCTGCTCATGCGTAAGCTTGTCAATTTTATTAAATACATAAAGCATTGGTTTATTAACACCTAACTCCTGTAACATCTCATGCACAACTGCTATTTGATTCTCCCATGCTGGACAACTTGCATCAACAACATGCAACAACAAATCTGCATACTTAAGCTCATCAAGTGTCGATTTAAACGCACTGATAAGGTGATGGGGTAATTGACTAATAAACCCAACGGTATCAGAAATCAACCCCTTTTTTTTGCCGTCAATAAATAACTCACGCGTGGTGGTATCAAGTGTCGCAAATAATTTATCCTCCGAAAGCACATTGCCCTTTGCTATCGCATTAAGCAATGTCGACTTTCCGGCGTTGGTGTACCCAATAATACACAACAGAGGTTGGTTGCTTTCAAGGCGCTGTTTACGCTGCACCGAACGCGCTCGCTCCAATGTTTCAAGTTTTTTTTGAGCTTGACGAAGTTTGTCAGCAAATACTCGCTTAAGTTCTTCTTTTTCTGTTTCACCCGGCCCACGTGTACCAATAATACCGGACTGCTGCGCAAGCTCTCGCCCCCGCCCACTCATACGTGTTTTCATAAACTCTATATCGGCCATTTCAATTTGAATCTTTCCCTCTGAAGTATGTGCTGATTGTTTAAAAATCGTCAAAATAAGTTGCTCACGATCAATAATTCTGCAATTCAACACATTTTCAAGATTACGTTCTTGCAATGGATGAAGTAACTCAGAAACCACCAAAATATCAACCCCAAGTTCTTGACACTTTTGCGAAAGCTCTTCAAGCTTGCCCTTAGTAAAATACATGTTGTTATCGGTAGCCCGAACCTTCATAAAAAAAGTATCATCATAGGGAATATCTGCCGTTTTTACTAAATTCAAAAATTCTTCAAAATAATACTCAGCCGAACCCATTTTATTTCCTGGCGCAAAAACACCGAGCAAGAGTGTTTTGGGATGCTCATAGCGCTGCTCTATAGGTTTATTTTTCACAACAATCCTCACCGGTAAAAATTCGATCAACTCAATAAACTTTTTCCAGTATATCGTTGCAAGCAATAATCGTGAAGTACTTTATAACAAAATAAATCCATACTCGTACATAGCAACTTTAGCTTACATTTTATTCTATAAACAATGAGCTAAAATCATATTTGAATCTTTTTTTTAAAAATACCCCTTCCCATGGTTTGCAATCATATAAAAAATACTTTATTATCACCACACGACTATAATCTACCCACAAAGGAAATAATCACGATGAAAAGGAAATAATAACGTATGAAAAATTATATCATTTTATCACTTTTATGTGCATCATTCTTGATGCAAGCATTGCCAATGGCCATCGAATTAAGGTCTAACACTCCTGAAATTATTGATTGCTCAATAACCACAGATCAGCTCAAAGATCTAGCACAAAAATCAAAAACTCAAGAAAAATGGTCCCTAACAAAAAAAATTACCGTAGGAACAATCTCAGTAGCAGCACTTGCTGCTACAATTTACACCATTAAAAATCACCAAGAAATCTGCGATTATATCAAAAATTACTTATTCAAAAGAAGTTTCCCTCAACCAGCTCCCCAAGCCGCAATAGCAAACGCCGCTAAAGAAACAAGGCTTGCCCTATATACCCCGCAACCTCAAAAACACTTTTTCACAAAAAATATACCTGCTAGCCTTATAACCAACACCACCGCCTCAACACCTATTGCTGAATCACTCGTTTTACAAAAAAATATTCCCTTGAATGTTATAAAAAAAATACTCCTTGATCCAAAACTTTATCAACTATCTTATGCAACACCAAGGAAAGGCAATTATGCCCCAACATATCATGCTCTGGTCAACGCACTTCAACCAACAATAACCACTGACGCAGAGGGTAACACACTTCTTCACAAACTCGTTACGTTTGATAAATTCCCCGTAGACGCGGGCGCATTTCTTGAAGCATTAAAACCTTCATGTGAACAACTCATTAAAAATGGCGCATCAATCAACGCCTGTAATAAGGATGGTTTTACTCCCTATGACCTTTTAATGCAAAGCATTATTAAAGCTGGTGGCGATGCAAGTGGTGATGTCTATAAATACCTTGGCATAATCGGCAATTACCGTATGTATGGGCAAGATCTGTTGGAAAAAATAGAAAAAGAACATCTCGGCTCATCAATTCGCAACTGGGATTTATTGGCAAGAATACGAACCATGCTTGGTGGAAAAGAAGGAGACTGGACAGAAAAGGATACCATTTACAGCTAAGCGATATCATGGTATGGTAAATGAAAAAAGTGCAACCTTTTACCATACGAAATAACCACTATGAATTCGTTTGAAATACGTCAAAAATTTTTAGACTTTTTTGCACAAAAAGGACACACCATTGTTCCAAGCTCAAGTCTTATCCCAGCAGAAGACCCAACATTGTTGTTTACCAATGCGGGAATGAACCAATTTAAAGATCTTTTTCTGGGGCTTGAACAACGATCATATAAACGAGCAACAACATGCCAAAAATGTGTACGCGCTGGCGGAAAGCATAATGATCTTGAACAAGTGGGCTTTACCCAACGCCATCTCACTTTTTTTGAAATGCTCGGTAATTTTTCGTTCGGCGATTATTTTAAAGATGATGCTATCCCCTTTGCCTGGGAATTTCTTACCAAACACATGGGCCTACCAGCAGACAAACTGCACGTAACCATTTATAAAACTGATGATGAAGCATACAAAATTTGGCACGAAAAAGTAGGGGTTCCTGCAGATCACATCACCCGCCTTGGCGAAAAAGACAACTTTTGGCAAATGGGTGACACAGGCCCTTGCGGACCATGCACCGAAATTTATATTGATCGTGGCCTTGCGTTTGGTTGCAAACAAGCAACATGCGCGCCAGGATGCGATTGCGACCGTTTTATGGAAATTTGGAATAACGTTTTTATGCAATATAATCGCCAACCCGATGGGTCACTGGTTCCACTTACGCAAACGGGTGTTGATACCGGCATGGGGCTTGAACGCCTATGCAGCGTTATAGAAGGTGTTCCAACCGTTTTTGACACCGATATATTTAAAACAATCATCACCAAAATTGAAACCCTTACGCAACGATCATATGCACAATCTCCAGAGCAAATCAAAGCGGCCTTTAGAGTTATTGCCGACCACGTGCGCTCATGCAGTCTTTTAATTGCTGATGGATGCAGCCCTTCAAATGATGGTCGCGGCTACGTATTGCGAAAAATTATTCGTCGCGCAGCGCTCTTTGCTCAAAAGCTTTCTGCCGATCAACATCTTTTTGCAAAATTGGCAACCGAATTTATAAACTATATGTCCCCGGTATACCCTGAATTAACGGTCAATAAACAGTTAATCATTTCTATTTTGGAAAACGAAACCGAACGCTTTACCTGCAATCTTATGCAGGGACAATCAATTTTTGAAAAATATAAAGACGAAGCCAAAGCAACTCATACATCACTCTTATCAGGCGAACAAATTTTTAAACTGTATGACACATACGGGTTCCCCCCAGAACTTACGCTTGTTTTAGCTCGCGAACACAACCTTGAACTCGACCTTGCAGGCTTTGAACGTGAAATGAAAAAACAACAAGAACAATCAGGCAAAAAGCAATCTGTCGCCTCCTGTGGACTTGCCATTCCCGCTGATATTTCAACCACGTTTATTGGATACCAAACCCTTGAAAACACAACAACCATTCAATATATCCACATAAACCATAATGATAATACCATGTGGATTGTGCCCCAAGAATGTCCTTTTTATGTAGAATGCGGTGGCCAATCGAGTGATTCAGGCTGGGTAACCATTCATGGGCACAGCCATGCGGTTCTTGATATCCAAAAACAAGGCTGCGGTACAAACCCCGCAATTGCTCTTAAAATAGCACTTACGCCAGCACATACTGACATTCGTGTTGGAAATACCATTCATTGCGTGGTTGATGCCTACACTCGAGAATGCAGTGTAAAAAACCATACCGCAACTCATTTACTACAAGCCGCGCTGATCCAAATTCTTGGTCCTCAAGTTAAACAAGCAGGATCACAAGTAACACCTCAAGGCATCCGTTTTGACTTTACCCATCACCAAGCACTTACCCCTGAACAACTTCAACAGGTTGAGGCATTAGTTAACCAAAAAATACAAGAAAACATTCCAACAACCATATTTACCGCAACGCTAGAAGAAGCAAAACAAGCTGGAGCCTTAGCCTTTTTTGGCGAAAAGTATAATCCAGAACAGGTACGCGTTGTACATATCCCTGGCTTTTCAATAGAATTGTGTGGGGGCACCCATGCATGGGCAACCGGTATCATCGGATGTTTTAAAATTACGAGTGAAACAGCACTTGCAACAGGCACGCGCCGCATTACCGCAATAACTGGTCCTCAAGCTTTGGCTACCTATCAAGAAACGTTTACAACCGTTAAAAAACTTTCTGAACAATTTAAAGTAAAACCAGAACAAGTCACCGGCGCGGTTGAAAAGCTCAACCAAACCTATCAAGCAACGCTTACTGAAGTCAAAGCACTCAAAAAACAACTCATGCAAGCGCAATGTGAACAACACGCACAGAAGATAACCATGATCGGCAATGTCCCCTTTTTATACCTTGCAGTAACCAACATGGAAAACGAAGATATGCGCATGCTCTGCCAAGAGATTGAAAAGCGAAAACCAGGTTTTTATGTTTTGGTAAACACCAATGATCAAACAACACAATCTTTTATTTTCTATGTCAGCAAAAATATCCAGTCTTCGGTTAACGCTAAAGATCTTTTTGCCCTTGTTAAAGAACAAATACCAGCATTACGCGGCGGCGGATCGCCTGCTATGGTGCAGGGAAGCGGAGAAATTCCAACTCATTTTCAAGACATTGTTATAAACAAATTAAAAGCCTCATAAGCAGGAGAGGGAAATTCCCTCTCCTTTTATTTACGATTTTTTAACGCGATACGAAACATTTTCAAGAATTTTACCCAATAATAAAACCCCAATCGCAATGCCGATAATAATTCCCCACTCAACAAAACCAAGCGCTGTCATACGAAAAATACCTTGTAATGCAGGAATATACATAATGCATAACTGCAAACCCAATGAAACACTTATCGCACCAATTAAAAAAGCATTTGAAAAAAAACCAATATGATAACGTGAGCGCACCATATGAATACGAACAATTTCCAAAACCACAAATGAGGTAAGCGTCATAGTGTACCCCATTACAGCACTTGTACGTACCCCAATAAGCGCCGCAGCCATAATCCCTATCGTCAATAAGATACCAAGCATCACGATTTCTAAAGCAAAGCGTTGTGATAACATAGTTTCATGTGCAAGCCGCACGGGTTTATGCATTGCCTCAGGATCAATCGGATCCATCGCCAAGGCAATAGCAGGCAAGCCATCCGTTACCAAATTAAGCCACAAAAGCTGAATAGGTAAAAGCGCGTTAAACGGATTACCTTGTGGATCTTTAAGCCCCAATACAATTGCAATAAAAATAACCGATAACTCTGCAATATTAGCTGACAATAAAAAATTAATAAATTTCATAATATTATCATAAATACCTCGCCCCTCGCGCACAGCATTAACAATCGACGCAAAATTATCATCCGTTATCACCATATCTGCAGCTTCTTTGGTAACCTCAGTTCCCGTAATGCCCATGGCAGCGCCAACGTCAGCAGCCTTAATTGCCGGCGCATCATTCACCCCATCCCCCGTAACCGCAACCGTATGCCCCCGCTCCTTAAATGCCTTAACAATACGCATTTTATGCTCCGCCGAAGTACGCGCATAAATCACAATATCCTCAACGCAAGCTTGTAAGTCATCCTCACTCAAAAGATCAAGATCCCTACCCGTCATAATGCGCGCATCATCCCCATCAAATAATCCAAGCTGTACCCCAATGGCCCGCGCCGTCTCCTTATGATCGCCCGTAATCATCACGGTCTTTATGCCAGCGCGTGCACATTCTGCAATTGCATCCTTAACTTCAGGCCGTGGAGGGTCCATCATTGCCACTAATCCAACAAAAATAACATTCTGCTCCAACGCATGATCAACCACGCTATCATGATCAAGTTCCTTATACGCAACCGCAAGCACACGTAAAGCCTGACGAGCAAAATCATCATGTGCTTTTTTTATGGCATCACGATCATGCTGCTCAAGCACAACAACACCCCGCGATGTTAAAATATGCGTCGCAAGATGTACCACAACATCTGCAGCACCTTTGAGTAATAATGTTTTTTTACCATCCATCATACGCACAACACTCATCCGCTTACGTTCAGAGTCAAACGGCAATTCATCAACAAAATCATACTGTTTTACCAGAACCTCTTTGTGTAATCCAACCTTGCTCGCCGCAGCCAAAAAAGCCCCTTCGGTAGGATCACCAATAAGACGCCATGAACCATTTTCTTTAAGAATATGTGCATCATTACACAAAACACCAATCGTCAAAAGTTTTTGGAGAACAGTTTCTTGATCAAGCACAATCGAACCATGTGCACCACTAATTTCTCCTGTTGGCGCATATCCCACGCCACTTACCGAATACTCGTGATTATCAGCCCAAAGTTTTTGCGTTACCATTTCATTACGCGTCAACGTCCCCGTTTTATCGGTACAAATTACCGAAGTGCTCCCCAACGTTTCCACCGAGAGCAACCTGCGCACAATAGCTTTACGCTTTGCCATGCGATACACACCAACCGAAAGTGCTATCGTTATAACCGCAGGTAGACCTTCAGGAATAGCAGCCACCGCCAAACTCAATGATGTTAACAACATCGAAACATACCCTTGCCCGCGCAGCACTCCCAACACAAACATCACACTTACAATCACAAAACTTACATACACTAATTGAATACCAACGCGAGCCAATTGTTTTTGAAGTGGCGTTTGTTCTTCTGGAGCATCAAGCAATAATGCTATTTTCCCCAATTCGGTCTGTTGCCCTGTTGCCGTGACAATATACGTCCCTTTGCCACGCACAACAACCGTTCCCATAAACACCATATTTTTACGATCACCAACAGCAGCCGTCTGATCATTAATAACATCAATTATTTTGGCAACCGGCGTTGACTCTCCCGTCAATGATGCCTCTTGGCACGCAAGCTGCGCACAACTAAAAAGTCGCCCATCGGCTGGCACAATATCCCCAGCTTCCAACAACACAATGTCCCCAGGAACAAGCTCTGCAGACAAAACAACACGCACGACACCATCTCGCAACACACGTGACATTGGCTTTGTTAATTTTTTTAAAGCGGCCAACGATTTTTCAGCTTGGTATTCTTGATAAAAACCAATACATGCGTTGATAAAAACAATTGCGGCAATCACCAATGCATCAACCCATTCCCCGAGCACCGCAGAAATAATAAGAACACCCAGCAACACCGCAATAAAAACACTGGCAAACTGTTGTACAAAAAGCTTGATAATCGATATACGCTTACCTTCAGGCAAAGCATTATCACCATAATCCAAGCGCCGCTTTGCAACTTCGTGCTCTGACAAACCTTTATGCTTATCTGTTTTAAACGTTTGAATAACCTGATCAATTGAATGATACCACATATCCCCACCTCCTTGTTATACTTACCGAGTTAACAAAATACCATGAAATGGAATCCCCTGGCGCTGAGCAAATGCTTGCACCGTTTGAATGTTATACAAATGATCATCAACAAAAACGATCATCGATGGAGAAAACGCAACATACTTTAAAAAAGCTTCCAGTACATATCCTTTGGCTTGCCCACAGGTAAAAAGAACCCCACCCCAACTAAAAGCGCCATGAGCTTCCGACGCATACGACGCCAAATCAACATATGATTGATCTTCCTTAAACGAGTGTTCAAAATGGTAACCAAACAACCGCAACATTGCCAAACGAGAACCGCGCCCTAAGGATAATACGCCAACTCGATCAGCAGTACTATTGGTTAGGGCAACAATCTTCATCCCTTGCTGTTGCCATTCAGTAATCAATGACGGCAAAAACGGAAATACCGGTTCAACGTATGAACGAATTGCTTTTTCAAAACCATGATCTGCTGCGAGCTTATCAATAAGCTCATTATTATGCGTTGAATTGTGCGCGTGCTCAGAAGGCCGCGGACACACAACCGTACCACGAGAATGTTTCTTTTGCACCAATACACCATTAATATCAAAAACCAGCAACGTTGAGGCATCAGCTTTTTTTACGACACTCATAAGAGGCTCAAGCGTTTTGGTCGTAATAATCTGCGATACAACCCGTGCACTCTGGCGAGCCTCCACGCTACCAACAATTCCGCAAGAACAAACAACAAGAAAACATCTCAACAATACTACATTCATAAAAATCCCCTTTTTATTGACTTTAAAAACATGCCTTCGATACCTTTTAGATCACATTACCTATTTTCCCCAAATTAGAAAGGATGCCATGCATATACCATACCGATCTTTTATGTTTTTTTCATGTTTTTTTTTATTCACCCTTAACACACATTCAGCACCCGCCCAGCACGAAAAAATAATCACCCTTGGGCAATCAGCCTGTTTTAGCGGAGCACTTGGTATTTACGGAAACATCATTAAAAATGCAATAACCGCACGCATCAATCGAATCAATAAGCAAGGTGGCATTCATGGCTACAAAGTGGCACTGGTTAGCCTCAACGATAACAGCGACCCTCAACGCACCTATGACAACACAAAAAAATTACGTACCCAAAACATTGATATGTTTATTGGCAACATGGGCACACGTAGCATAATAAAACTACTTCCACTTATTCAAGAAAAAAAAATAGCCATGTTTTTTCCCTGGAGCGGCGACCCGCTGCTTGATGATCCATCACTCTCACATATTATAAATGGTCAAGGTCTTTTGGGCCCGCAATTAACAACGATCGCTCACCACGTCACGACAACATTACGTATGGATAAAATTGCACTTTTTCACGCCGATGACGGCTTTTCAACCGCCGCTGCCGAAACACTTATTAAAATTCTTTCCGAGCACCATCAAGCCCCAATAGCTGTAGCCTCATACAATCGTTTTACACTCGACATTGTCTCACCAGCAAAAACACTTATTAATGCCGACCCTCGTGTGGTTATCTGTATAGCAACAAGTATGCCAACCGTCAAACTAATTAATCATTTTTTTGCTGCTGGCCACTATGGAACAACATTTTGCGGTGTTGACTCAACACTCTTTACACCATTATTAACCAAAGATCGCGGCGTTGATTATTTTTATACCTCCGCAGTTCCTCATCCAAACCAAACTACCATAGCACTTGCCCAAAACTATAAAGCAGATATGAAGTTATATTTTCCTAACGAACACATCAACACGCTCTCTTTTAGTTATTATGTAAGCGCAGCAATTGTATTACAAGCCATGCAGGAAAGTCAAAACCCTCACCATAAGGAAGAAATAATCAAAATCATTGAAACAATGGATAACACCTCTATTGAGGGATTGCCTATAACGTTTAACCCCAAAAATAGACACGCTTTTGGCAGCGATATTTCTATTATAACAAGAAAGGATTCCTAATGGCAGCCCCTACCGAAAAAATGTCATTTTTTCAAAGAATTCAATCAACCACATTTCAAATAACAAGTATTATGCTTGCAAGCCTATACCTTGCAGGCCTCATAACTATACAATATAAACGTATGACCATTCCAGAAAAAATTCCAACACTTGAGCAAGTCGATTCAACAATTCGACAACTTGCAACACCAGTAACGGTAGGAATGCACATTAATAGCTTTCCAGAATTTTCCATTAACACAGGCAAATTTCTTATGGATGCTATTATTTGGTTTAACTTTGAAAAATCGAGCGAATCAATCGAAACAATTAGCAAATTCTCCATTAAAAATAGTATACTCTTGGGCAGCTTTATTGTATACAAATCTGACCCGATCATCAAAATTATGGAAAATAATGTTCTTGTTTCATATCATGTTTTAATTAACTTCATGGCTGAACTCAATTTTAAAAAATTCCCCCTTGAAGATCATCGTATTAATATTATTCTTGAAAATAAATCTGTCACCGCTCAAGAATTGGTTTTTGAAAGTTCTGGAGAAAATATAAGCATCGCAAAATACATTCTTGTTGACACGTGGCAACCACGAACCATGCATGCTAATGCCGGCTATGTAAAAACTAAAATTAATACCCCCGAACAAGAAACATATATCACCTACCCAAGTGTTGTGTTTTCAATCGATTTTGAAAGTGTTGGTGCACGCACACCAATAGCCCTTTACTTTCCTCTTTTTATTTCATTTTTAATTGTTCTCATTTCTCTTTTATTAAAAATCACCAGCGACACTCGACTCGGATTAGCCGCGTCGGGCGTACCTGCGCTTGTCCTCTTTAGACTTGTTATTGAATCGTCCTCACCCGTAGCGGGCTACTCAACACATATTGACGCAACCTATTATTTAATAACATTTTTATCACTCCTTATTCTCTTTTTTCAGGCGTATATGACATTAATATTACATCGTCATTATGATGAAAAAAAAGAAGCACCAGCATACATCATTTCGAAATTTGAGTATGCAAGTGCTTACATGTTTGTTATAATGCTAAGCGCCCTTTTAATCGGCTTTACCCTGCTCTTTTTGTAGTAATTCTTGCGCAGCATCATCATCTAAAACAACTTCGTGATCAATAAGATGTCGAATTTGAAATTGTGCAAGCTGCTCATTAAATTCTCCTGGAATATGATAGGCTGCCTTATATAAAAAACCTATATACGGCACGCCTATCGTCTGGGCAGCTTGAGAAACTGCAATAACATTTTCCTGACTATTATCGACAAAAATAATACGCGCAGGCGTCCACTGTCGATACCGTAAAAAAGCTCTCAAAACCTCACCTTTATCACAATGCGATGCAAACAAAATCCCTTTCTTAAACAAAGGATGTCGACCATTATAAAGCAATTCCTCAAAAACATGTTCTTCTAACGTCGGAAAGCTAAGAGAAAAATCAATCCCTAATTCCAAAAGCTCTTTAATCCGACAATCTTCTAACCGAGGAATAAGCTCAAAAGGACCTGCATAACAACGAGTCAGCGCCCCAACAACAACCCCTTTTTTTTGCATACGCTTAATAAGCTCTGGTGTTTTTTTATCAACGAGCATTCTTTTGCGCTGCACCACGGCAGCCGTACGTACACGCGCTCGCTTTTGACCATCTAACATATTCATTGGCTTACGAACATTTTTGCGCTGCGCAGCAGTTGCACGATGCATCGTATCCTTTCCAACAACCAAAACTTTATCGATATCAAAAAGAACTAAGTCAGATTTTGATAATGTTGGAAGCAACCTCCATAACCGCTCGAGCGTTGTTACCTCATGAATAATGCTCACAGGCGGCTTTCTCTCGTCTTGTTGAGCATATATGACGAAGCCTCCAAATAGGCAACACCAACAAAAAATTACTTTTTGTATCTTCATAGCCACCTCCCCCTTAACCCACTTTCTTTTTAGATTCCCTTGTGATATCATACTACAATAATTTTTCATGATGCAATTAAATGGAAAACAGAACGAAATAAATAAGTATAACACAAAGTAACCCAAATCCGCCCAGAGGACCATAATGATACAAAGCCCATTGTGTATTGATCTTTCACATCAACTAACCACAACAACACCAACCTACGGTCACGATGCCCCATACTCATTAACAACAAATTCAACAATCAATACGCAAGGCTATGCTGATCATACGATCCAACTCGGAACGCATATTGGCACCCATATAGATGCCCCGTCTCATTTTATTGAAGGAGCACCAAGCATAGACCAATTCCCTGCTGAATATTTTGTAAAAAGAGGAATAGTTATTGATGCCCGCGGCGCAAAACTCATTGACCAATCTTTTGTAAGCAATGTCCAACTCAAAGCTGACGACATTGTCCTTTTTTATACCGGACATGCAGCATTATGGGGAACGCAAGAGTATTTTGCCAAGCACCCACAACTTACCGAAGATTGCGTTGATCTGCTTATTGCAAAAAAAATAAATATGATTGGCATTGACGCACCATCAATCGATACGCATCCTTTTGATCTGCATAAAAAAGTGTTACGCAAAAATATTTTGATTATAGAAAATCTTACTAATTTGCATATGTTATTGCCGCTTTCTTCATGCCTTATAAGTGCATTACCCCTCGCGCTTAATCAGGCATCTGCAAGCCCTGCAAGAGTTGTAGCCCTGTATGAACAGGGCTACTAACCATAATCTTAATGTATAACCTCGATGCGCTAGGAAATATAACCTCCATTTCCCATGCACCATTGATCGGTAAAATAAATTCAAAATTTAACTTTTTTTGAAATAGAATCTCTGAGGATTACAAACCGGTGTAGTCTCCCTAGATTGATAAGCAGATGAATAAGCAGAGCTAAACGGCGTTTGTACTCTAGAGGGATTGGAAGTCTTTTGGCGACACCCTGCTATTTTCTTGTATACATCAACTATTTTTTCGCATGATTCACCTACACATACAACTATTCCCTTGCATAATCCAGCTACCCCACGCAATACAATTAATCCAGCTAATACAAAACCAGCATTAACAATAATACTCCTAATACTCCAAACGCATTTATCATTAGAATCAACACATGTTTCATATAATTGTTTCAATT
Organism: candidate division TM6 bacterium GW2011_GWF2_38_10; assembly: GCA_000992305.1. Taxonomy (GTDB): domain Bacteria; phylum Babelota; class Babeliae; order Babelales; family RVW-14; genus GWF2-38-10. The sequence goes on from LBTY01000003.1 coordinate 29,417, forward strand.
CAGGCTGACATTGTTTTTGTACGGCACTCAAACATGGATTTTTGTGCGATGAATAAGATGAATAATTTGGTACTACGAACCTGTAAAACTCTTGTTGATTATCATACTCACTGCTATTTTCAATTGTATAATCATTGAGAATGTTTATACCTAAATCTTCACAGTCGTTACACTTATTAAAACAAGAGGCTACCGTTTCTAGTCCTTTTTTACAATCTTTAATGGCATATCCAACAGCAGCTGCACCCTGCGCAAATCCACCCGGCAAAAACACATCAACAATTTTATCCCAATGCATATTACTCAATGCTTCAGACTTTTCTTTGTTACAAGATTCACAGTGTGAAAGAGCCGAAAGTGCCAACGTCGTCATAAATGCAAGCCCTAACGGAGATGTAATTGTTTTTTCAGAATGTGTATAGATACACAAATCACTTGGTTTTGGCATAAGCTGAGATCGTTCTGAGACTCTTTCCTGCCATTTTTGTTGTTGCATACGCGCCTGCTTAGCGCAACGCTTAACATTTCTTGATGCAAATATCTGCATAGGCATACATGAAACAACAACCAACGCAAGTACTGCCTGTACCTTTTTGAACATAAAACCTCCATTTTACACAATTGGCATAGAATTCTTTAAATGGCTAATTGTATTTACAGGTTAAGATTAGCAATTTAATTCATAACTGTCAATTGCTATGCAAAAAATACTCTTTACCCGAGCCGCGTATATCCAAACAACATAAAAATAGCCACTAAGAGAATAAGCGCCACCCCTTCGACTCTCCCAATTTTATGACGAAAGACAATCCCACCAGTAATAATAGCCATTGCAGCAAAGAAAAACGGAGCTATCCAAATAACTCGAGACAACGAAACCTCCGAACGAGAAAAAACCGCCAAAAAGCCCAATACGAGCGTTGCTTGCTTTAAAACAGCTCCCAAAGCATTACCCAATGCTAATTGATACTCTTTCTTTTTGATCGACAATATGCTCAGCGCTAATTCTGGCAATGAAGTGCCCAAGGCTATAATCGTAGACCCCATGACCCCTACCGTTAAGGGCGTTGCAGCAACAATAACAAGCGCCGCCTTCACACACATATGACTCGCAACCAGTATTCCGGCTATACTAAAAAAAAACCGTATAAATAACCATAAAGCGCCAACCTTTGGATGCGTTAAAGCCTCAACCTCGCCATTAACAACACCTTCAACCTGTAAAGCCCTTTGAGTAAGCCACACAAAAATAATAGTGCCAACATACACAACAATTAAACCAACACCCATTAAAGGCGTAATAACACGTATTGTAAAAAGAAATCCCATAAGAACACAATTAATAACAACCATAATAAGCGCATTTTTAATTTCATGGGGCATAATCAAAAGTGGCCCAACAAGCGCTATGGGAAAACCAAGAACAGCCGTTATATTATAAAAATTTGACCCTATAATATCTCCCACCGAAAGAGCCGGAACATCTTTTAAAATAGCATTAAAAGCAATTGCAAACTCAGGGAGCGCAGTAGAAACCGCAAGCAAAACAAAACCAACCAAAAAAGTATCCACACCATAAACAACAGCAATTGCCTGTGATGACGCAATCGCCTTATCCCCGGCCCACCATAATAAAAAAAGACCAAGAACTAATAGAATAGAATACCCCAACAAAACCATCGCTCCTCCCCTTTATAAGTAAAGGGCCCGAAAGCCCTTCACAACAGATATGATAGTACAAAAACACCCTACGTATCCAAAAGAGCCTCAACAGGATTTAACTGTGAAGCTTTGTATGCAGGATAATACCCAAAAAAGAGTCCTATAAGCACTGAAGAAACTAACGAAATTACTAACGCTGATTTTGATATAAAAATCGGCCAACCAAGGGCAAACCCTATAGCCTCCGAAACACCAATCCCTATCAGCGCACCAACAATCCCGCCAGCCAAACAAATAGCAACTGCTTCAAAGATAAATTGTGACAAAATAGTTTTGGTTGTTGCCCCCAATGCCATGCGAATACCTATTTCTTTGGTTCGCTCGGTTACCGAAACCAACATGATATTCATAATCCCAACACCACCGACAATAAGCGAGATCGATGCAATAATTAACAGTAATAAATTTAACACTTGCGAAGCAGAATCCGATGCCTGAGAGATATCATCCTGCGTAAATATAGTAAAATCATCTTCATCAGCTTCTATTAAATTATGATTTTGACGTAAAATTGCACGAATATGATTCGCCGTCGCAGTCATACGCTCTTTGGTTTTAACCGAAAGCAAAAAGGCCGTATAATTCAACGTTCCCATCATTTTGCGTTGGATTGTTTTGATAGGGGCAAATGCAATGTCATCCTGATCACGACCATCTGGACTTTTACCCAGTTCATCCAACACACCAATGACTTTAAATGGCAATCGCTTAATTCGTACGGTTTTGCCAATTGGATCTTCTGTTCCAAAAAGCTCTTTAGCTGTCACAACACCCAAAACAATCACGCGGCGCCCAGCTAAAACATCTTGCTCAGAAAAAAACTCTCCACGCTTGATATTCCAGTTTCTAATTTTAGCATATTGATGATTAACCCCGCCAACCGTAGTTTGCCAATTTCCCGTCTCGGAAACAACTTTACTTGGTAACATAACACCCGGCGAGATATACTCAACATCATCACATTCATAACGGATAGCATCCAAATCACCCTGTTTAAGGGTTAATGCAACCCCGCTGCGCTGGCTTAAATGCTTTGGTGATGCTCCAAGAACAATAATAAAATTACTGCCCAACTTCTCAATCGCCTCATTAACGCGCGCCTTAGCCCCTTCGCCAATGGACATAACCGCAATAATCGATACAACCCCTATGATAATACCCAATGTTGTCAATAATGATCGCACCTTGTGGTTATTGAGCGAGCGAAAAGCAGAAATACTTATTTGATAAAAATTCATAATCTCCCCTCGTTGCCCGTTTGCTTGTCGGCAATAATATTTCCATCAACCAACTCAATAATACGCTTTGCTTTTGCGGCAATACTTGGTTCATGCGTAACCAATACAATGGTTACCTTATGCTGCTCATTTAAATCTCTAAAAATCTTTAAAATCGTATCACCGGTCTCCGAATCAAGATTTCCCGTTGGTTCGTCAGCCAACAAAATAGAAGGCTTATTAACCAATGAACGCGCGATTGCAACACGTTGCTGCTGCCCTCCAGAAAGTTGATACGGATAGTGATCCATTCGATGCCCAAGATCAACAAGTTCAAGCAATTTTGCCGCCTCTTGCCGAGCTTGTTCTTCGGTTACTCCAGCATACAACCGAGGTAAGGCAACATTATCAAGTGCCGTCAAATCTGCCAACAAATGGAACTTCTGAAAAACAAACCCTATTTTTTGGTTACGAATAACCGCCAATTCATCACGCTGCGCTTGCCCGACGTCAACACTGTCAATACTATAAGACCCTTCAAACTGATTATCCAGGCAACCAATAACATGCATCAGGGTCGATTTTCCCGACCCTGAAAACCCTGTAATTGCTATAAATTCACCAGCATCAACCGAAAGATTAATACCCTTGAGCGCCTGCACAACGGTATCACCCATACGATATGCTTTTTTAAATCTTTAATTTCGATAAGCATAATTATTTACCTAATCCACCGGGTTTACCAAACATCCCTTTTAAAATCAAATTCTCACGATTCACATCATCAACTTCTGTAACCACAAGTTGATCTTGGGATAATCCCTTTTTCACTTCAACCGTGCGTCCATCATTGGCACCCAAAACAACTTCTACACGACGAATCGTCTTATTTGCATCGAGTACCCACAAAAATTCTTTTGATTCTTTTTGGTGCTTTGGTGTTGCAGACCGAGATGGCTTTGGTGCATGTTTATCAACTTTTTCCTTGCACACAACATCATCAGGCGCAACAACAGTATACCCAGCAACGGCTCCAGCTGAACACAACTGCGCATAGCTTACTCGCATTGCTTTTACAGGAACCGCCAAAGCATTTTTTGCACGCGCAACCTTAATGTCGGCGTTAATGGTCATTCCTGGACGTAACTTAAGGTCTTCATTACGAATATTGAGCACAGTGTTATACGTTACAACGTTATCAACAATGTTTGCAAGATATTTTACATATGCCACTTTCGCCTTAAATTTGATACGAGGGAAAGCATCAACTGCACACGTCACCGACTGCCCTGGCTCAACAAGCCCAATATCAGCTTCATCAACATTAATGTGTGCTTCCATCTCACGTAAATCTTTTGCAAGCGTGTACAAAGCAGTCGCCTGAAATTGCGCGGTAACCATTTGTCCCAAGTCAACCATTTTAGAAATAACAATGCTATCTTCCGGTGCCCGTACGAAAAGGTTATTATATTGTTTTTGGTACAAATCAAGGTTAGCATCAAGTCTTTGTACTGAAGCTTTTGCAACTTCATATCCTTGCACTACGCTATCAAACGTATTTTCCGCAAGTTGCCCAGCATCAAACAATGCCTTTTGGCGTTTATAAAACTTCTCCTGAAACGTTAAATTTGCCCGTGCTTCAAGCAACTCAGCCTTTGTACGTCGTACCTGACAATCGCCCACCCCGTCATCTAGCTGAATAAGAAGCTGATCTTTTTTTACCACATCATTATCAAGTGCATGTATTTTTACAATACGCCCCGCGACCAAGCTTCCCACCGTAATTTGCACAACGGCCTTAAGATTCCCTGAAGCATTAACAAATTGCGTTATACCTTGGGTAACCGGTTTTTCATAACGAATAGGATCGGTAAGTGGCGCCGCTTTTTTCTTTTTCAAATAAAAAACAACCCCGGCACCCATAACCCCCACCATGAGAGCAAGCAGATAACGCTTTTTCATAAAATTCATAAAATCCTTCTTGTTACAAGATTAAAAATGACACTATTCAAAATCAAGAGAACTTTTAATTATAATAAAAGAATGAATAAGAGACAAATAAAATAACGTTTTTTATTATTTTTTTATACGATTACATTTTATTTGTGCGCGATTGCAGTAATTCTGTATAAGTTTCGCACTATAAAAAAATAGCTGATAAGCGAAGGCACATAACACAAGTAGATCACATACATAAAGTAGAATGGCGGGAATAACAACTCCCGCCTGTATAGATTATTTTTTACCTTTTATTTTTTTACCACGCGCTGGCTTTTTAAGCTTATCAGCGTTTGATGGCTTGATCACTTTTTTATCGTGTGCGATAAATGGATTTTTTTCCAAAGCCAATGCTGCAACTTCGTCCATGGTTTCAACATATGCAATAGTAAGTGATGGATCAAGTTCATGCACAAATTCCTTAATATCCTTTGCATTTTGCTTTGACACAATCACTTGTTTAATACCAAAACGTGTGGCTGCTAACAATTTTTCCTTCAATCCACCCACAGGCAATACACGCCCACGCAACGTAATCTCACCCGTCATGGCAACGGTACATTTTACAGGAATCTGCGTTAATGCAGACATCACAGCAGTTGCAATAGTTATACCCGCAGATGGGCCATCTTTAGGGATTGCACCTTCTGGAATGTGCACGTGAACATCCAAATCTGCATAAAAATTTTCCTTAAGTCCAAGATCTTTTGCACGAGACCGCAAATAACTCATCGCTGCCTGAGCCGATTCTTGCATAACTTCGCCAAGTTGGCCCGTTAGGGTTAAGCCACCCTTACCTTTTAAAACCGTCACTTCGATTTCAAGTACATCTCCACCAACTTCAGTCCAAGCAAGGCCTGTTGCCAACCCTGTGGCATCAACACGTTTTCTATCTTCTCGACGAAACGGAGGTACTCCAAACCATTTCTCAAGCATATCGTGCGTTACTTCAACGCTTTTGACCTTTTTGTTGGCGAGCAAAACTTGAATGCATTTGCGCATTATTTTGGCAATATAACGCTCAAGCTGGCGCACCCCAGCCTCTTTGGTAAAGTCCTCAATCATGCTTTTAAGCACAAGATCGGAAAGCACCACTTTTTCTGATGAAAGCGCATGTTCTTGCAAATGCTTTGGAATCAAAAACTTCTTTGCAATCTCAAGTTTTTCGGCTTCCGTATATCCATTCAAGTAAATCACTTCCATACGATCAAGTAATGGATAGGGAATGTTTTCACCAACGTTTGCCGTTGCAATAAACATCACATTCGATAAGTCATACTCAACTTCAAGAAAGTGATCAACAAAATTTTTGTTTTGTTCCGGATCAAGTACTTCAAGCAATGCGGAAGAAGGATCACCCCTAAAATCCATCGACATTTTATCTATCTCATCAAGCACAATGACGGGATTCATAACTTTAATACGCTTCATTGACTGAATAATTTTACCTGGCATTGCACCAATATAGGTACGACGATGCCCACGAATTTCGGCTTCATCGCGTACCCCACCCAATGAAATACGTACCATAGGACGCCCAAGTGCCTCAGCTATTGATTGAGCAAATGATGTTTTTCCAACACCAGGAGGCCCGACCAAACAAATAATCGGCGCATGCTTTAAATTTTCTTTTGCATATTTGCGCGCAGCCAAAAACTCAACAACACGCTCTTTAGGCTTTTTCATACCAGCATGAGAATCATCAAGCAACTGCTCAGCTTTTTGCAAGCTCACGGTGTCTTTGCTTTTTTCATGCCACGGAATAGTAATTAACCAATCAACATAATTTCGCGCAACCGCAGCCTCAGGAGACATAGGCGGCATTTGTTCAAGTCGACGCAATTCCGACTCTACTTTTTCAAGCGCTTCTGCAGACATTTTTATTTTTTTTGCTTTTTTTCTAATTTCTTCAATTTCTTGAGCCGCATCATCGCGCCCCAACTCACGCTGGATAGCACGTAACTGCTCAGTTAAATAATAATCTCGCTGATGTTTTTCGACCTGGCTTTGTACACGCTTGCGAATTGTTTTATCGGTACGCAAATTATCAACTTCACGTTTTAAAAATTCTGTCACCAAAAGCGCACGCTCTTTTAAGTCAACAAGCTCAATAAGCGCTTGTTTTTCGGTAAACGTAAAGGAAACATGAACCGCAATTGTGTCACACAAAAAATCTAAATCTTCAGGGCCACGAAATAATCCCAAAAGGTCGCTTGATAGCTTTTCATTTAACCCAATGTACTCTTTAAACAACCCTAACAATTCTTTCCACAATGATTTTAGCGTCGGTGCATGCTTTATTTCTTGAGATGACAACTCTTCAAGCATAACCCCAATAAAAGGAGCTTCCTGCTCAATCGATGCAATACGAGCTCGCGTAACACCTTCCACCAGAATTTTAAGTGTTCCATTTTGCAACTTTACCACCTGCAAAATAACGCCGCGCGTTCCATGCACGTACAAATCGTCCCCCGTAGGGATATCAATATCAGGCGACTGCTGAGCCGTAATAAAAATTTCTTTTTTATTGTGCGCCATGGCGTATTCAACCGCCGCAATCGAAACTTCTCTTCCCACAACAACAGGAACGATACTCTTGGGAAGTGCAACAAGATTTTTTAAGGGAAGCACCGGACAGTAACGCGGAGCTCCTACAATTATGTTTTCTTCCATAGGTCTTTCAATCATTTTATTTTTTTACATTATTTTTTAATAAACCATTACTCAATACGAATACTGGTTATTCTACAGAAACAATCCCTCAATGTAAACAACAAACCCATTTTTTTAAATTGCCAAACTGTAAAAATAATCCAAAACAGCTCAACGGATTTAAAAAAACTTTATGTTATTAATTGACGTTTCGGCATATCGTCCTATACTTTAGAACGTCGACTTTAAAAGTAAAAACTCGACAAATGCGACACATAGAACAAAATAATAACATTAATAGTCTCTTTGAAAGAATAAAAATATAACGGGGAGTTTATGCTAGAAAAGCTCAAGCCTTGGACTGATCGTTTTGGCGAAGATAAAAAAGAAATTAAGCTCAAAATCTTTTATCTTGCAGCCACATTTCTTTTAATGTCAATGTGTCTGGTTATATGGCGCCCAATGCAGAATTCTGTTTTTTCAAAAACTGTCGGCGTGCACTTTATACCTGATGTAAAACTGTATTCGCTTCTTTTTGTTATTCCGCTTGTTCTTGCTTATTCAATCCTTGTTGACTGGCTCCGCCGCCACCATCTTTTGTATTGTTTTACCATCATCTATGGCATAGGTGGCTTGTTTTTTTATTATTTTCTCTCGCACCCCGTTTACGGCATTGCAAACACCCAAACAAGTCCTGATCGCTGGATTGGTTGGGCTTTTTATTTCTTTATGGAAAGCTTTAATGCCTTTTTCTCAACAACATTCTGGGCCTTTGCCGACTCGATCAACAACCATAAAGACGCCCAAAACTACTATGGCTTTATCGTTGCGGGCTCTAAAATTGGCGGCATGCTCTCGGCAGGAAGTCTCTACCTTCTTTTGCGCTTTTTACCAACCAATAATCAAACCATGGTCCTTACCCGTGCATTTATCCTTGGCAGCCTCTTTTTGTTTGCTGCAGCCTACATGATTTACCGCCTTGTTCGACGCGTATCGCCAGACTTTATGCACGGCTACGAAATGGTTTACCAACACGAGCGTGGCAAAAAGCAAGAAAATCGTTCAATTATTGATTATCTCAAAAGCCCTATCGATGGGTTGTTATTGATCATAAAAAAACCCTTTGTTATGGGCATTTTTTCACTCACACTTTTTTATGAAATTATGATTGTTATTTTTGATTACTGGGTCAATATTGCCGCGGATCACGCCTCAACCAACGTTGGAAGCATGACCGCTTACTGGGCCGCTTATACATTTTTGTATAATACCGTTGGGCTCATGGTTTCCATTTTTGGCACTACGCCATTGTTACGTATTTTAGGCGTACGCATATCCCTTCTCACCTTCCCTATCTTTAGCGTTGCAATGTTGCTTATAGGATTCTTTTTTCCTACCGCCGGCGTATTATTTTGGGTTCTTGTCTTTTTACGAGCTTGCAACTATGCGCTTAACCATCCGGTTAGAGAAATTTTATATATCCCGACAACTAAGGATATTAAATTTAAAGCAAAAACATGGATCGATGCCTTTGGGTCACGCATCGCAAAAGGAATGGGATCAATTATCAACATCTCATTTAAAGGAGCAGCCCCATCGGCCGCGCTTGCCTCAAGTTTATCAATATGTTTAAGTTTTTCGACGATCTGGATTATTGTTGTTTATTTCTTGGGCAAAACACTTCAAGATGCTATTTCTAGCAAAAAAATCATTGGCGAAGAAAAGACACAAGACGCAAAAACTATATCTCAGCCAAACAATATAACGGTATAACGTACCTTATAAACCACCAAAAAGGACAAACAATGTTTTTTAAATCAACATCAAAATGGAGCGACAAAATTACTTCCTATCTCCAAATTGATAAACATGAAAAAACAAAACTCATTTGCCTTTCTATTGCCTTTTTATTTATTATTGGGTCATATTCGATTTTACGTTCATTAAAAACGTCAGTCTTTCTTGGATTTGTTGGCAAAGAATATCAACCAATTGCTAAAATCATGAGTATCATTCTCATGTTTCCGGCAATGCTTTTGTACTCAAAAATCATCGACTCATTACGCCGCTATCAAGTTGTTTATTTTTTTCTAGCCCTTTACGCCATTATTGGATTTACCTTTGCCTTTATTTTCAAACATCCTGTTTATGGTGTTCAAAACACAACACCAAGCATCTATAGAATAACCGGCTGGGCCTTTGAGTTTTTTATGGATTTTTATCAAGCATTTGTTGTGAGCTCATTTTGGAGTTTTATCAACTCAATAAGCACCCCAGACTTTGCCAATAAATCATATGGTATTATTTACGCAGTCTCACGCATAGGTGGTATCTTAACCACGAGTATCGGGTTGTTAATTTTAAGTTCAAGTCGCGTTAAAGAAGAAGCTTCTATTCCGCTTCTTACCATAATGGCTTCAATTTTTCTTCTTGGAGCAGCGGTAGCTATTTGGCGTATTATTAAAACCATTCCGCATGATCAATTATATGGCTACTCAGATGCACATACCTTCAAAAAACCAGCCAAGAAAAAACCCAATGTTCTTGAAGGATTAAAACTCATTCTCACCGAGCCATATGTTTTTGGCATTTTTGGGCTTGTTGCCTGCTATGAAATAACCAATATTATTTTTGATTATCAAATGCAGGTACTCATGTCAATTGAAACTAACAACAATATTCATGCCATGAGTAAATTCATGTTGTTTTATACACAATCATTTCAAATATTAAGCTTTATTTTTGCTCTTTTTGGAACAACAACACTGTTGAAAAAAATTGGGGCATCAAAATGCTTACTCATCATGCCTGTCGTAACCCTCGGCTTAGCGCTCTGGCTCTTGCACAACCCATCGCTTACAACTGTTTTTATCGTCATGGTGGCGTTACGTGGTCTTCAATACGGGTTTAACTCTCCTGTTCGAGAGGTACTCTACATTCCAACCGTTAAAGACATACAATTTAAATCTAAAGCATGGATTGATTCATTTGGCAGAACCTTTTCTAAATCGTCAGGATCGATTATCAACCTTTTGTCGATTATACAAAAAGCATCTGCCCTGCTGAGCTTCCAAGCAGTTTTTGTATTTGCAATATCTTCCGTTTGGCTCCTTGTATCACTATTTGTTGGTAAAACATACCAAAAAACAATTGACACTGATGGGCTTATCGGAAATAACCAACCACATGAGGACGCACCAACAAATAACATTTCTACTTGATTTTTATTCCTCATTTGGCATACTTAGCGTTGTCATTTGAAATTATAGTAAAACCTTGCTTCTTTGCTATGGGTGGTTAACATGCAAAGCGAAAAAACGCATGTACCCAAGAAGCAATAGTTATAACCCTACAAAGGAATTATACCATGCTCGATCTTCGTGAAATGCTTAAAGCCGGTGTTCATTTTGGTCATAGAACAGCCCGCTGGTGCCCAAAAATGCGTCCATTTATTTGGGGTGCCAAAAACAAAGTCCACCTTATCGATGTTTCTAAAACAGCATTCTTGCTTGAAAAAGCTGCAAGCTATATCAAAGCAGTGACCGCTGAAGGTGGAACATTGTTATGGATAGGTACAAAAAAACCAGCACAAGCAACAATGCAACGCATTGCAACCAGCCTTGAAATGCCCTATGTTATCAACCGCTGGGTTGGCGGAACATTGTCAAACTTTGACCAAGTTAAAAAAGCAATCACCCGTTTATTGCATCTTCGTGATGTTGTTAAAAAAGGTGGCAACCATTACAAGAAAAAAGAAATTGTAATGTTGAACAAAGAAATTGCTCGACTTGAAAAGAACGTTGGTGGTATTTTGGATCTTGAATATCCACCTGCAGCACTTATTGTTGTTGACGCCAAAAAAGAGCATGCTGCGGTAAAAGAAGCTTCAAATCTCAACATCCCAGTTATTGCGCTTATTGACACTAACACCGATCCAGAAGGTGTAAGTATGATTATTCCTGGCAATGACGACTCTCCTCGTTCGATTACCTTCATCCTTGATCATCTTGCAACAAGCGCTCACGAAGGTAAAAAATTGTATACTGAAAAACGCGAACGTGAAAGAGCAGAACAACTTGAAGCTAAAAAACAAAAAGTCAAAGAAATGACCAAGGAGCAGCAAAAACCTGTAGTGAAAAAAGAAGTTTCAGCTGAGCCTAAACAAGAACCAACATCAGAAGAAGCTGCTGCTAAGTAATTGACATTTTATAGTGTTACTAAGAACTACGCCATAATCTATGGAGAGGTGGCTGAGTGGACGAAAGCGCATGATTGGAAATCATGTATACTTCGAAAGGGGTATCGAGGGTTCGAATCCCTCCCTCTCCACCATGTTTTAGGTGTGGTCTAAAAAATTGGGGTAGGATAAGTTGCAACAATACACAATCTGTCAGGTCCGGAAGGAAGCAGCAGGGGTATTTGGGGCTCTGTATCTTACCCCTTTTTACTTTGTCTTGATTTTTTAGGGGGGATACCTATGCACATTCTCGCCGTATTGGCAAACGATAAAAAAAAATCACTTAATCGTTATATGCTTGAAACCATAACCAGTCATCTTACAAGCCAAGGACACACCGTTGATGTTCTTGATCTTTATACACATTGCCACGAAATACCATTTTATGTTCAACCAAAACCTGAGAATTCAATAACGCAGTCCACGCTTGAAGATTATCCGTTTTTTCAAAGCCATAAACAACGTGTAATGGCGGCAGATATGCTCGTCATCATTGCACCAATCTATTGGTACTCAGTCCCAGGTATCCTCAAAACATGGCTTGACCTGATCACTAATTTTGCATGGAAATACAAAGGGCAGCGTTATGCAACGCCAAACCATTCTATAAAAAAAGTTGTCCTTGTAACCACCATGGCTATGCCGTGGATCCATAAAACAATAATCCTTGGCAACGCAATCAAACGACACTTACGAGAAATTTTTCGCTTTATTGCCGTTCCGTCAATTGTTATACACGAAATAACCAGCGTTTACAAAAAAACCCCACAACAAATACAAAAACATCTTTCTTCAATCCTTAACTCATTATCATAACTATGCAAAGCCCCGCTGAATTGAATCTTGCGCGCAAATGGCGCCCTAAAACATTTGATACCATTGTAGGACAAGACATTCCTGTACGCATGCTCAAGAATGGTCTTTATTTGCAAAAATTTTTCCCTGTTTATCTTTTTGCAGGACAGCGCGGCTGCGGTAAAACCTCCACAGCACGCGTTTTTGCTGCCGCTCTTAACTGCCAAAAAACCGAAGAATTTCGACAAAACCCTCGCTTAACAATTCCATGCCTCGAATGCGAATCATGCATAGCAATGCTTAACGGCAATCACCCAGATTTTATCGAAATCGACGCAGCGTCACATACCGGCGTTGATAACGTCCGCCAGATCATAGAATCCTCTTCGTATATGCCACTTTTAGGAGCCAAAAAAATTTACCTCATCGATGAAGCTCATATGCTCAGTAAAGCCGCATTTAATGCTTTTTTAAAACTGCTCGAAGAGCCACCAAAATCGGTACTCTTTATTCTCGCCACAACAGAAACGCACAAAATACCAGAAACTGTTTTATCACGCTGTTTTCAAGTAATTTTTACCCCCATTGCCAACACCCCATTAAAAACCCACCTGCGTGCTATGTGCGATCAAGAATCAATTACCATTGACGATCAAGCGCTTGACCTTCTTATTCACGAAACCGACGGCTCCGCGCGTGATGCTATCAACTTGCTCGAACGCGTACGTTTTTCCAACACCCACATAACCGAAGAAACGCTTCTACACATTCTTGGTAAAATAAGTAATGCCGACCTATGCGCTCTATTGGAATATATCATTGACGCACAACCACACAACATCATTGCAACACTCCAAAGCCCATCCTTTGAATTAATCAATTCAACAATTATCTGGGACATGCTTATTGAATTGTGCCGTACACTCATATGCATAAAATACAAAGCAACTACTACACTGCCATCCTGGGCACAAACAAGTAGTATCCTTGCCGCCCTTGACGCAAAATGCTCATTAGAAAAATTATATACCATCAGCACAACCTTATGGCATCACGAAGAACTCTTTCATCAAACATCCAAGAAGAATATTTTTCTTGAAATGCTCTTGGTTCAACTTGCTTCGGGCATTACACCACTTACTACCAAGTCCCCAGCAACAGCGCCTTTTTTGCAAAAAACAAATGCTGCACCCTTGCCCCAAGCCACAAAAATTCAACAAGCTCAAACACCCTCTATAGAACAAACATCCAAGCCACTCGCCGAAGCCAAACAACCATCTACACTGTTACCAGCCTGGACATCTTTTCTAGAAGCTCTTAATCAAGCCGGAGATGCTCTTTTGGAATCGATTTTTAAACAAGCCACCCTTGTTGAACCCTTCGCTCCACAAACCCCACTTGTTATAAAACTTTCAGCAAAAAGTAAATTTTTTACCGACAAACTCAATGAATGCAAACAAATTTGGCAGCCGCTTATTAACAAGGCCTTCCCAGAGAATCAATCCATTTCATTTGCCGCCCCAACTGAACAGGAACCCTCCCCACGCCCTCGCCCCCCTCAGGTAGCTGAATCTGCCGCTGCGGCACCGCAGCCCCCCAGGCAACCACCGGTTCAATCCCAACAGCCAATAAAACCATGGCAGGGCAAAAAAAATTATCAAGCAGCACCAAAACAACCATCACCCAACGCGCTCAATCTTGAAAACATAGATGTACAAGACAAAGAGAAATGGCCTATTGCAAACTTGCTTATAAGCCATTTTCCCGGTAAAATAAAAAAGGTTACTCAATAAATTATTACGTAAGCAATTTCTAAACATCCAAAAAACGGTACTATAGACATGTCAAAACACAAAAAGCTCCCTAAAGTCCTTCTTGTTGGTAGAACAAACGTTGGCAAATCGACACTTTTTAACCGCCTTGTAAGCGACAAGCGAAGTATCGTTTTTGACCAAGAAGGCGTTACACGTGATTACATTGAAGAAACAATGACGTGGAAAGATACAACCTTTAACCTTATTGATACAGGCGGGATAACCCCAAAAAAAATAAAAGATGAACTCTGGCAAAAATCCCAAGCGCAAGTACATGCCCTTTTAGATCAGGCCGCTCTTCTTGTTTTTGTTGTCGATGGAAAAAATGGACTCACCGATGAAGATAGAGCCCTGTGCAAACTTTTTCACAAAACACAAAAACCCTTAGTCTTAATCATCAACAAAGCAGACTGTCAAAATGCTTTAGCCGAAACGATGGGGGATTTTTATACGCTTGGCATTAAAGACATCCTCACCATATCAAGCTTACATGGCACAGGCATTGCTCAATTGCTGGACTATATTGTTGAATCGCTCAATATAAACAATGGCCCAATCATCAATGACCCAGCACATCGTATAACCATTATTGGTAAACCCAATGTTGGTAAATCATCGCTGATGAATCTTCTTGTTGATCATGAACGATCAATTGTTTCGAACATTGCCGGAACAACACGAGAAGCTGTTTCTCAAAATCTTTTTTATTGCAGCGATCTTATTAAGCTTACCGATACCGCCGGTGTTCGCAAATCAGCACGAATCAACGATGATCTTGAAACACTCATGGTGCAAAGCTCATTTCATGCTGTTAAAGAAGCTGACACCATCATCATCATGATTGATGCTAGCCAAGGGGCTATCTCCGATCAAGAACTTAAATTACTTTTTTATGTCTTCGAACACAAGAAGCATATGCTTGTTGTCATGAATAAAATTGATTTACAAACTGACTATCACAAACAACTTCTTGAAAAAAGCTTAGAAGAATACGCATTTATTCTCTCCAAAGTATCGATCATTAATACCTCGTGCCTCACACAAAAAAATATTGGACGCATATTTCATGAAATACAAAAAATATGGACCCGCAGCGCCCAAACATTCGATCCTGAAAAATTAAAAGCTATTGTCCAAGATCAATTAACACGCAAAGTGCTTATGCACAATGGCGTTGCATTAACGGTTACCAGCATTCGCCAAATCAAAGCACCAATTCCGACATTTATGATCAAAGTTAATAAGCCTCAATTTTTTGGCCCAGCAGAGCAAAACTGTATCGAAAACATACTTAGAAAAACATTTGATTTAAAAGGTTGTCCTGTACAATTTAACTTAAAGCGTGATTAAATGTCATTTTTGTCAGTAAAAAATGTAACACTTACCCTTGGGAAAAAACAAATTCTCAATGACATGAGCATTGACGTCCCCTATGGAAAAACGGTTGTTTTGCTTGGACCAAATGGTGCGGGCAAAACAACGCTTTTAAAATCAATCATCGGAGTGCATCGCAATCCCTCACCATGCCTCTCATCAGAAAAAAATCTCTTTTACCTTGACAATCAACTCATTAATCACAAATCAATTCATGAACGAGTTGCAATGGGATTAGTGTATATGCCGCAACAAACCTCCTTATTTCAACACATGAATGTTTTGGAAAATCTTAAACTTGTTTTTGATTATCATCCCTATTGGCACAATCAACCATGGAGTACTTTCAAAACGGCAATGCATAAGTGGCTTGAACAAACAACACTCACCCATGCTCTTACCCAGGCTGCTCATAGCCTTTCCGGAGGACAAAAAAGAAAATTAGAGGTTGTTCGTGCACTCCTTATGCAACCCAAAGGCATAATCCTTGACGAACCATTTGCAGGTGTTGATCCAAAATCAATTTATGAACTTAAAAAAATTTTTGCCGAAATTCTTACAACCGGCATATCAATCGTCATTTCAGACCACCATGTAGACCAACTTCTTTCCATGGCCCAACATGTTTATGTTATACTTAATGGACACGTTGCATGCTCTGGAAATATTAAAGACGTACTTGAAAATACCGTAACAAAAAACACCTATCTTGGTAACCAATTTTATGAAGAAATGGCGCAACGATTTTTGTAAAAAAAGGTCACAAAACTAAACTCTTAACCGTCACTCTTGGTGACACAATGAAGGAGAAGCTATGATCAAGTCAAAAATCACGTTTCACAACATGCCTCATTCACCGACGCTCGAAGAACATGCATTGCAAAAACTCAATAGATTCCTCCAACTTCTTAAGGAAGAGGGAAATCAAACTCCATTATATGCTGAATTCTGGCTTAAGGCCAATCGACAACATCCTCATCATGCTGTAGAACTCCATCTTAAAACTCCTCAATTTGATCTTCATGCGCATGATGAAGGAACCGACATGTACATGGTTATTGACGCTGCCATTGATAAAATGAATACCTTATTTAAAAAAGAAAAAGGCAAACATAAAGACAAAATGAGAAGCGTTGACACACCAAAAAGTCAATTTAACAAGTAACCAAAATATCCACTCAAAGTAACCATCTGATACGATTTGTTTAGCAAATCGTATCAGATGGATTAGATTAAACCCGTGACCCCAAAAAAGAAATCAGTGCTCCATTATCGCATAACAAAGCATAGACAAGCAGCGGAAAAACCAATAAAGCACACACCGTCCCAATCAACATAAAAACACGCGAAGACAACGAATCATCCTTACCCCACAAATAGTAACACGCTCCAACAAACGATAAAAAACTCAGCGCACAAAACGCATAGGACTTACCAATATAGTCACGCAACATCCATATAGTTGCACCTATAAACATATGCATACAAAAAATCCACAGCTGCAAAATCGTTTTTTGTATCCTATGATATCGTCGATAATAGGTAAATAAAAGAATAAACA
>LBTY01000004.1 GCA_000992305.1 candidate division TM6 bacterium GW2011_GWF2_38_10
TTTCTGCAAATAGAACTGCGGGCAGATATCTTATTTCAGCAAACGATCAGAAGTTTATGCTGACAGACGGTGCTAACAGGGTTTTGGATAATCCCGGCCCAGGCTCGGTTTCTATTTTGGATTTTTCAAAATTTCCTCCTCTGAAAACTGATATTCCTGCCGTCGATTGCAGTGTAATAGGGCCGCCGGTTTCGGTTGCGATAACACCCGATGAAAAAATCGCCCTTGTTACATCTGCGATGAAAGTCGATCCCAATGACCGATCAAAGCAAATCCCTGATAATCAAATTACAGTCATAGATATTGAAACCAAAAAAGTTATCAATCGCATAACAGCGGGCAGTCAGCCGACAGGAGTAACAGTCAGCCCCTGCGGAAAGTTTGCTCTGGTTTGCAATCGTGCAGATGGCACGCTGACTTCACTGAAGATTACAGAAAACATTGTAACTTTCGCAAAGACGGTGCAAATCTCTAATCCCGATGAAGGTATCGCTCATATTGCGATTTCCCCTGATTCGAGTTTTGCACTGGCAACACTCAACAACGCTCAGGCAGTTGTAAAAATTCCTCTAAACGATGGAATAGCTCAAAAAGTGACGCAGCGAATTGCAGTCGGCAAAGGTCCTTACTGTATTGAGTTTCTGCCGTCCGGCAAATCAGCAGTCGTTGCCAACACGATGAGCAATAATTTATCCATTTTAGATATTAATGAAAACCTCGTTTCTGTAAGCAGTAAAATCGATGTCGGTGTTATACCCGAAGGCATTGATATCAGTCCTGACGGCCGATGGATGACGGTATGCTGTCTGAATAATTCCAATATCAGCCCCGACGATCCGAATCATCAGAACCACAGTAAAGTCCTGCTGTTTAAAAAAGAAGGCAGCAGTTTCACGCAGGTGCAGGAAATGAATGTCGAGAAAATTGTGCAGGCAGCGATCTTTTCGCCTGAAATAAAATATGTAGTGTTCGCTTGTTTTGAGCGGGGCGGAATTGAAATCTATGAATTTGATGATGGAATCGTAAAAAATACGAACATTTGGATAAAAACCCCCGGTCAACCCTGTGCTTTGCGTATTTGTGATTAGGTTTTAAAATGCGATTAATGTTATTTTTGCAGAAAATCTGCAGCAATGGAAGCAAGCTGGGGTGCGATTTTTTCGAAAATCATTTTATAACCATCGCAGAGATAATTTTGATTTGCAAAATTCCTGTCCAAAACTATTCTGTCTTTAAGACATCCGCCCATACATAGTTCGGAATAATGACAAACAAAACATTTATTGCATAATTGTTTTTTTCGTTTAGCGAAATTCTGCTTAATCGGATTGTTAAACAATTCATATACCGGTGTTTGTACTATATTGCCAAGCCTTGTATCTTCATCGACAAAAAAATCACAGCAGTACGCATTTCCATTATGTTCAATCACAATATAATCATCACATTTTCTTCGAAAAGTGCAATTTGTATGATTGCCATAATGTGTTGTTGGCATCAAATCGGCCGGTGTATGATTTATATTGGCAGGGGACGGGCGGGCGTGGGATGTCTGCCGATGACTGGAAAGTTATTTATGAGTTGCACGAAACCTATTTGTCGTCGTTGCTGACGGATGAAAAAAAGCAGGCAATTGCGTTGGCGGGTCGTTATGCGCGGCGCATTTTGCTGCAGGCCGACATTCCCTTTGAAGTGCTTTGTAAGATTAGTGAGCATTTTGGACAATGTTCTTCTTTAATTATTTCAAATCGATTTGATCGTGTGTATCCACATGCATCTTTTGCAAGCCATGTTCTTGGTTATTTAAGCCGTTCTGAAAAAATTGGACGATCAGGAGTTGAGCGTGTACTGCAAGGAGCCTTGCAGGGGCAGCTGGGGTACGTAAAGCAAGTTATTAATTCGACCGGCAAGTGTTTATCGCAGCAAGAATATCATGAGGCGGTTGCAGGACAAGATGTTGTGTTAACACTCGATTTTCAGATGCAAACGATTGCAGAACGTATTTTTGAAAAAGACCAAACGGGAGCTTTTATCGTTATGGATGCCAAAACGGGTGCCGTGCGGGTGTTGCTTTCATATCCTAATTTTGATCCGAATGCTTTTTTGCAGCCGATTACTGAACAAGCATGGCATGAAAAAATGACCATCAATAACCCTTTATTAAATCGAGCTACATGTTCGTTATATCCTCCGGCATCAACGTTTAAGTTGGTAACGGTTGCGGCGGCGCTTGAAGAAAAAATTGTTGAGCCTACGTCAACTTATTTTTGTCATGGGTATGTTGAGTTTGGGGGGAGAAAGTATGCGTGTATGCGGCGTATTGGTCATGGTGAAATTTCGTTAAAAAATGCCTTGGTTAAGTCATGCAATGCGTATATGTATGAACTGGCAAAGCGTATCCATGTTGATCGCCTTGCGGTGTATGCAAAACGTTTTGGATTTGGTGATAAAACCAATTTTTTATTGCCTGAACAGGTAGGGCTTGTTCCCACCATGGCATGGAAGTTGTCGACCTATGGGGAGCGCATTTGGAAGGGAGAGATGTTGTCGATTGCTATTGGGCAGGGCTTTTTAACCGTTACACCATTACAGGTGGTACGCATGGTTGCGTCAATTTGCTCGGGGAATTTAGTCCGCCCCCGCTTATTGGAGTCAGAGCCTATTGTGGCGGAGCCTGTGGCATTTAGCTCCTCTACGTTGCACTTTTTAAAAGATGCAATGAAAGAAGTTGCCACCAGCGGAACGGCCCGGTTATTGGCTGATGTTACGCAGGTGCAGGCATATGCAAAAACGGGAACAGCACAAACATGTAGTTTAGAAAAAGCAAAAATATCAAAAGATCAACTTGAGCATGCGTGGATTACCGGTTTTTTTAACCATAAAAAAGGTGGTCCGGAATATGCGTTTGTTGCTATGGTTGAGCACGTTGGATCTTCACGCCCCGCTGTTGAACTGGTTAAGCGGTTTTTACAGGCGTATGATGAGCTTTGTGTTCAGCAGCCTGAATATTGTTCTTCGACTAAAAAAAAGGAACGGGATGAAAGAGCTTAAAAAAGCCGCTTTTTTTGATCGCGATGGGACATTGATCGAGGATGTCGGGTACTTGCGGGCATTGGATCAAATAAGCTTTATTCAGCCGATGATTGATATTGCTCAATTGTGCCAGACGATGGGGTACTCATTATTTGTTGTTACCAATCAATCGGGGGTGGCTCGTGGTTTTTTTGATGAAGCTTTTGTGCAAAAAACGCATCAATTTTTAACTATGTTGTTACGGCAAAAAGGTATTTTTATTCAAGATTTTTATTATTGCCCACATCATCCTGATAGTGGATTAGGTGATTATCGGCGCGTTTGTTCGTGTCGCAAGCCCGCTCCTGGGCTTTTGTTGCAGGCGGCAGCCGATTACTCTCTTGATTTATCGCAGTCATTGCTCTTTGGTGATGCTTCGCGTGATATCGAGGCTGGCAAGGCGGCTGGGTGTAAAAGCTTTTTAATGCAAGATTTGTTGCAAAAAACGTTACAAGAGGTTGCAAAAGAGATTTTTATTGGCACAATAGAAGACAGCGTGCGCTAATCACGTGTTTTAAGTTTAAATTATAAACTGCGGGAGGGCTTTGCCATGGCTATTATGCGTGAAGCGAGTGATATTATTCTTGATGCCGAAGTGCTGGGAAGTCAAACTAAAGATACATTTATTGGTAATATTTTGTTTTTTTATGCATTTGATGTTGGTGATGATATTGATTTTAGCATGATTAAGCATAAAAATTTGGTTAATACATGTGTTGTTCCCCTTTCTTCGTATTTTAAAAATTATCATATTCCGTTATCATTTCGGGTTCCCGAAACTGGTCGTGATAAGGATGATTTGTTAAGTGGATCAAGTTGTATTTCAAGTAAGATTTATCACTTTGGTGTTCTCTCTTTTTGTTATAGGGTTCCATTTCAGGGGAGCTTTGACGATTTGAAATTTAAGGTGATGGAACTTAAAAAGATCTTTGATGAAAAAAGTGAAATCGACGCACGCGCAGCATTTAAAGCCATTTATCCTGCGATTAAAAAACCTCGCTTTTATAGTATAAAAAATTCCTATTTTGCAATTCAGGTGCACCCATTAAAAGATAAGCTTCCTCCCGAAGATTTTAAAGAGCGCTATGGATCAAAGATTGCGTCGTTGTTACGTTTGGAGTTGTATAATCTTTCAGATTACCAAAAAGATCAAATCTTAGAATCTGCAACGGGGTACTATGGCCAAGATTTGATTATTATTGATTCAGAGGCTTCTTTTATTTATGACGATGAGTATTTTGAACCGCTTGAGTTTTTTGAGTCGGTGACGATTCAAAAGCTTGAGTTGCAATATTTTGACCGGCTTTTAGATCAAAAGCTTAATTATTTTTATGGTCATGAAAACAATAAGGTGCCGTGGCGTGCTTATATTCCGTTAATTGGAGATCGATTCAATCTGCCGGTTTCGCGTTTGGCTAATTTGCGTGTTGATATTTCGGTTGTTACCGAGCGGCTTGAAAATAGTATTAAGCTTGCTGGGGATGCGTATTATGCAAACCTTTATTCTATGTTGGTTGAAAAGTTATACATCAAAGAATGGCGCGATTCTATTAATCGTAAGCTTTCTATTATTCATGATGTGTATACTGTTCACCAGGACCGGTTGGATACACTCCATGATGAAATCCTTACGCTTGTCATTATTATTTTAATTGCGCTTGAAGCGCTTGCGATGTTTTTAAAATAAGTTTATTGGGATAATGCATGACTCAAAAAGAATTGACAAGTCGTATAAGTGGTTTTTATAAAAAAACAGTAGATCAGCGTTTGCGCATAGTGCAAGAAGCTGTAGATATTGATAATCAGTCGATAAAAACGTGTGAGCGTATTGCTTTTTTACATAATGCGCTTGATGGTTTAACGATAGAAAATCACATTTCAGGTATTGTTGTTCCATTGGGGATTGCAACAAATTTTATTATTGATGGTCAAGAGCTTTTTATTCCCATGGCGACTGAAGAGCCGAGTGTTATCGCTGGGGCTTGCAATGCAGCCAAATTGGCGCGTGGTGGTGGCGGTTTTATTACCAGTGCAACCGATTCAATTATGGTTGGGCAGATGGTGCTTATGGGGATTGATGACGCCGTTGTGGCTTATCAAAAAATTGCAGCGGCTGAGCATGAGCTTCTTGCTTTTGTTAATAGTTTTGATCATTGCTTGGTACGTGTTGGTGGGGGAGCTCGATCCATACGTCTTGAGCAGCGAAAAACGTCTCGAGGGGTGTTTTTTGTGCTTTTGCTCGAGGTCGATGTTCGTGATGCGATGGGAGCTAATATTGTTAATACCATGCTAGAGCGGCTTTCTGGTCCTATTGTTCGCTTGGTTGGAGGAAGTATTCGCATGAATATTTTGTCTAATCTAACAACCTTACGAACCGCGACTGCTACGGCAGTTTGGAAAAAAAGTGTTATTAATGAATCTTTGCAGCAAGCAATTTTAGATGTGCATGCATTTGCATGTGTTGATCGGTACCGTGCGGCGACGCACAATAAAGGTATTATGAATGGGATTGACGCAGTTGCGCTGGCAACGGGAAACGATTTTCGAGCGCTTGAAGCGGGAGCCCATGCATATGCAGCATTGAATGGTGAATATCAACCCTTATCGACGTTCACTATTAACAACGATGGCGATTTGCAAGGGAGTCTTACCATGCCACTTGCCGTTGGTATTGTAGGTGGTTCTATTAAAAGTAATCCCATGGCATTATTTTGTTTGCAAGTGCTTAAGGTCCGCACAGCGCAAGAGCTTGCTCGTGTTATGGTTGCTGTTGGGTTAGCGCAGAATTTTGCGGCGCTCAAGGCCCTTGCAAGCGAAGGCATTTCAAAAGGTCACATGCGGTTACATTGTCGCAATATTGCGGTAAGTGCTGGCGTGCCGCATCACTTGGTTGATTCTATTGCTGATTTAATGATTGCTCACGATTGTATATCGTTTGATTATGCTCAAGAGTTACTTGCTCAGCAAACTTTTTGTGCAGCAACATTGATTGAGGACAAAAATTTATGAATGCACATATTATTGGATATGGGGGATATATTCCGTGTTGGCGCATTAAGGGATCTGAGATTGCCCGTGCGCATAGTGCGGATTGGGATAAGCTTTTTGCTAGTATTGGGGTGCACGAAAAATCAGTGCCAGCGCATGATGAAGATGCCGCAACGTTAGCGGTTGAAGCAGCATCACGAGCGGTAGCGCGGGCTTTTTGTAACGCAGGTGATATCGGGGCGTTGTTTGTTGGAAGTGAAAGTCATCCCTATGCGGTAAAACCAACCGCCACCATGGTTGCGCACGCGCTTGGGGTGCAGCGCTATTGCTATGCGGCAGATCTTGAGTTTGCGTGCAAGGCCGGGACGGCGGTACTCATTACGGCGGCGGCTCATGTTGCGGCGCAGTGCGCTGATTATGCCTTGGCCATTGGTGCCGACACGGCTCAAAGCGCGCCGGGCGATGTTCTTGAATATTCGGCGGCGGCGGGTGGCGCTGCGTTTGTGCTTGGTGCTCGTGTTGAGCATGCGCTTGCAACTATTGAACATACGTGTTCTATAACAACCAATACACCAGATTTTTGGCGTCGTGCGGGGGGTGCGTATCCTGAGCATGCTGGACGGTTTACTGCACAACCTGCTTATTTTGCTCATGTACTTGATGTTGCACAAACGCTTATGAATCGTACAGGAATTGCGGTGGCGGATGTTGATCATGTTGTGTTCCATCAACCCAATGGACGTTTTCCGCTTGTGGCGGCAAAAAAATTAGGATTTTCCTCTGAACAGCTTAAGCTTGGGTTTTTGGCCCCGGTTGTTGGCAATACCTATAGCGCCGCATCGCTTTTGGGTTTGTGTGCTGTTTTGGATGAAGCGGCGGCGGGCCAAACCATTTTAGTGGTAAGTTATGGAAGCGGGAGTGGTGCTGATGCCCTTGTTCTTACATCAACGGAATTGTTGCCATCGAGTCAACCAAAAGCTGCGTGCATTAAAGATTTTATCGCCGCAAAGCGTTATGTTGATTATCAGCAGTATCGCCAGATTATGGAGCATATTATTCATGGTTAAGCAAAATTGTTGGTGTATTGTGATCATGGGTTGGGTTTAAATCTCATATATATAAGTTTTACGAATTCAGTGGTAGCAAAATAGCAGAAAATGATCAAAATAAATAAGATTGCATGGTAATTGGTTATGTTGTAATTAAGGCCCAAAAATGTATGCCCTATGTTGGTATGAGGAAGGATAATGGTAGTTCCTAAGGATAATAATGATGTAATGATGAGTCCAAATGAAGGAGTTTTAGCTAAAGCAAAAAAACGCATTGTTCTGATTGAATAGATAAGTAAAATTTCTGTGGTAATACTCATAACAAACCACAATGTACGCAAAGAATCAGGATTTTGTTTTGAGAAAAATAATCTAAAAAATAAAAGGTCAAAAATAGAACTTATAAATGCAAGTATTATAATAAATTGAGTGTGTTGAGCAATGTAGTATTGTTGTGGTTTCTTTAGTTCATCAAAATCAATACTGTCAGTTGCAATAGCTATAAGCGGGAAGTCTGACAGAAGATTAACTATTAAGATTTGAATAGGGAGGATTGGAATAAAAGGGAGGGAAAGTGATACTAATGCCATTGAGTAACAGTTGCCAAAATTACTAATTAAAGTGCATAAGATATATTTATTGATGTTCGCAAAGATAATTCTTCCTTCTTTAATTCCGTCTACAAGTACCATGAGATCTTTTTTTAATAAAATGATATCTGATGCTTCTTTGGCTACATCAACAGCTTCTTTGACTGATATTCCTACATGAGCAATTTTTAAAGCAGGTGCGTCATTTACACCGTCGCCTAAAAACCCGACGTTATGGTTTTTTTGAAGAGCTTTGACTATTTGATATTTTGTTTTAGGAGAAATACGCGTAAAAATCGAATAGTTTTCACATGCTTTTTGAAAATCAATTTTTGATAATGATTCAAGTTTATCACTTGAAATAATTTTTTCAGGTCCGGTGATGAGACCAATTTTTTTGCCTATAGTTTCGGCAACATCTGAACTGTCTCCTGTTAATATTTTTATTGTTAGTCCAAGTTTTTTGGCTCCGTCAATGGCTTGTTTGCTTTGTTTTTTTAAAGGGGCCATAAATGAGAAAAAACCAAGATATATTAATGCTGATTCATCACAGTTTGTAGCCTTTGAGTTAGTGCATTGCTTGTAGGAAATAGCTAAAGTTCTTTTTCCAGCCAATCCTTCTTCTTTAAGTTGTGCTTCAATTATTTTTTTTTGTTCAGTGGTGAGATTGTGAGATAATGCGAGTATTTTTTCAGGAGCTCCTTTAACGATTAAAAAATATGTACCAGAATGATGTTGAACAACAATATTGCTTTGCATTTTGAAAGAATCAAAAGGAGTAACCATAAGAATTTTAAATTCTTTGCTTTTAGCAATTTGTTCTGGTGTTGCGTGTTTTTTTAGAGCAATATCAAATGTTGTTTTTTCTTCTTCTGGACAAAGTAACCCAAATAAAATACATTTTTGCAGATCTTCAGAAAAAATAGTTTCAAGAGCTAAGGCATTTTCAGTGAGGGTTCCTGTTTTGTCGGTGCATAAAATATCAATATCACCAAGATCTTCAATGGCGGGTAATCGTTTAACGATAACATGTTTTTTAGCTAAGTTAAGAGCTCCTAACGAAAGAGAAACAGTTGCAATAGTTGGCAATGCTTCAGGGACAACGCCAACAAGTAAAGCGATTATAAAAATAGTAAACTCAGTAAATCGGACACTACCTTTAATGAGTACATGAGCAAGAAAAATAGAGATAATAGAAATAATGATGACTTTGAAAATAGTATGATAAAAGATACGTAATTTTTTTCCGTAGGTGCTTTCTGGGCTTATGTTACTTGTAAATTTTGTTATTTCTCCCAAAACAGTGTCTTTTCCTGTTCCGATTACAACACCAATAGCATTGCCTTTTGTTATGGTTGAACCGGCAAAAATTATATTTTTGGCATGAAAAACTGAAGAAGGTTCATGTTTCAGAGCAACGGATGTTTTACTAACGTGAATAGATTCTCCTGATAATATTGCTTCGTCAACCATGAGGTCTTCGACTTGGATAATTCTAATATCGGCGGGTGCAATGGTCCATTGATGGAGAAAGACAATATCCCCTGTAACAAGTTGTTCTTTATGGATAGTGATTTTTTTATTGGAACGCAAAACAATTATTGTTGAAGTAATTTTTTCCTTTAATAGGGCGGCGGCTTTTTGAGCTCGTGCTTCATGGAAAAAAGCTAGCGTTGTGTTGATGAGGACAAATAAGCTAATAATGAAAGCATTGATATGTTCTCCAATAACAACTGAAATTAAACTTGCCAGTATGAGTAATATAACAAAAGGAGATTTGAATTGTTTGAGCAGAATATGTGATAGTTGAATGTGATTGTATTCAGAGGTGTTATTTTTTGATGATGCTAATTTAATTTTTGCTTTTGTGGAGGATAAGCCTTCCGATGAACTTTCAAGCTCTGTTAAAATAGCATGTATTGTTTTAGTAGAGGCTTCGGTGTACTTCATAAAGTTCTCCTTTTTATAAAAGTCTCGATGAGCCTATAGTGTTTTTAAAAATTAATATTGATGGTGAAATATGTATGGTTAAATCATTGGTGTGTGGTGATTAGGGTCGATGTTTAAATTTTATTCCATATTGTATGATGCCGTGTGGATGACTGTATAATTTTCTAAAAACGCCAATAACAGGCATATAAAGATAGAGGTCTTCAAAAGAAGTATCAACGAGTTGGCCTACTGTGCGAATTGAATGTTCAAGTTCAATCAATCCAATACAAAACGGTGGTTGATGGTAAAAATCACTGGTTGCCGAAGTAACTTGCGTAAACGAAATAAGTGTTCCATTACCAGAAAATTGGTAGGGGGTGAGTGTGGTATTGCCACACGAACAAATACGGGGCGCTGGGAGCGCATAGGTTGAGCAGGATGGACAATATGATCCCTCGAGCTTATAGAGTGTGTCTTGAGTTCTCCAGGATGCTATGGGCGATTGTGTCATGCGTTATCCTTTCAATGATTTTGCCTTTGTCTAGCCCGATTACATGTTTGTGGGGCAGCTCAATCAGGTAATAAAGGTCTAAAAAGTCTTTTCCTTCTAATCTGTCAAGTATGCATTCTGCCTTGCTTCTGAGTAGCTCTTCAATGTCATAACGCCGTAGGTGCGCGCACGCTGTATCATATCATTCAGTGCTGGTGTTGTTAGCGTGAGTTTAATGATTTTGGCCAGTTCGTCAAGTGCTGTTTGATTTTGGTTGATAAGATGTACAAGTTCATCATTATGATTATTGCAGAGGGCCGTGTGTATTTGTGTTACGAGGTCGTTTATTGCATTGATGGCGTGTGCATAATCAAGAGGATTATCATTTTTGTGGTGCATCATGTGGCGAATGAGCGTTGGGGTATGTGCACTACTTCCGGAGTATCCAACAAGGATAGAAAGTTCTTTGGGGAGTTGTATGAGCGTCGGCTTGGTGCGTTCTTCCGGTGTATTGGTATAGTGCAGCGGTTGCCCCCAGGTTGCAATGGCGGTATCAAAACCACTGCCACAGTTGCCTTGCGCTTGTGAGTGGGCGCTGAGGGATCGTTCCATACAGGTAGCATGGTCAAGCGGTAGGTGTGGAAAATAAAAAGCATGTAGTGCCTTTATAATGGCAACCGTTGTCGCCGCACTGCTACCCAGTCCATATTTTTGTTGTGTAGTAGGATCAGTGAGCGTTGAGGTTATGGTGAGTTGCCAGGGAGTTTGAAGATATGGTGATGTGGTGCTTACTTGTAAAGCATGTTGTGCGGCAATAAGGCTTGGGTGCAAAAGTTTTTGTTCGTATTCACTATGGGCAGGATGTATGCTAAGTGTGGTTGCATCGCGCAAGAGGGTTATAGGGTTTTTCAAAAGCTCAGGTGCATAAATGGTATAGCGATCGCTGGGTGTAAGTGTGGCAACGAGATGTTTTTGGGTGGGGAGCGCAATGCAGGTATTGCCCGGTTCTAAAATCGCCCATTCGCCGGTGAGCATAATTTTACCTGGCGCGTGAACACGAATCATACAGAATGAATCTCCTTATCTTTGGTATGTACAGCTGGTCCAATGGTACTGGTTATGCAATACAAGACCCCTTCAATGTCGTTAAGTGTTTTCAAAAGCGTTGGAACGTGTTCATCGAGGCATAAGATTTTTACATTTGGTCCCGCATCAATGGTAAAATAGCATGGGATAGCCTGTTTGGTTCTTATTTCTTTGATGGTGCGCATGACGCGGTAGGTTGCGGGGACAAAAAAATTAATAGGGGGCTTGCTGGTGTGCATGGTTTGGTGCATATCAAGGCTGTCTTGTTCTGCAAGTTCACCCAAAAGCGGTAAATCTTTTGTGGCCAGGGCATTGCGCATGCTCGCAATACGATCCTCTGAAGTTGCGATCCAAGCGCCATAATCAGGACTCGTTTCTATTGTTTGTTGCATGGCATGGCGTGAGCTTTGGATTTTGATGTCTTGTTGCGTGATGGCAATGATGACACGGAGTTCTGGCCAATGTGTTTGTGGAAAAAGTTGTTCGGCATATGAATCTGATCCATCAGGGAGCACCCCTTTATGCCACATGCTAAAACCACCGGTGACAGAACGTGTTGCCGATCCTGATCCTTGGCGGGCAAGCATACTTAATTCTTGTGGGGAGAGCCTGAGTGAAAAAAAAACATTGAGCGCTGCGGCCAGAGCAGCAAATCCACTTGCTGAGCTTGCAAGTCCTGCTGCGGTAGGAAAATTATTGCTTGTTTGTATGGTGATTGGTGTAGAAAGAGCATATTTGTTTTTACAGTAATTAATAAAGGTAGTAATCGGTGATGCAATGCGGTCGGGCGCCTGGCTATTGTTAACAATTATATGGTCGTATTCATCGGATGATGGTGTAATAGTTGTTTCTGTTACAAAAGCTTCAAGGGTTAATGAGATGCTTGAACGCGTTGGCAAATGAAGTTGTTCGTCGCGCTTTCCCCAGTATTTAATAAGTGCTATGTTGGGGTGGGCAACGGTTGTTATTGTGTTCATAGTGGTTATATCCTTTGGTTAAGTTACGCCAGTATAGCATATTTTAAGCAAGTGTGACTATACTATTTTTTTTAAAAAATAGTATAGTTGTTGGTAGCTTGTTTATCATTTTAAAAAGGGAAGGAGTCTATGAAGAATGGGTATCTTTTTTTTATTATGAGCATGGGTTTCTGCTCATCGATCCTGGCATCAACGTTGGATGGGACGTCTGCAGTGGTTTATACCGATGTGCATCATGTGTTTTATGACGGTGAATATGCGCAAGGATTTGTTGCGCTTGATGATGGATTTACGGTGCTTGCTGGCGCATGTGCATCGATGGATATTCTGTCGCCAGTTGACGGAGGGATTGATTTACGAGAATATGGGGTACTTGAGCTCGATGGTGATGTAACGTTAGATTCTCAGGTTTCATTTTCATCGGGTGGGCATATTGTTGCTAATGGAACCATGCTTTCATTGAACGGTAATCTGTCATTTCCCTTGACAAAAACCCTGCATTGCAAGGGTTCATTGTGTTTAAATGGGAATGGAAAAACCCTAACGTTTGACAACCATGCGCAGTTATTCTTGGATCAAAATAGCACCTTAACGCTTAAAAATATGGTGATAAAAACAAAACCATATGAGGCAGGAGTTCCTGTTTTAACCATTTCGTCTTCATCAAGCAAGTTGTGTTTGGATAATGTTGTATTACAGCTTGGGGGTGATTTTTGTGTAAATAATGGGCAACTTTTTTTTCATAATGATGTTGTTGTTACGGGAACAAAAGCGTTTGTATATCGATCTGGAGAGCCAAGCTTTATAGCAAAAAATAGTTGTTTGTATTTTGATTTTGGAACAACATTTTCTTATGTGCCAACAGCAGCAAATCCTTCGTTAATTTTTTGTACTGATGAAACATCGCAGTTGTTTTTTAACGGTAGTTCATTAAAAACATCGTTTACTGGTATGCAGGTTACCAAAGGTTCATTGTTGTTTGATAATGATGTTTTAGTTGATAGTTTTGCCGATGATGTTGTAAATGATTTTGGGTTGCTTGCGGGCGATATTGCAACAAGTAGGACGGTTGTGTGGTCGCCGCGTGGAAACGTTATAGCATCCGTGAGTTCATCAAATACGCTTGCCGTGTATAGGTACAATGGGACTTCATGGATAGCGCATGGGACAAAAAATCTTGGAGGCAAAATTCATCATATTGCATGGTCGCCTGATGGACGTTGGGTGTGCGCATTAAGAGAAGTTGTGCATGTATTCGGTGAAAGTGAAATTACCTATAGCACAACCCTTTACTTAGAGCGTTATTACCCAACAACGGGATTAAGTTCCACAGAAGAATATACGGTTGCTTTTGATGGTATTGTAACATCGCTTGATTGGTCTACTGACGGTGATTATCTTGCCGTAGCACATAGTGAGTATGATACAGGAGTTCCTTCGTGGACCCATCAGTTACGCGTGTATAGTTTTGATGGTACTGCTATTTCGCTTGTTGATTCTGGAGTCGATATTGGTGCTATGGCATTATCAATTGCATGGAATCCGCATGGGCGCTACATTGCGCTTGCAGGTGCTGCAAGTTCGTCGGAGTTGCAGTTATATTCTTTTAATGGAACGGGGATTGCGCATGTGCAATCGGTTGATATGTCAGGGCGGTGTAAATTGTGTACATGGTCGCCCGATGGTTGCTATCTTGTGGTGTGCAGGCCTAATTTGTATGGAGATGATTATGTTAATGGTATTATTTCAACCTTTAACTTTACCGCTGGAGTGCTTTCTTTGGCGGGGGATGCTGTAACCTTAACGCAGTTTGTTCCCTATTCGATGGAGTTTTCGCCTTGTGGTAAATTTATTGCAATGGCTGGGGGGCAACAGTATGAAATGACACCTGAAAATATATCATTTGCACGATATGGGGCAGGTTCAAACTACAATGATGTTACGAGTTCTTTACAATATAATACCTTGGTGTATGGATGTTTAAATAAGTATACAGATTGTAATAGTATGTTTGGTGATCCTTATCCTAACAATGTCAAAACACTACAAATTACGTATGCAGGAATTCCGAGTGCGCATACATCAGGATATACAGAAACTGCGGAATTAGATATATTTTCCATTGAACCGAGTGGTGCCTTACGATTATATTATTTTAACAAGCATGGCATTGCTGCGTCATATCTTGAGCAAGTGACCTTTAGTGGTAAGGTTGCGTGCGATGGGCATTTTAACCCTTCGGGAAATCTTATGAGTATCGCTAATCCTAAAAATAGTTGGTCATTGTTTAATCTTTTTCATACAAGTACAAACACCAATTATGCATACGATTCACAGAGTGCGTTAGTGATGGGGGATGGCACAGCGGCATCAGATGTTGCTGTTACATTTTGTTCGGGGGCATCAGTTCATATTCATGGTAATATGATGTATAATCCTTCTTAAAAATAATTACGCTACGCAGTTGTGAGTAAGCGTCGTGCTGCGTAGCGTGTCACTATTATATGCTTGCTGCCATGGCAATAAACCAGACAAGAATAACGGTTGAAAGTACTGAGTCAAATCGATCAAGAAAGCCACCGTGTCCTGGTAAAATAATTCCGGAATCTTTTTGGCCGCTGAGTCGCTTAAGCTTTGAAATAAATGCGCCTCCAAGAAAGGCAAGTATTGTTTGTAACAGAGAGAGCGCGCCAAAAAGTAACCAACCATTCTGCCTTCCCATAATGGCCCATAGGCTATTAAACTGATTAAATGGGGCTGCGGTAATTTTGGGGATAACAAGAAGGTTGGCGATCATTACGCCAAAAAAACTACCAGCAAATCCTTCCCATGATTTTCCTGGGCTGAGTGTTGGGCACATTTTGTGACGGCCCCAATTTTTCCCAACAAGGTATCCAAAGGTGTCGGCTGACCATGCAATAATAAATGGATAGAGCGGAAGCCAAATGCTATCGTAATAAAATCGGTAAGTAAGGTGCATGAGGAGGAAAAAGGGCATGATAGGATAGATGAGTGATATTAAAAAAAATTTTCCTGTGGGTACAGGCATGAGTGTTGGCCACTCAAAAAAAAGAATAATGAGCAAAATAATGCATAAAAAAAATGCAAACATAGGGATTGAATGAAGATAACTCAGCGTCATGCATCCAAGCAAAATTGATCCAGATGTTGCTCTTTTTATGCTTTCATTTGTGCATAGTTGTCTGATCATGATATAAAACCTTTCGTAAACAAAGTCCGCAGCCGTCTGCTTTTAATAATGTTTGTTGAGGATTTGGATTGTTAAGCATATCTTGAATTGTGCAGACAGGCAAGTCTTTACGACGGGCAACATCAAGAGCATATCCGATCATGCGTCGAATTTGGAATTGCAAAAAAGATTTTCCTTTGATGATAATGCGCAATGCATCGTATTCAGGAAGTAGTATAGTGCTTACATGGTCAATGGTGCGTATGGGAGATTTATGTTTATCTTCTATTCTGCAAAATGAAGTAAAGTCATGTTCTCCATGATAGAGCGAAAGAGCTTCTTCAAATTTAGTAAAATCAACTTTTTTGGTGAACTCGTAATACCAGCCAAATCGGGCGGTAAAGGGATTGGGGCGGTTAAAAAAAAGGTGATAATAGTATGTTTTTTGGAGAACATGTTTGTGGGGATGAAAATCGGGCTGTGCCAATGAAATATCGCGAATAAATATACTTTTAGGCAATCTGTTGTTCCAAGCTTCTTTCATGGCGTGGGGGGGGAGTGGTAAATCGCAGGAAAAACTGGCAATTTGCCCAAGTGCATGTACTCCGGCGTCGGTTCGCGAAGCGCCAATTACCGTTATTGGCTGGTTAAATACTTTTAAAAATGTTTTTTGGAGCGTTGAAGCGACCGTTGGGGCTGTTGGTTGTTCTTGCCAGCCGGAGAAGTCTGTGCCGTCATAGGCGATGAGTGCGATATACTTTTTCATTGATGTCTACAATCTTTCATAATAAGAGAAACCCCCATCCAGACGAACGTCTTGGACAGGGGAAATGGAGGTTATCTAATTAATACATTACTATGATACACCAGCTTATCCCAAAATGCAAGTGGGTATACGTATTTTTGCCTAAGCTCCCAGCCAGAGGTGAATAGAGTATTTTTGTGGTTCAAAAAATGGTGTAAGGGGGTTTGTTTTGTTATGGGTTTACAATGTGGCGGTAAAGATTGGTATAGGCTTGAGCTGTCGATGTGATAGAGTAATGTTCTATAACAAGCTGCTGATTGATGTTGGCAAACGTTTGTTTCAGATTGTGTCGGTTGTGGTAAAGGTTTTGTATGGTGGTTGCGTAGCGCGCAATGTCTCCCGGTGGAATAAGATAGCCATTTTTTCCATTTGTAATGACATCGTGAGTTGTGTGTTGATGTGTGGTGATTATGGGTAACCCAAAGCAGAGCGCTTCTAACAGTGCAATGGATAGCCCTTCGCTTTGTGACGAAAGGGCAAAACAATCAAAAAGTGGATAAAATCGGTGAGCATTATCTTGAGGTCCGGCAAAAAGAACCTGTTGATCAAGGGCATGCGTTTGTACAAGTTTTTTTAAGAGTGGCTCTTGGTTTCCACCGCCGACCAGTACGAGTTTAATTGCAGGCATATGCTTACAAAGCGCAAGGGCTTTGATTAATAGGTCATATGATTTAATGGGTTCAAGTCGTCCGACGGCTCCAACAATAAAATCATGATTGGTAAGTCCAAGGTGTTCTCTTGTAATGGGGTCTTTTTGTGCATTGGCGTGTATGGTTGCGCAGTCTATGCCATTAGGGATGGTTGAGAGTCGTTGGTTTATTATGGTATTGTTTTTGATTGGTGCGATGATGGTCTGATAATAATTTTGTTGCGTTTCTTGTGAAACGGCAACGAGTGCCGTTGCCTGGTGTACGGTTAGCCTATCAAGTTTATTACGGAGATTACCTTCATCACTGCTTTTACCGTGGATATCGCACATAGTAGGTATTTTGCATAGTTTGGCAATAAGTCTTCCAATGATATTTGCAGACCACAATGCAGTATGAATAATATCTGGATTTTCTTTTTTTATAAGTTTAAAAAGTCGCCAAAGTGCTAGAGGGTCGGCATAGTGGATCAAGCCGCGTATGTGATGGGTGCAAAAACCCATAGCCTGTATTTTTTTGTTTATGGGGCCATCATAAAAAAAAACAACCAGGTGTTGGTCTTGGTTGTTTTTTACTTGGTGCAAAAAATTGGCGAGCGCTTGTTCAGCGCCGCCAATTTTTAAACTTGTAATGAGATGCATTATTTTCATAGCGTATTAATTAGTCAAAATCATCCGGAAGTTCAGGTTCGTTATGTGCTGTTGCATTGTCTATTTCTTTTTCAAAGAAGTTTTGAAGCTTTTTTGCCCGTGATGGATGGCGAAGTTTGCGTAATGCTTTTACTTCAATCTGACGAATACGTTCACGTGTTACGGCAAAATCTTTACCTACTTCTTCAAGGGTATGTTCTGAGGCAACGTCGATACCAAAGCGCATTTTGAGAACTTTTTCTTCGCGTGGGGTTAATGATTTAAGAATTTCGCGCACTTTTTCTTTAAGGTCTTCATTAACCACCGCTTCAACTGGTGAGTATTCGTTTTCATCTTCAATAAAGTCTTTAAGACAAGTATCATCACTATCGCCTACTGGTGTTTCTAATGAGACAGGCTCTTTAGAAATTTTGATGATATTTTTGATCTTTTTTTCATCAAGATTAAGTTCTTTAGAAAGTTCTGCATAGGTTGGTTCGCGTCCAATTTCTTGGATGTAGTTACGCGTGATTTTGTTAATTTTGCTCAATGTTTCTACCATGTGAACAGGTACACGAATTGTTCGTGATTGGTCAGCAATGGCACGGGTAATAGCTTGTCTGATCCACCAGGTTGCATAGGTTGAAAATTTAAAGCCACGTTCAAATTCAAATTTTTCTACAGCTTTTAAAAGGCCGATATTACCTTCTTGAATAAGGTCAAGAAAATGAAGGCCACGGTTAATATATTTTTTAGCGATGTTAACAACAAGACGTAAGTTTGCTCGAGCTAAATCATCTTTTGCTTCTTTGTCTTTGCGTTGGGCAACTACAAGTTGATGATAAAACTTAAGAATTTTATCCTTGTTAAGTGCCGTTTCAGATTCTGATTTTTTAATAATCTTTTGCCCATTTTTTATGGTAGTCTCAAGGTTGTTTATTTGTTCAAGATCATCAGGGCGTGGGTTTTTAAGTCCTTTATAAAATGATAATTTTTCTTCACAAACTTTTATTTCGTCGTTACGTTCTTGAATTTTGGCCGCAATTTTTTCAATTTTTTTACCAAATTTTCTGATTTGTTTATTTGATAATTTTATGGTTTGAATTTCCTGAATAATTTGATTACGATTGTGTTCAACAACGGCGAGCATCTCTTTTTTCTTGCTTGCATCGCTCAATAGTTGGCGGTAGGAGCGATAAATTTTTTCCTCATTTGAAACAAGATTTTTTATTTTTTGTATTTGTGTAATTAACTTTTGTCGTTCTTCTTCAAATTTTGGTGAATTGTCTTCATCAAAGTCAGAAAACTGAATTACCTCTTTTAAAAAGAGTGGTTCACGGCTTAAACGTTCTTCCATACTCATAAGTTCTTTGGCAACAAAGGGAAATTGTGCGATAGATTCAATAGATTCTTTTTTGCCAATTGCTATTTTGTCTGCGATAACTTTTTCTGTTGTTTTATTCAAAAGGGGTATTTTACCAATTTCTTTGAGGTACAATTTAACCGGATCGTTTAGCTGGCTTGGTTCTATAAGGCTTTTTATTTTTTCAAGTTCCACATCTTCATCAAGATCATTTGCCAAATCTAATGTATCGATTGATGATTCTAGGTTGGTCTTTAAATGATCAAAATTTTGTCCAGCTTCTCCTTCGGTAATACTCATAATAGGATTATAATTTCCCGGAAGAGCATCAAGTTCTTCCGCCGAAATCAAATCTATATTTTCTTTTTCCATGAGGCGTAAAAGTTCGTTGGAATCTTCCTCGCTGAGTTTATGCTTGGTTGTGA
Source organism: candidate division TM6 bacterium GW2011_GWF2_38_10 (assembly GCA_000992305.1). Lineage (GTDB taxonomy): Bacteria > Babelota > Babeliae > Babelales > RVW-14 > GWF2-38-10. The sequence goes on from LBTY01000004.1 coordinate 19,244, forward strand.
AGGCAAGCAATTCTTCGTAGGTCATAACACCGTCGTTACGGCCTTTTTCAAGAAGTCCGTCAACGAGTTTTTCGATGCTTTTAAGTGTATTAACCGTTGGGTGTTCTTGTTCATTTTCCACCATGAGAGCATCATCTTCAACATCGTCAAGTAGTTCTTCTTTGGGTTCTTCTGCAACTGTAGTTGCTTTTGTTATTGTTTTTGTTTTTTCTTCGTGCAATGTTGGTTTGTTTTTTTTATCAGTTGCTTTTGGTGTCATAATTTTTTTTATCTCTGTTGTTTGAGTTATCGTTTTTTGTGGTGATGCTTTTTTTTGTATTATTTTTTTATCTCGAGTTGTTGCCGCTGCCGGAATGTTTTTTTTTAGCGGTGCGGGTGCTTTTTTTTGTAGCGTTGTTGTAATTGTTTTTTGGGTGAGCGTTTTACTTTTCAAAGGTGTTGTTTTTTTGGGGGCAATTTTGGTTACGGCTTGTACATTTTTTTTAATTACTGTTTTTGCTATAGTTTTTTTGGTTATTTTTTGTGAAATCTTTTTTACGATTTTTTTTGCTGTTGTTGACTTGAGTACTTTTTTAATACTTGATTTTTTTGTTGGTGTAGCGATAGCAGGTATTTTTTTTAGCACTGTCTTTTTTGCTTTTACTTGAGCTGTATTTTTTTTAGGATTGGCAGATTTGCTTTTTTTTCTAATCATATCAAGCCCCTGATTTGTAGTCCCTGTTTTAACGTAAGAAAATGTTCAAGTAGTGCATTGAGGTGTTCAACATTATTATTTATACGTGCGGTATGCATATCATCTTTTATGGTTTTTATGAGGATCTTCCATTTAACTTTACAAAAATGAAGGATTAATTGTCTTATTGATTCATGACAATTATCATTCCATTCGTATTTTAAACTTATTTGTACAACCCATGGCTTTATCTGCTCATCTATCGTGTTGATAAGCGTTTCCCACGGTTTTGTTGGGGATGTTTCAACACTTTTCTTATATATTTTTAGCAGTATTTGAGCCTGCGTTGAAAAATAGGGAAGGAGATCATCTTCTACCATAAAGGGTGTTTGATTTTTTTCCGTGCTGTTCAATATAGCAGAAATTATTTTTTCTTCTAGTAGTGAAATATCTTGTTCTGTTTCTTCGTGTGGTGGCATGGGGTGTTGTGGTTTTTCAATTCTTTCTTGTATAGAATGGCGGTGTCGTTGTTTTATTGTCAAGTTTTTTAGCGATTGTAGTGGAAGTTGCATTTCGTGTGCAGCTTGTTGCAGAAGGATATCTTGTTTGAATTCATCTTGAATGCGTGCAATGATATTGGTTATTTTTTCTGCGAGGGTTACTTTTTCGGACAATGATTTTTGTGCAAAGTGTGTACACAGCGTGGTGACAAAAAAACTAAAAATAGTTTGAGCATTGAGGATGTAGGGTGTGAGGTCTCCGCCGCTTATCAAAAATGAAGCGGGATCTTCTTGTGCGGGAAGCTGAATGACATGCAGTTCCAGGTTAACTTCCCAGCAAAGTTCAGTAAGGCGGAGCATGGCATTTTGACCCGCTTGGTCACCATCATAAAGGACATAAAGTGTTTTGATGTTGCGAGCAAGGAGCTTGAGGTGGTCGATGGTGCATGCAGTTCCGAGTGTTGCTACGGTATTGAGATAGCCGTGCTGGGCCATTGCAATGCAATCAAGGTAGCCCTCAACCAAAAAGGCAAATTCTTTTTCTTGCATTGCTTTTTTAGCGCGATTAAAACCAAAAAGGATTTTTCCTTTGGTAAAAACATCCGACTCTTTACTATTATAATACTTGGCTCGGTCATCTTGCTGTTTGAATATTCGTCCGCCAAATCCACAGGGTCTTCCAAGTGTGTCATGGATAGGGAACATAATGCGTTCTTCAAACGATGAATAAAAAGCATTACGACCTTCTGCTAATATACCCGTTTCAAGAAGATCTTTTGCCATGATGCCTTGGTGAGCCATGGCACGCAAAAAAAGATTGAGGTTATTGATACCACCGGGAAAATAGCCAATGGTGAATGATTTTATGGTTTCTGGAGTAAACCCTCGATTACTCAAATAGGTTTTCGCCTGTTGATTATGCAATAGTTGCTGGTGGGCCCATAAGCCAACGTGTTCATGGATTGTAAAAAAAAGTTCTTTTTCCTTGCTTGAAATATGGGATGTGCCGGTTTTTTGTAACAACTCCTGGGGAATGGTTATTTTGTATCGATCAATGAGGTGATGCATTGCATCAAGTTGTGACAAATTTTCGATACGTGCAATAAATGAAATAACGTCTCCGGTAGTTTGGCATCCAAAGCAATAGAAAATGTTCTTTTCTGGACTTACGGTAAATGACGCGTCTTTTTCAGAATGAAACGGACACGGTCCTTTGAGGTAGCCCCCTGCTGGTTTTAGATGAACGTATTCAGCGATAACGTCGACAATAGATATGTTCGCTTTGACATGGTTAAAAAGCGACATGTGCAATACCCCCTAACAATAGTTTAAGCGTCTTTGTTTTGTTTCCCAAAGCTTAATATAATTAATGCTATAATGCAAAAAATAAAAAAAACGCTGGAATATAGTTGTGGTATCGAAAGGGTTGTGGTAATAGTTTTTCCAATTGAAATACTATGCAGTTGGCCGCGATCACCTCGCCAATAATCGATTCCAAAACGGGCGATAGATTCAAGCATAAGGTAGATACAGAGCATGATTCCCGGTTTTTTTGCCACAAGGCGGGCAGGTCCGATAAGGATAAAAAAGATGCCAAGCGATGCAATCATTAAATACAGTTGAGTTGGATGGAGAGGGAGATGGCATGGAGCAAGGCTTTCAGGGTTGGTGAAGGTTATAGACCAGGGGAGATTAGGAGCAATTTTTCCATGGCAACAACCGGCAAGTAGGCAACCAATGCGTCCGATGGCTTGCATAATAGGGGCATAGAGTGCAGCAAGGTCAAAAAGTTTAAGGACCTGCACTTTATGGTAGATAAGGTATGCAGGGACTGTAATGAGAACGCCAATAATACTTCCTAAAACAATAAATCCGCCTTCCCAGGGCATAAAAATTTCAAGCATATTTTGTGCATAGTATTCCCATTCGCTGATGACAAAAAGAAGTCTTCCTCCAATAATGCCGCTTAAGAGGCCTACAAAAAGTGTGTTAAGGTACCCTTCGGTAGATATAAGTTTTTTGCGTTTTGGATGGTGAAGGGTAAGTAAGAGAAAAACAATAAAGCCCAGGGCGATCATGATGCCATACGAGTGAACCCAGAGGGGGCCGTAAAGATGAAACAGTCGTGGGAGCATGATATATTCCTTTAGTTTTGGTGGTTATAGAGTTTTTTATAGAGTGTTTTGCCAAGAAGTGTTGGGTCATGTTGTACGTCGTTTTGATCTATAATAGTTATGAGCGTTGGGTAATGTTCAAGCATTGCTTTAGCATTATCTATTTGGTGTGAGGTTGTTGTTGCTTGTAGCGGAACTACAATACATGGTTTTTGAAAAAATGCAATTTCAAATAGTGTTCCGGCGCCAGCTCGTGTAATGATAAGATCGGCACCTGCATAAAGTGTGGCGATGTCGTTGTGGTAGCTAAAGGTAAAAGCTGATATATTTTTGTCTTGATACCATCTTTTCCAATCAATGGTTGTGTGTGTGCCGGTTTGATGAATAATTTGAATTTCTTTACAAAGTTCGGCTTGTTCTGGCGCACTGAGATATTCAAGGAGGGCTTTGTTTAAAAGTGCTGATCCTTGTGATCCTCCAAGGAGAAAGAGTGTTTTTTTTGTTGCGGTTAAGCGGAGGGCGCTGTGTGGAATGAGTTTGTTAATGGTGCACACTGCATCTTCTTTTGTTATTGTTTGTTCTTTTTGCGTGAAACGTAAAGGATATGGTGCATAGGTGCACTTGTGGCTAAAGTCTTTGCCTAAAAATTGACAATGATGTTTGGTGGCTAAAAATGGTGAATAAATGGTAGTACTGCAGGGCAGAAGTGCTTTAACCGCTTTGCCGGGTATAACATTTAATTCGTATGTGTAGATAGCTTGGGATGAACATTTGGCTGCATATGATAAAGGAATTGCAAGTATGCCGCCGGTGTTAATGATGGTGTGTGGACGATAGTTGATCGTAATAAAAAGCGACTTGAAAAAAATTTGTACAAGTTGTAAAAGGAGCAACGGGAGCTTCCAGAATTTTTTACTATTCCATTGTGTAAGTGAGAACGTTATAACTTTGTCAATGTCTGGATTATCGCGAAGCAAAAGAAGGTCGAGTTTTTTTGTTCCTGTGCAAAAAATTACCCTGCCGTAAGGATTATCTTGTTTCCATTGTTGTATGAGTACAAGGGCTGGAATAATGTGTCCACCAGAGCCGCTTGCGACGGCAAATAATGTTTTTTGTTTCATCATAGTTATTATTGCGTAAGTAATAAATGTTTTTGTATTGTTTGGTCATGGGGTTTTTGAGCAAGGGCACTCTTAAAGCACTTTTGTGCATCGTTGTTTTGTCCCATTTTATGCAAAATAAGTCCTTTGGTATCTAAAAAATAGGGAGATTGTGGTGCCGTTCTGAGTGCACTGTCAATCCATAAAAGAGCTTGGTCAAGATGAGTGTTTGTAGCGGCATAGTAAAATGCATAAAGGTTATATTGTTTTGCTGTAAGTGATGTTTCATTGGTGAGGGTTGCTATTTCTTGGTCAAGAACATCATACTTTTTTGCTAAAAAGGCAATGTATGAAATGTGATAACGAAGTTTTTCTTTGAGTAGTTCGTCATTGGTTAATTGTAAAACGCTTTGATAGTAGGTAATTCCTTGATCAATGGCTCCCGTTTCTATAGATAAATCTGCAAGTGCGCTCAAAAGTTCATGGGAAGGTGTTATTGTTTTGTTGATCGTTTCTAAGTGTGTGATGAGTGTTTTTTTGGATACTCCTGCTTTGTGTAACAATAAATAGGTGTGGATGAGCGCGTGGTTGTGAGGGTTTTGTAGCAATAGTGATTCAAGGTATGCACAGGCTTGGTCGAGGTTTTTTTGAGCAAGAAGAATTTCTGTTTTTAAAAGTTGTGCTCGTTGATTATGTGGTTCTAATGAGAGTGCTTCTTCAATGTGGTTGAGGGCGTCGTGATGATTTTGAGCTTTATATTCGATAAGTGCTAAATCAAATGAAAAAGCAGGCCCGCGACGGTTCATTTTTTTGAGATAATGTGCAGCTTCAGGATATCGTTTTTCTGCAAAAAGAAGTTGAACAAGTTGTTTTTCTATTGTTTCTTCTGATCCTACCACGTGCAAAAATTGTTGATAACCTGCGATTGCATCCTTGATTTTGCCTTGTTGTTCAAGCAGCATTGCTTTAAAAAGATATCCGCGATCAAAACGTGGAAAGAGGTTGATGCTTTTTTCTACAGTATCAAGTGCTTGATCATAATTTTTTTGTTGATGATATATTTTAGCGGAGAGAAAATAAAACATAAATGCTCGATTATGAAGTGTGGGACGAGCGATGCATGATTGTATATGTTCGAGCGCTTTGTCGTATTGTTTGCTTTCAATAAGCGATAGTGCTGTATAGTAGGCTATTTGATCATTATCGGGGTAGGTTGTTGCAAGTTTTTTAAAAACCGTGAGGGCTTCTTGTTCTTGGTTGTTATAAAGATATGCTTGCCCTACGATGAGGTGAAAATCAAGATTTTTGTTAAAGGCTTTATGAAAATATGCTTTTTTTTGTTGGTAGAGTGTGGATATTTGTTTAAATTGCCCAAGATCAAATAAGAGTTTAAAAAAACCATCATATATGTAAGGGGGGTGAGGCTTTGCAAGGAGTTGTTGAAAGGCTTTAAACGCTTCGTGAGCTTTTCCCTTGGAGTGTAGAAAACAGGCTTGCAAATAGCGTGCATAGCTTTCGTGTTTATGTGCGGTTGAAGGATTGTCTTCGATAAAGGTTATTGAAGGAGCGCTTTTGGGTGGCGGTGTTTTTTTATGGTGAGTTTTGTTGTGCGCTAGGCTGTAGATGAGTAACGAATAGGCAAAGAGCATCAATTGTTTTTTGTGGATCTTCATTTTTTCTCCTTTTGTTGTTTGCATCGAGTAAGGTAGTGAATAAATACTGTTTCAAGTTCCTGATTATGTAATTTTTTTACCATAGCTTTTTCTAAAAATGTTGGTTGATAGGCTACGTGGCATTGTGTTGTCGGGAGAGGATGTCGTTGTATTTTTTTTCCGTGTGAGGTTGAGGTATCTTGTGTGGTAAAAAGTATTTTTTTTATTTTTTGTGAGCCAAGAGCGGTGTTAATTTTTTGTTTGAGCATTGATGAAAGGAGGTGAAGCTCTTGAGCCCACGCGGGATGGGTGGTTTTTAATACAAGTGTTTCATGGTCAATCCGAACAATGGCGACTTTGTCATTAAGAACTCCCATGATTGTTTTCCAATTGTAATAGAGTTTTATTTTCCACAAATGTTCTTGTGGAATGACGTTTTTGAGAAATTCAGCAATAGGGTGAGCCACCAGTTTATCCTCTGTACAATTTTTTAATTTTTATTGTATCGGTTATTTTTTTAAACCGCTACAGTTTTGTTTTTATTGCATAGGGTTATTATTTTTTCGTTTACTTTTTGTTCTTGCTGGTGCATCTTATAAAAGTGAAAAATCTACATAGTATTATTTTTTTAAGGTGTAAAATCGCACGGTGGTATTATGAAATTATTGTATATAGTTTGTTTTTTGAGTCAGTTTTTTTTATCGCTAAATGCAATGGAACCAGTTATTAATGGCGGCGAGTCATATGTTATGTGTGCTGGCGTCGAAGATTATGATTTATTGGGTGTTCATACTCAAACAGTTGTTTGTTCAGATGCTTGTGAAGAAACAATAGATACTATTGTTGCGCGGGCGCCACATCTTAAAGAATTACGGGTTACGGTTATTGATGATACTATTACGAATTGCACTCTTTCGAAAATTGCACAACTGACAAATCTTGAAACATTATTTTTTTTTCCGCCTTTTTTAGAAAATGCAGCAATTTTGAAAAAAAACTATGTTGTTACTGATGAAGGATTTGCAGCTTTAGCGAAGTTGACGCATCTGAAGAATTTTGCCATTTTTGGTTTTTGTGAAATTTCGAATTTTTCAGGGTGTGTTATTGGACAGTGGCGAGAGTTGGAAGATTTACAAATATGTTGTTGTTCGAAATTGAGCGATGCTTTGTTGGTTCATCTAATGCGGCTAGGTCAGTTAAAACGACTTTTTTGGTATGCGGCAATTTCTAATGGAGGCTTGCAATGTATTGGGCACTTAAAACAATTACAGAAGTTGGTTCTTGCTGATTGCTCGTCTATTACGTCTGAAGGTTTTGATTATCTAAGTTCATTGCCCTTGTTAAAGGTACTTTCAATGTGTGATGTTCATCATATGAATGATGATGACCTCAAAAGACTTACTCGGTTGCAATGGTTGGAAGTTTTTGATTGTACTGCGGAGAATAGTTGTGTGACCGATCAAGGTATTGCGTTTTTAAAAAATTGTAACAACTTGAGGATGTTAAATCTTGTCGGCTTCAGAGCGTTAACTGATGATTGTTTGCAGCATTGTATAGACATTACATCCTTGAGGGAGCTGAGAGTAATCGGATCGAGTTGTATAACGAGGCGTGCGCTTTCGGAATTATATACCAAGAGAATTGATATGGATATTTTTATTGATCCTACTGACAGATTTTATAGGTGAGAGGAAGCATGTATGCAGTACGAATTTTTAACCTTATGTGTTCCCCTAATTGTTGTTATTTTGGCAAGTATTACTAAGAATGTTCGTGTTTCGGTTGGTGTTGCGATTGTTTTTGCTGCATTAATAGCCACCGATTTTTCTCTAGTGGGAGCGTTTCAGCTTGTTTTGCAGCGTTTTTTGGAAGTGAGTGAATTGAGTAATTTTGCTTCTTGGCCGCGGTTTTTGGGTAGTTTTAATTTATTTATTTGTTTATTTCTTTTATTGCTTGGCATTATTATTGAGCTTATTCAACAGTCAGGTGGTGCTTATGCGTATGGGAATTTCATTATTGATAAACTTAAAAATGCCAAAAATGCTCAGCGGGCATCTCTTATTTTATCATTAGGTTTCGGGATGGATGATTATTTTAGCAGTTTAACCGTTGGTTCGGTTATGCGGCCCATCACTGATGAGTTTAGGATAGCACGTGTTAAGCTTGGACTTTTAGTTAATTCATTGGCTTCTCCGTTGGCTGTTTTGTTTCCCCTATCAAGTTGGATTGCTCAAATTGTTGGACAATTTAGGCAAGCAGGAATTGGAACGAGTATTAAAAATGGTATATTAATAGCGCATGATCCATTTTACTTGTATCTTTCGGTTATTCCATTTTTGTTGTACGCTATTATCGCTTTTTTTTCAATATGGTTTATTGTAAGCAAGGGTTATGTGCATGGTACACTTGCAAAGCATGAACGTATAGCGCAAAAAACAGGCAATCTTTTTGCGGGAAGGGTGTTAACAACTCGCGCTCCACGAAAAAGTTCAGAATATTTTGCAGGTGCGCGGGTATGGGATTTTTTATTACCAATTTTATTATTGGTGGGTTCAGTTGTTTTGTTTAATATGTATTGTGGAAATGATATTCCGTTGGCACTTTGTAAAGGTGGAGGTATAACCGTTCTTTTTTCATGTGTGTATTTAGTGTTCCGCGGTCGTATTGCTCCCAAAGAAATTCTGGGTATTGTATGGCATGGCAGCAGGCTTATGATGTCGTCGGTTGTTGTTGTTGTCTTTATTTGGACACTTAGTGCTTTATTAAAGGATGATCTGCAGCTTGGAAGTTATTTGGCGGGGTTGATTGGGGGGCGTATAGCGATACACCTATTGCCAGCATTATTTTTTATAGCGGCTGTTACCATTTCAACGATGATTGGTTCTGCATGGGGAGCTTTCGGTATTTTGTTGCCTATTGCTATTCCCATGTTGGTTTCGTTGTCAGGAGTTTCAGTTCCTGCTCATATTGGTGAATTAAGTATGTTGCTTCCTTTGTTGGGTGCTATTATATCAGGATCTGTTGCGGGAAATCACTTGTCGCCTATAGCAGATGTTATGTTTATGTCATCAACCAGCGCTGGGGCGTATCATTTAGATTTGGTCCGTGTAATGGCGGGTTTTGCGTTTCCTGTAGTGCTTGCTGCACTTGGGGCATTTTTGTTACAAGGATATTTATTGGTGTGGGGATGTTCTTTGGTTGGGGCGATGATTGTGACACTTTTGTTTGGAATAGGACTTAATTTTTTGATTGTTTTTTTACTTCACGTAATGAGTATCAAGCGCTATGCTGCGCGTAATGAATAGATATTTAAGTTATTTGAATGTTATTAAAGCCTTGCGTATCAATGCGCAAGGCTTTAATAACTAGTATTTTTATCGCTTAAGTGTTTTTTTTATAAGATCTAGAAATTCTTGGTGATTGCGCACTTTGAATACGCCAAGATATGGATATTCTTCAGATTGGGCTTTTAATTCTTCTTCATTGATGTCATCAAGCCATGGATTGATGTGAGTTTTTTTTGTTTGATCTTTTTTTTCTGAACGATGAGTATCTTGAGGTTGCATACAAAAATTTGTTGATATGTTTGTTAAGCCGATTATTGTACTTACAATAATATATTTTATATTCATTTAAAAAACCTCCATTAAATTAAGATAAAATATTGATATATTTTCAAATATACAATAAAATTAAATGATGTGCAAATGCAATAAAAAAAGGTGGCATATTTTCATAAATATGCCACCTTTTTAGTTGATTTTTGTAAATAAATGCTAGTATTTAATCGTCTGCGCGAGATGCTCTTTTGCGTTTATTTGGATCCAAGAATTTTTTTCGCAGACGAATTGATTTTGGTGTTACCTCAATTAATTCATCTTCGTTTGTCCAATCAAGACTTGCTTCAAGATTCATGATTCGAGGAGGTGCGAGTTTGACGGCATCATCTGAGCCTGAGGCGCGCATATTAGTCAATTTTTTCTTTTTGGTAGGATTTACCTCAAGATCATTTTCTCTGCTGTGTTCACCAATAATCATGCCTGAATAAACTTCTTCAGTAGGCGCAACAAAAAGTATGCCACGAGGTTGTAATCCATCAAGAGCATAGGCGGTGACTGGGCCATTTTCCATAGAAATCATGGCACCTCGTGTTCTTCCTGGTATTTCTCCGGCATATGGTTCATAGGCATGAAATTGATGGTTCATAAGACCTGTGCCACGTGTATCGGTTAAAAATTGGCTTCTAAATCCTATCAATCCTCGTGCAGGAACTTTGAATTCAATTCTTATTTTGTTGGTTCCATGATGAATCATGTTTTGCATGAGAGCTCTACGTTTTCCAAGATTTTCTATGATAATGCCTTGATAGGTATCTTCGGTATCAATGAAAAGAATTTCATAGGGCTCGTGTTTTTGCCCGTTGATGGTTTTATAAATAACTTCTGGAGCTGAGAGTTGTAATTCAAAACCTTCGCGGCGCATTGTTTCTACCAAAATGCCAAGGTGAAGTTGCCCACGACCCGATACTTTAAACGTATCGGCGGAATCTGTATCTTCTACGCGGAGTGCAAGATTGGTTTTGGTTTCTTTATATAATCGGTCACGGATATGACGGGAGGTTAATAACTTGCCTTCGCGACCAGCAAATGGGGAATCGTTAACCGAGAAATAAATAGAAAGTGTTGGTTCATCGATTTCTACATAGGGGATTGGGCTTGGTTTTTCAACATCGCAAATCGTTGTACCAATGGTGATATCTTCTTCAACGCCGGCAAGAGCGATGATGTCACCGAGAGTTGCTGATGGAACTTCTACGCGGTTAACGCCTAAAAATTGATAAATTTTAGTTGTCTTAACGGGAGCGCCAATATAGTCACCTTTACAAGCAATGATTTGTTTACCAACATTGATGGTACCACTAAAAACACGCCCGATGGCTATACGTCCAAGGTACTCAGAGTGGTCAAGATTTGTGATAAGGATGCGCAGGTCATCATTTTCTTGTTGTGGAGATGGAATACTTTCAACGATGGCTTTAAATAATGGTTCTAGAGTTCCCTCTCGCAGATTTGGATCAGTTGAGGCATAACCACTACGAGCTGCGCCGTAAAGGATAGGAAAATTAAGTTGATCTTCATGGGTTGCAAGATCTAAAAAGAGATCATGGACCATCTCTTCAGTATGTTCAATATCAGCATCCTTACGGTCGATTTTGTTAATGAGAACAATAGGTTTTAATCCTAATTGAAGAGCTTTTTGTAAAACAAAGCGCGTGCCGGGGAGCGGTCCTTCTGCTGCATCAACCAACAACATAAATCCTTCAACCATTTGCAGGGTACGCTCAACTTCGCCACCAAAATCTAAGTGGCCTGGGGTGTCGACAATGTTAATTCTAATATTGTTATAATTTATCGAAGTATTTTTTGCTAAAATGGTGATTCCGCGTTCACGCTCAATATCGCCAGAGTCCATAACACGTTCCATGTTTTCGGCGTCAAATTTGAGTGTTCCTGATTGCTGTAACATTTGATCAACAAGTGTTGTTTTGCCATGGTCAACGTGTGCTATAATTGCGATATTTCTGACATCTACTCTTTGTTTAAAACTCATAAGTCCCCCTAATGGTTGATTGTTGGTTTTTTATTTGGATTATGGTAACGCATGATAATCCTTGGTTATTTTTTATACTTACAGAACAAAGAAAGGAAGCCGAACCGGCTTCCTTTCTTTGTTCTTAACTTTTTTTTAAAAATTAACGATGAAGGGCACAGAATGGTAAAAGTGCCATTGATCGGGCAATTTTAATATGATTTGCAAGTTTTCTTTGATGAAATGAGCAATTTCCAGATACCTTTGCTGGAAGTATTTTGTAGCGTTCGGTTAAAAAGCTACGCAGCAAGCCGGTATTTTTGTAATCAATTAAAGCATCTTGTTCTTTGCTCGTGCAAAAACGGCAATGTTTTGGGTTTGAAAAAGACGACTTGCGTACCTTTTTCTTTAATATACGGGAGCTGATTTTTAATTTAAATTTTGACATAATATTTCCTTAGCTATCAACGATATTCACGTGTTATTTGTTATGCTTCTATCTCATCTTCGTCAATGGAATCTTCTTCATCAACGTTTACACTTGAAAGAAGACCGTCCATTTTATTATCTTTTAAGAATGACTCAACGCTTGCAGGGCGTGCGGATTCATTTGTCTCTGGTTTTTCATAGGTTGTTGGAGCATCTGCTGCAAGTTTGACGGTGACAGATCGCAAAACAAATTCACTACATTTGATTCTAAAGAAATTTTCCAGTTCTTTCATGAATGATGAAGCAAATTCTGGTGCGGCTTGGTAACGAACCAAGATATAGGCGCCGTAGTCATTTTTTTTGATAGGAAATGACAAGCGCATTTTTCCCCACTGATCAAAAGCGTCAACTTGACCTTTGTGATCAGAAAGGTGCGTGCTGAAATAACGTTCTAATTGATTAATTTCATCACCTGTTATTTCAGGGTGTGCAAGAATGAGTGTTTCATAACGTAACATATTAAAGGTTCTCCTCGAATAGTAGTTTATTGTTATTAACAAGTATTGCGTAAAGCAAGGAGATAGCAAATAACATTTTTGCTAACGGTACCTTACATTTTCATGTTACATGCTAACAAACATAGCAAAAAAATCAATCAAAAAGACGAATCGCGGCGATAATCTTTATAGCCTAATTAATTTTTTGGTATCTATAAACCACTTTTCCAATAATTCGCACAGGATCTTTGTCTTTAACCAGGGCTATAGGAGCTCGTTTGTGATTAACGGCTTCTAGCACGACAAATTCATCCATAAAATTTACCTGGGCAATGGTTTTTGTTGGGTTTTCTGCGCCATATTCAACGGCAACGATATCTCCAGAGCTTGTCCAAGCAGCCGGAGAAATAATAAGATAGTCTCCCTTTACAAATTGAGGAGCCATATTATTGTCATCAACGTGGAGACAGAAAAGGGCGTCATCATCAAATCCTGTTACTGCAATAAATTCACCATCATGTCCTGTTGTATGTTGGACAATTTGGTTGTTAATGGGGGATGGTTGGGATGGAATTTGCCCAACAATAGGAATAATTTTTAGTTTAAGATCGAGATTAGCAAGTTGATCTTTGATATTTTCTGGTAGAGGAATAGTTTGGTTTGGATTTGGGATATGAGCACCGGTTATTTCAAGAATATCTGAGGGCGTTAGCTCAAAAGCAAGAGCAAGTTTTTTTAAGGCATCCTCATTCCAACGGCGCGTTCCATTTTTAATATGCGTAAGATAACTTTCGGACATACCTGTTTTTTCAGCAAGAACTTTAGTGGTCCAACGTCGTTCTCTTAGTAATTCTTTAATTCGTAATCTTGTTGAAATCATGGTTTTATCCTCCGTATTCTAATTTTTTATAAAAATCATTTCTATTTTTTATTACGTTAGCGAGCGCGTTCTTGGTTGTAATATTTAAAGAAAAATCAAAGCACTTAATAATCATATATCAAAGTATTTGAAATTCCATTAGTATTTTAACTATATCATGTCGTGACATGTTGTCAACCGCCACCAAGAAAAACTAGTTTTTTAGCGCAATGTGAATAAAATTCGTGAAATTGTCCATAACGATTCACTGGTAAAGATGCCCGCGCAAAAAGCGGTATATTTTTTGTTTTTGGGCGTAAAAAGTGAAAAAAAGGCCCCAATTGTAAGAGCTATTGAAATTGAGTTGGGCATTATAATACCACTAAAAACCATTGTGGGGGAAAGCCCTAGATTTTTTATTATAATACCAAAAATGAGCCCTGCCGTAACAATAAAAGGGTTAAAATGGAGTGATTGCAAAAGAAGTGCTTTGCCTTGGCTTCGTTGGGCAAAAAAATCTGGTGATCCAAGGGAAAAATGGCTAAATAAAAGATAAAAAATAATACCTATTCCGAATGTTGTTATGACAAGGCCTATCCACTGCGCAATCCATGTTTTTTGGGGTGGAATGTGAAAATGATTATTAGTTTTTAGGTCAAATAAAAGATCTGATGCGGTTGCTGCGCAGGTGTTAAAAAAAACCATTATGATAGTTACTTGTAGGGGGGTAAGTGAAAAAAGGAGGTAGAGTGGAATAAGAACATATGCTGAAAAACGACCATACTGAATGAGCCCTATTTTGCATCCAATAAAACAAATATAATAAGTTGCAATAGCGCATAATATAAAAAAAAGGAGTTGAGCGGACCAGGGGAATCCACAATAAGAAAATAAGGCGCTGGTCGATAGTATGCTTATAGCAAGAAGTATAAGGCGTGAGGTTGATTGTGGACTGTCGTTGATGAGTGATGTGATGTGGTGGGCTATTTTTTTTGTAGATTGATTTTTTATAGGGAAAACTATTTTTTTGAGTGAGGAGTAGAGTCCTGCAAAAAAATCAGCAAGAACGATTCCTGTACAAAAGGCTATTCCAAGGGCTTGAAGACTTATCGGTTCAAAAAATGTTGTGGGAAGATGAAGGGTGTAATGATGCAGTGGATAAATAATTATGTATTTGGTAAAAATGCCAACGAGTAATGGAGCTATGAGTGATACTCCTCCTGCAAAGCCCATGGCCCACATTGTTGGCCATACGGTAAAGGCGAACTCTTGTTGAAGGTATCGTGAAAAAAAATAGGTAGTTTTGGGGATGATGCTTTTAAACTTCCAAAAGCCATCTCGTAAAAGTGTAATAAGTCCTGTAAGTGCAATACCTTGTATAATTTGTCGTGATTGTGTTTTATTATCGGGGGCGCTAATTAAATTGCTTGTTAGGGCGCTTACTGGAAATGGAAGTTGATTATTGTGTGTGAATGTGGGGGCTATTAATGCTCCCAGCGCAAGACCAAGGGCTCCCGCGCAAAGGCAAAGAATGGTAAGAGAAGCACAAAATTGAAAAGGTTGCGCAAGGAGTTGTTCAAATGTTTGTTGATCAATAAAAAAAAGCGTAGGCAACGAAAATCCTATTCCGGTTGCTATTGCGCCACCGATTGAGCCAATTGCTTGAATGAGAGCTGTTTGTTGTTGGCGATTTTTAGACGATTGCCAGCACTGAGGAAGTATGGAAGAAGTGATATTGCAAAAAAGAACAATGGTTGGAGCGATCCACGGTCCGATCATTGTTGCAATGGCAAGATATGAGAGGATGCTGCTTGAAAAGAAGCAAAAAAAAGCTCCATATAAAAATGTTGATACAGTTATCATACGTAACTCCTTGCTTGGAGCATTTCAACAAGCAATAACATCATGTTCGGTTGCAAAGATAGTGTTGTGCTTGATAAGCATAGTGAAGGAATGAGCAAAAAGAAAGTAAGGTAAGGAAATAGAGAATATGATCATAAAAGGGAGGTTGATAATAATGAGAAAAGTAACTTAAAAACAAGAAAACGATAAAGATCATTTGGCTTGCGGTTGTAGCTTTCCCCCATATCGATGGGCTAATGGTAAATTGTTTATTGATGCGAAAAAAAAGCGCCGATCCAAGCATCATGGTAATTTCACGAATAACGACAAACCATATGAACCAGTGTGGAACCATAATATGAGCGATGCCATAATATGCTATTGACGTAAATGCAGTAATCATAAAGATTTTATCTGCTATTGGATCAATAACGCGGCCAAAATTGGTTTGTTCTTTGCGCAAGCGAGCAAGTAGTCCATCAAATAGATCAGAAACCCCTGCAACAATAAAAATAAGAAAAGCAGGTACAATGGATGCATGATATAACGAATATGCAAAGCAAGGGGCGAGAACTATGCGTAATACTGAAAGTAAATTTGAAAGAGTTAGCCACGAAGCATCACGTTGAATGTAAAGATTAAGATGCTTAAGATGTTTCACAGCTAACTCCCAAGGTCAACGATTATGATATTACGTCACGAATATTTTGTGGCTCTTGGGCGCACTTTCCTATGAATTTTACGCGCCAGCCATTTTTAATGAGCTTTTCAACCCGGATGTATTCTTTTTTATATGCTGAGTGAACTTCGGTTAGCAATTTGTAGCTGGTTGTACCATTTCTGCCCTCAACGCGAACCAATGGGTTGATGCCTCTGAATTTGGTATGAACAATGCAGTCACAGTCTTCTTTTTCAGAGCACAGTTTAAAGCAGGTTGGGTAGGTCATAATTTTTTCAATAGATTGACTAATAATTGGGTTTTTGCTGAGTCTTAATGTGTTCCATATTTCTTTGTCATAAGAATATTTAAACGAATGTTCAGATAATTCACCGCATTTAAATGCTTCGATAACAGCGTCGGCCATCCAGTTATAAACGATGTGATTCCACGCGGCGCCTACAACATGCTCAGTTGTATAAAGAGATACGCGTGCGAACTTATATGCTTTTTGAATGCTATCAAAGTACCAACGACGTGTTTGTGTGTCAAAGTGAAGTGACCAAACGATAGATTCTACATCGCTATTGCTTAAAAAAGGTTTATTTGCTTCTGGATCAATGTTTAATTTCCCCGCATACAACGTATATTCTATTCTGTCGGCACATAAATGAGGACTGCGTTGCTCAAGCATATGAAAAGCTTGATCAAGATCTTCAAGTTTATAGTTATGGCGCTTGAGAATATCTTCAACACCCATTTCTTGTAAAAAGTTTTTGTGGATAAAGTCTTGGTATGCTTTTCCTTCTTGTGCTTTGCCTGCGTAGACATAATCACCAACATGTGAAAACGCTGTATGGGAAACGTCGTGCAAAAGGCCTGCTATTTGTTCTTCAATTGATGCATTGCATAGTCGCAGTAATGCCCAAACGTTAACGCTGTGGACATAGCGTGAGTATTCTTCTACTTCTGGGTGGATGTAGCGAACAAAGCCATATTGGTGTATGTCTTTTGTCCTTAAAAGTGCGTATGAAAAAAAGAGTTCTTGTAAAACAGGCTCTGTTACGCTAATGCGGCCGTATGATGTTGTTACATCTACTTTGTGCGCTCCAACCGACTCAATACCAGCAATTTGTTCTTTGAGTAACGTAGATTTAAAAGAATTAAAATCTTCTACCGAGCAGCACGCTGGCGATATTTCCGATATCCTCATTGAAAAAGCTGAAAAAAAAGAAAGATGTAACAAAATAAAAGTTACAAACAAATTCTTGATGTTTGTTTTCATAGCAAAAACCTCATAACGTGAAGAAAAAAATATAATAACATGTGCCATTCAAATTACTGTCGAGAGAAACATTCTACCCCAAAAAAAGTTTTTTTCAATCTCTAAATTTCATTATGTAAAAACAATAAAAAACGCTTTTTCCAGAGGTACTTGTTTTTTTATGGCATATTTGTAAAATAATTTTGACGATGTGGTAGATGTTTTATCAGGTTTAATAGCGGTTTTTAGTGGATTTACATGATAAATGAAATAATTTTCTTTTTTCATCTTGTAGGGATTATTGTACTTACGGGTGCTGCTCTTTGGTTGGGAGAATTAGCGTTGGGTGCTCTTTTGTGTTTATTGGGCGTTTTATCCAATGTTTTTGTTGCTAAACAAATTATGTTGTTTGGGTGGGCGGTTACGTGTAGTGATGTGTATGCGGTGGGGTGTATTTTTTGTTTGAATCTTATTCAAGAGTTTTTTGGACGAGTTCAGGCGCGTCGTGTGATTATAACAAGTTTTTTTTGTTTGGCTGTTTTTTTATTTATGAGTCAAATGCATCTTGTGTATGTTCCTAATCAATTTGATGTTACGCATGCTCATTACGCTATGATTTTTGGCATTATGCCGCGCATCACGTTGGCATCTTTGATGAGCTATGTAAGCGTTCAATATTTTGATACCTTTGTTTTTTCTTTGCTATCAGGGTGGTTTTGTGGTAGGTTTTTTGGACTGCGCATGGTTATTTCGCTTATTGTAAGTCAGCTTTTAGATACCGTATTGTTTAGTGTTATGGGTCTTTATGGTATTGTTGCTTCTATAGGGCATGTCATTATTGTAAGTTTGGCAATAAAATTAATAATCATTTTTTGTAGCGCGCCGCTTATTTGTTTTGTTAAATCACTCTATGCGAGAAAATAATTTATGGATACATGGAAGTTTGAGATTGTTTATACGTCAAAAAAGTCTCGTGCGCGTGTTGGGAGAATTTATACACCACATGGGGTTATTGATACACCAAATTTTGTTGCCGTTGGGACTAACGCTGCACTCAAAGCGCTTGATAGTGTTTTTGTAAATGACTTAGGGCAGCAGTTGATGTTTGCCAATACGTATCACTTGATGTTGCAACCAGGGGCGTCTGTTATTAAGGCCGCTGGAGGTATTCATCAATTTATGAATCGAAAATCTCCCATCATTACTGATTCAGGAGGATTTCAGGTTTTTAGCCTTATGTACGGAGGTGTTCACAGCGAACTTAAAAGTCAGGGCACCAAAAAACATGATAATGCGGTGTTAAAAATTAATGAAGATGGCGTGTTGTTTCGATCGTATCGTGATGGTGCAAAGATTTTATTAACACCCGAAACGTCTATTCAGGCCCAAAAAGATATCGGGGCTGATATCATGATTAGTTTTGATGAGCTGCCGCCGTATCATACCAATCCTCAGAAATTGCAACATTCGCTTGATCGTACGCATCGCTGGGAGTTAAGATCGTTAGCAGAACATCAAAAAAACAAACAACAGCAGGCATTGTATGCGGTTATTCATGGTGGGGTTGATAAGAATTTGCGAAAAAAAAGCTGTGATTTTTTATCTGATCATGCATTTGATGGTTTTGCCATAGGGGGAAGTGTTGGAAAAAATCGTGAAGAAATGATCGATATGCTGACATTTTTAATGCCGCATGTACCGCTTGATAGGCCTAATCATTTGCTTGGGATTGGTGATTTGCCTTCAATTGAGCATATTGTTCCATTGGGCGTTGATACATTTGATAGTTCTCATCCTACTAAGGCTGCTCGGCATGGGCTTTTTTTTACAACACAGGGGTTTAAGCGTATTACGCAATCAGGGATGGGGACATTGCTAAGGCCAATTCAAGATGGTTGCTCTTGTTATACCTGTACGCATTATACAACAGCGTATTTAGCCCATTTATTTAAAGCGCACGAGTTATCTTTTTATACCTTAGCAACAATACATAATATTCATTTTATGGTTCAATTGATGCGTGAGTATCGAGAAAAAATTCTTGCTGATTTGATCTAGGCTCCGTATTTAGTGAGTATTTTACACAAGTCTGAATAGGCCTTTTGACGAGCGATATATAAATAGGAGGATCCGTCGTTATCTGTAGCTTTAACGTTGGCACCTTGCTGTATGAGCATTTCAGATAGTTGAGCATTTCCTGTTAAGGTAGTAAAAAATAAAGGCGTTCTTCCATCTTTATCTGTAGCATTAACGTTGGCGCCCAAGTTTATAAGTGTTTCACAAGTTTGTGTGTGGCCTCTGTAAGCAGCTAGAAATAAAGGAGTCAATTCACCGCAATCTCCAGCATTAACGTTGGCACCAAGTGCTATGAGCGTTTCACATGTTTGTGTATGGCCATTGTAAGCAGCGATAAACAAAGGTGCCCATTTATCTTCATCTTGTGCATTAATATTAGCACCGAATCTTATAAGCATTTCACAAATTTGAGCACGGCCATTTCCAGCAGCAACAAATAGGATGGATCTTTTGTTTTTATTTTGTGCATTAATATTGGCATCGAGTTGTATAAGTATTTCACAGGCTTGCAGATTGCCTATTTTAGCAGCAATAAACAAAGGGGTGCGTCCCTTTTCATCTTTTTTATTAATTGCTAGAGGGTCTATGCTGGTAATTTCTTTAATAATGGTGATGTTGTTGTTATAAACAGCTTCATGCAAAGGTGTTGATAGACTTTGCATGGACATTGAAAAGCATGATGTTGTTGCAAATGTCAGAATTGTTATTAATTGTTTTAAAAACATGGAGAGCCTTTCTTAACTTATAATTTTTTGTATTGGTTTACAGTTATGCAATATGTTGGGTTTTGTTGACTTTTCAACGTAACTAATTTTCAACGTGATACTATTTACTCAATAAATGGATTCTTGGTCGAGAGGCCTTTTTTTATATGCTTAAAAACTCCTATGGAAAAATAAATGAAAAATATTATACATGGCCCAAAGCCTATCATCCCCAAGTTCATTGTCAAGCACCCTTAAAAAAATAATATTATTATATTTAATCAACGCCTTTGCTAATTTCAAATTAAAATAAAATAATTCAAAAGGGTTGCTGAATATCTTTCCTTGCTTATTTTATGTGATGTGCATAGCAAATTGTATTGACTTATTATTACCCACATCTTTTCCCTTAAAAAAAGTTTATATCATTAACATTGTGAAAAAAATGCTGAAAGGTGGCGCCCCTATAGATAGTTAAATAGATTTTGCATGGGCATTGAGAGAC
Source organism: candidate division TM6 bacterium GW2011_GWF2_38_10 (assembly GCA_000992305.1). Lineage (GTDB taxonomy): Bacteria > Babelota > Babeliae > Babelales > RVW-14 > GWF2-38-10. The sequence goes on from LBTY01000004.1 coordinate 39,706, forward strand.
ATGATGTTGTTGAAATGAGCAAAGTTGTTATAAGTTGTTTTAAAAGCATAGAGATTATCCCTTATGATAAAGTTGTATTGAATTAAAAATTGGTTAATTTAGTAAGCCAATTATAGATCCTGCTTTGCATGGGCTTGGGTCATTGAGTATTGTAATAATTGTTTTAAGATTATTAAACCATTCCAAGTTAAATGCATTTTTCTCATATGAGTTGTAGAATTTATATAAATCTATGGCAATATCAAAGGCCGTATTATTATTTTCATCTTTTTCAAAAATTAAATTGGAGTGCTCTGTGGTAAGTGATAAGACATCTTTTATGTTATTTTCTTTTACGGCAGTATGGAGTCGGGTTGGCGCTTGGTTTTTATGGTAAACCTTATCAAAAATCATTGAATGTTTTTTATATTGTTTTGTAAGCACAGAGACGAGATCGTCATTTTTATTTTTAATAGCTAAGTGTAGCGGGGTGTCATTGAATTTGTTTTTATCATTAACATTGGCGCCCAAGTTTATAAGTGATTCACATGTTTGATTGTGGCCTTTTTGAGCAGCAAAAAATAAAGGAGTTCTGTGATATTTATCTCGAGCATTAACATCGGCGTTGAGGTTTATAAGTGTTTCGCATGTTTGAGTATGGCCATTGTAAGCTGCAAGATGTAAAGGGGACGCTCCTTGGTTATTAAAAGCATTAACATTGGCACCTAAGTTGATAAGTGTTTCACATGTTTGCGTGTGGCCATTTTGAGCAGCAAAAAATAAAGGAGCCCAGTGATTTTCATCTATAGCATTAACATTGGCGTTGAGGTTTATAAGTGTTTCACATGTGTTTGTGTGGCCATTTTGAGCAGCAAGAAGTAAAGGAGTCAAGTAGCTTTTATCTATAGCATTAACATTGGCGCCCAAGGTTATAAGTTTTTTACATGTTTGAGTATGGCCATATTGGGCAGCAAAAAATAAAGGGGTTCTGAGGTTTTTATTTCGAGCATTAACATTGGCGCGCAAGGTTATAAGTTTTTTACATGTTTGAGTATGGCCATTTTTAGCAGCAAAAAGTAAAGGAGTCCACTGATATGTATCTTTAGCATTAATATCAGATCCTAGGTTTATAAGTGTTTCGCATGTGTTTGTGTGGCCATTTTGAGCTGCCAAAAATAAAGGAGTCCTGAAGTGTTTATTTCGAGCATTAACATTGGCTTTGCGTTTTGTAAGTGTTTCACATGTGTTTGTGTGGCCATTGTAAGCAGCAAAAAATAAAGGAGTCCAATGATATTTATCTTTAGCATTAATATCAGCGTCGAGGTTTATGAGTGCCTCGCATGTTTGAGTATGGCCATTATAAGCAGCACAAGATAAAGGGGTGTATCCGTTTTTATTTTTTGTATTAACATTGGCTTTGAGATTTATAAGTGTTTCACATGTTTGGGTATGGCCTTTGTAAGCCGCAATAAATAAAGGAGTTTGTCCTTTGTTATCTTTTTTATTAACGTTGGCGCCTAGGTCTACAAGTGTTTTACATGCTAGAATATGGCCTTGTAGAGCAGCAGGAAATAAAGGAGTAAGGCCATTTTTATTTTTACGATTAATTGCCTTGGGGTCTTTGTTTATAATTTCTTTAATTGTAGCAATATCGTTTTTGTTTGCGGCGTGATGTAAGTGAAATAGCCTGTTTGATATGGGCATAGAGAGACATGATGTTGTTGTAAGGAGCAACATTGTTATTAATGGCCTTGATATCATAGAGGCTATTCCTTAGGTTTAGATTTTTATGGTTTATGTATTGTTTAAAAATTAAATTTTTATGTAACAATATTAAAATTATATGTACTAATCAATAAAAATAAAATAACGGTTGCCTTCTATTTTTATTAAAATCATTAATATGTGCGTTGAATTTGAAAAATGTTTCATATGTTTATGTAATATTTTTTGGGGTATTTTATGGTTATAAGGAATTATATTGTTAGTAATTGTTTTTAAAAAATATGGAGTCTTCCTTAATTTGGGTATCGAATTTCATAAGTGCTTCACATGTTTTATGATTATTTTGGGCAGCAAAAAATAAAGGTGAATTTGCATAATTAAGGGCGGCGCCGTGTTGCATAAGTATTTTACATGTTTGAGTATGGTCATTTTGCATAGCAAAAAATAAAGGAGTGTAGTCGTTTTTATTTGTTGCATTAACATGAGCGCCGAGATGAATGAGCGTTTCACATGTTTGAGTATGACCTTGGTGTGCAGCAAAAAATAAAGGAGTGCAGTCGTTTTTATCTGTTGCATTAACATTGGCTTTGAGTTTGATCAGTGATTCACATGTTTGAGTATGACCAAAGTGAGCTGCAAAAAACAAAGGAGTTCTGTTGTTTTTATCTTGAGCATTAATATCAGCTCCAAGGTTTATAAGTGATTCACATGTTTGGGTATGGCCATTTTGAGCAGCAATAAATAGAGGAGTCCAGCAGCTTTTATCTTTAGCATTAACATTGGCTTTGAGTTTTATAAGAGTCTCACATGTTTGAGTATGTCCATTTTGAGCAGCAAGACATAAAGGAGAGCATCCATTTGCATGAAAAGCATGAATATCAGCACCACGGTTTATAAGAGTCTCACATGTTTGAGTATGTCCATTTTGAGCTGCAAGAAATAGAGGGGAGTATCCATATGTATTCAAAGCATTAACATTGGCTTTGAGTTTTATAAGTGTTTTACATGTTTGAGTGTGGCCATTTTGAACTGCAAGAAATAAAGGAGTTCTATTGTTTTTGTCTTGAGCATTAATATTAGCCCCAAGGTTTATAAGTGCTTCACATGTTTGCGTATGGCCATTTTGAGCTGCAAGAAATAAGGGCGTTCTGTTGTTTTGATCTTGAGCATTAATGTTAGCACCGAGTTTTTTGAGGGTCTCGCAAGTTTGCGTATGGCCGCTAAAAGCAGCGGCGTGTAGAGGGGTGTTCTTTTTTTGATTTTGAGCATTTATATCAGCGCCAAGGTTTATAAGAGTTTCACATGTTTGCGTTTGTCCGTTAAAAGCAGCGGCATGTAGAGGGGTTTGATTTAGTTGATTCTGAGCATTTATATGAGCGCCGAGCTTGATGAGAGTTTCGCAAGTTTGCGTATGGCCGTTAAAAGCAGTAGCGTGTAGAGGGGTGTTTTTTTTTTGATTTTGAGCATTTATATCAGCGCCAAGGTTTATAAGAGTTTCACATGTTTGAGCGTGGCCATTTTGAGCGGCAATTAATAAAGGAGTATCTCCTTCTAGGTTTTGAATATTAATATGAGCGCCAAGGTCTATAAGAGTTTCACATGCTAGACTATTGCCCTTGCGAGCAGCCCAGAATAAAGGAGTCTGGTCATCGTTATCTTTGCGATTAATTGCTTGAGGGGCTTGGTTTAGAATTTTTTTAATTGCAGAGGTTTGCTCCTTTTTAGCTGCTTTATATAAAGCTTGTGATAGATTTGATATCTTCATTGAGAGGCATGGTGTTGTTGAAAGTAGTAGAATTGTTAGTAATTGTTTTGAGAACATAGAAATTATTCCTTACGTTTAGGGAATGGTATTTTTTATGTAAAAATTTCTAAAATTTATGAATTAATTAAAAAATTCATAAAGACAGAATTTTTTACATCTGAGGATCAACCATATAATTGCTATGAATATATCTTGAAGATATTAAAATGCAAAAGGGTAAGGTTGAATACCAAGGTATATTGCTATTTGAAATACCTTGCAAAGGGTGATCGGTTTTTTTAAAAAAATGAAGTTTTTTAAAGAGAATTATCATGCTCAAAGGGGTTTTTGACAAAGCCAATCAGTTGGCATTCTGGTTGAGGAAGGAGTGCAAAACAATCATAGACCATGTCTTGCATTTTGCACGCAAGGCCAACAACATCTGTGCTGGTTGCGCCTGGTTTAGTGACAATCATATTGGCATGTTGGTGAGAAACTGATGCTTTACCCATTGAAAGTTCTCCTTTAATGCCTAATTTATCTAAATAGTAGGCTACAAAAGGAATTTTTTTACCATTAATAGAGTGAATAATTTCGTGCTCATGAAAGTTGCGAAAAAAACTTCCGCACGTGTTGCTGGTAGGGTAACGATTATTGCGGTGGCGAATGATTTCAGTTTGGCGGCCACGTGCAAAGGCTTGTGTAAAATCATCTCCTTTTTTTACTTTGAATGTTGCCTCAATAAGATAGTAATTTTTTTCAAAAAGTTTCGAGTGGTCGTAACCAAAATTAAACCATGTATGATCTACGGTTTCTATTGTGCCAGAGCTTTTTTCTATAACGCGCGCCGAGGTTAAAAAATCGCTCAGCAGAAACGAAAAATAATGAATGTTGATATAAACAGATCCACCCACGCTTCCTGGGATACCGCTAAATTCTTCTAAGCCGATAAGGTTGTTGGCAAGGCTTGTGTCAATAAGGTCTTTAATCAGTACGCCGGCTTGGGCTGTTATATGACCATGCTCAGCGTCTACGGTGATGGTTTTTAACATTGGTTTTATGACAAGCCCATCAAATCCTTGATCACTTATTAATACATTAGCGCCATCGCCCAGCATGTAGACGGGGATAGAGGCGTTTTTTGCGAACTGAAGAGCTTCGGCCATTTCGATTTCATTGCGTGGTTCTGTGTACCAGTGTGCATATCCGCCTGTTTTAAACCAGTTTTTATCAGCTAATGATACATTTTTTTTGATGTGCATCTGCTTGTTCCTCTGAGGCATTTTATAGGTGAGATTACTGTTTATTTCCTAATTGAGCTTCACAGTGCAGAGTCTAGCGAAAATTTAGGCTTATGCAAGTATTCTTTGCGGGGGCGAATGTGGTTTTTTTTGTCGGCGATGAAACGTTGTGAGTCATGTCGCATGGAGATCGACGTCGATAGGATGAAAAGGGTTTTTAAATTCTATTTTGCAACTTCTATTGACTTTTGTATTGCAATATTGCTAATTTGTAATTAATAAGGCGAGGCATTCAGCAAAATTGGGGGGGGATTACTATGAAGATTAATTATTTTTTTTCGCACATCGTGTGTGGAGTATTTTTTGTTTGTCAGCTTATTTCTGGGCAGCATGTGTATGCAGAAAAAACGCATGCCGATCGTGATGAATCATTCTCAGAGGCGGCTTTTAATCGGTTGAATTGGGTTGATGTTACCAGTGGTATTTCAACGCAAATTATGTTCGACTTTGCTCAGCCAGTATACTTTAAAAAAAAGAGTATTGCCCAAAAACATGAGGTGCGTTTAACGTTTCCTGGTATGCGATTAAAGTTTTTTAATTCCAAACACGTGTTGTTAAAGCTTGCAAAATTAAAAGCTATGGGGTTAGTGCGTTCGGTTAATTTGGAGGAAAAGACAACAAAATATCCAAAAGTAGTTTTAACGATTGATTTTGAGCCGTTCAAAAAAGGGGGAGATGTTCATGACGACAAGGCGGTAAAAAACAGTTTGGTTATTAAATGGTGTAAGTTGGAAGAACCAAATCGGCTTATTTTAGATATTTTTACACAAGATTCATTGGCAAAACTTGATCAACAGCAAGGAAGTGTTTTTTTTGCACACAATGAAAAAAAAACACAAAAAAAAAATTATAGAATTGTTTTAGATGCTGGCCATGGCGGCAGTGATGCTGGGGCCGAGCGTTTTGGGCTTAAGGAAAAAGATTTAGCTTTAGATATTGCACTTAGAACGCGTGCGTTGTTTCAAAAACATGGCGTCACAACGTTGCTTACGCGTAATGACGATGCGACGTTGTCTCTTGCAGATCGCATAGAGTTTGCAAATCAACTTAAGGCGCATCTTTTTGTAGCGATTCATTTGAATGCAACGGCGGTTCAGAAAGAAAAAATATCTGGGGTCGAAACATTTCATTTGAATACTAAATGTTTTAACAATTCCAGTGCTTCGCAAGGTTTTTTAACTTTGAATTTTTCGCCTAAGGATCATCATATTGATATAATTAAAAATTTTTATCAGCGACAACATAATGCTTCGGGGCAATTGGCTTCGTGTATTCAGCAAAGCGTATTAGAGAGCATAAAAAAAAAGCATGATACTATTATCGATCGTGGTGTGAAAACTGATCTTTTTCGTATTTTTTTTAATAATGGCACACCAACAGCCCTTGTAGAGGTTGGTTTTTTAACCAATCCTGATGAAGCAAAGCGCCTTGCGCAAGCTGGATATCGTCAATTAATCGCTCAGGGAATTTATTCGGGAATTCAGCATTATCTTGAGCAAGAAGCTTAAGTTATGTGACGCATGATCCTAAGCGTATAAAATCCAAATTAAATTTTTCGGCTTTACGCATGTTGCAGGCGGTTTTTTTTGTTATAGGATTGCGAAGTTGTTTTACAAAAAGTGTTATGTCCTTGGGGAATTTTGAAGGATCGATTCCCCAATTGTCATCTTCGGCGGTGGTTAAGAAATGAAGTTCATTAAAGGAAACAAGAAGATTTTTGCCTGGTTCTTGTTCAAAATCTTGCTGAGTGCAAAAGCGCCGGTCAAATTGTACATAACCAATTTTTTCTTGTGTTTGCGTATCGATAATGTCCCATTGGGTAATGCTTTTGGGGATTTTTATGGTTTTTCCGGCGGCTGTTTTTGCAGAAAAAATATCATCTTGTTTATAGCTCACTCGTTTTAAAATAAGATTTTTGTTGTTGGCGGTAAGTGTTATTTCATCGTTTATACCGTTCTGATCGTCATCACCTTTGATAAGCCATTCCCAGCCTTTAATGTAATATTTTGGTTGAGAGGGGAGGATTGGGTCAATGACGTTGATGCGAAAAATACCATGGTTGAGTAATTGTAGAATATCAAAGCCGCCAGCGATGTAGGTAACGTACTCTGTGGGGTTTTGACATTTTTTTTGTAATGCATCAAGTGTATTATAATGCCAGTTTTTCCATCCAAGACCTGCAAAGGTATTCCAAATGGTTGCATAAAGGAGTTTTGCAATAGGGTGGTAGTGATGGTTGCTGGCGATTTCTTTAAAGTGGTTTATGGTTTCAGGATAAAAACAGTATTCAAAAAAACGATTAGCAAGCGCGAGGGTAAGGGTTTCGCGGGTTGCTTTTTGAGGTTCATTAATAATGAGTTCAGTAAGACTTGTGTAGGTATGTACAACTTCGGTGAGGTCGTTTTTGTGATCTTGTTGATTCTGTTCTTCAAAATTGATAGGTGCCGTTTTTAAAAAGTTAATAAATGCGGGCATATCATTATTCATAAGTGTGTACATGGTGGTCAGTTGTTGTTGTGTATAGGGAGAGAAGATTGCTAGATGATTATTATCTTTATCATTAAAAAAAAGTTTAAAAAAAGCATCAAAACGAGCATTTTTCTTTTTATAGTTTTTTATAAAGCGATCTTGGAATTTTTCATTGGTTATTTGTTTTTTTCTAATGATGGGGACATCATGGAATATGGTTTGAAAATAGGCTCCTTCCTTATTGAGCCATCGATTAAAAAGTTCTGTGTGCGATTTTGTTTCGGCATGCATGTTTTTTGGTCCTATGATTATTGATATTAAAATTACTAATTGAGCAAATTTTAACATAATCATGCTCCTTCCCTTTTAAAAATAGCCTCTATTTTGATAATACTATGACATTTTTGTAGGCTTCTGTATACTATTATTAACGCTAAAAGAAGCGGTGGTGGCGTTTTATTTTTTAATACATAACCCAGAGAAGGACTCACATGAACGCAAACATATCCCTTTCTTTTGAATTAATTCTTCTGGTTAGATGGCTTTTAAAACATGAGAAAGAGCAACTTAATACCTTGGTAAAAAGGGCTTTAGAACATGGTTTTATGCAGGAATTAGAGGAAAAATCATCAAAGGCGTATGGCCAAGTTGCCGATAAACTTTATGAAAATATTGTTGAGTTTTTAATGTTTATGGAAGGTTCTTTGGTCAATAATTTGGCAGAATTTAATATTGACGAAGCGGCTCATAATGCCATGATTCCAATTATCAAAAAACTTGACGTTTCAACGGTTGATCTCAAATCCTTATGGGAAGGCATGCAGCAGGCTAAAAAACAGATGAGCAAGCACTATGATGTTCATGAAGACCCTGAATCAGTGAATAATCTTCTTTTTGAACAGATTCTAAAGCATTGGAAGCCCAGCAAAAAACTTCCCTTAAATTAATAATCTTAAAAAACAAAATTAAGTTCTTTGAGTGCTTGGGTGAGTTCGTAGAGCGGTAATCCTATAACGGCTGAGTGTGAACCATTGAGGTATTTTAAATAGCGTTGTCCAAATCCATCAATAATGGTTGCGCCGGCGGCGACAAGGGATATTGGTTCTTTTTCTATGAAAAAATCAATTTCATCTTGAGCTACGCAGAACATAAGCGTAGCCGAACTTGCCCAAAGCTTTTCTTGATCAATGACCCAATTGGTAGGTGTTTTATGAAGTTTGTGTAGACAGCATCCTGTTGTTACTTGTATTTCGTTTTCTTCTAAAAGTTTCATCATGCGGTGTGCATCGGTTCTATCTTTGGGCTTACCCAATATCGTTTGATTTGTTGGTTCTATAACCAGTGTGTCGGCTGTAAGAACAAAAATAGTTGATTGTTCCACGTGTGATGGCTCTGGAAGCTGTAACTCTGCCATTTTATGTTGTGCTATTGCCATGACATATTCGTCAAATGAGCGACCAGCTCGTTCAACTTTTTCATTGCTCCGGTGAGGGAGTAGGATAAAAGGAATATCTATTTCTTTGAGTAGTCTTTGGCGAGATGCTGATTGTGAGCCTAAGTATAAAAAATCACGCATGGGGTTCCTTGTTAAATTCGTAACCATTTACCGGTAAAATCCTGTTGAATTTTGCCTGCAAGCTGCAAGGTAAATAATTCATTGTTAAGATCGTTAAGCGATAACCCTGTTTTATCGCATAATTCATCGATAGTGCGTGCAGATCCAGACAGAAATGAAAGGATTGGTGAGATTGTTGTTTGTGTGGGATGGCGTGGTGTTGTAGGTTCTGTATAGGCTGGTATAAATGACGTTTGAATTAGGGTTTCGTTAAATTCTTCTAAGATGTCTTGAGATGATTGCGCCAGTTTTGCGCCTTGTTGAATAAGGGCATGGCAGCCCATGCTGATATCATCATAAATTGATCCGGGTACAGCAAAAATTTGTCGACCCTGATCCAGCGCGTATTGTGCGGTGATAAGAGCGCCACTTCTGCTTGCTGCGCGAACAACAACGCATCCTTGGCTTAAGCCAGCGATAATGCGATTACGCGCGGGGAATGTTGTTTTATCTGGTTGTTGTGTGAGGGGAAAGGGCGATATCAAGGTTCCTTGTGCGGCTGTAACTTCTTTAAAAAGATCAAAATTACTTGGGGGATAGGGTTTTAAAAGTCCTGAACCGAGTACAATGAGCGTTTTGCCGCCGGCTTGGTGGGCTGCTTGGTGCGCCATAGCATCCACGCCTTCGGCTCCGCCGCTGACAATTTCCCATCCATTGGTTACAAGGTCAGGAATTATGTTATTGATGACGTCTTGTGCGTATTGGTCAGCATTGCGTGAGCCTACAATTGCCATACGCTTTGCTGTCCCTTCAAATGTCGCACCCTTGCAGTAGAGCACAACAGGAGGCGTGGCTATTTGTTTGAGTATTTCAGGGTATGTTCGATCAAAGATGGTGAGCAATCGAATGGTATGTTTTTCGATGAGTGAGCATTCAAGGTCAAGAGCTTTTTTTTCTTTGAGCTCCGAAACGATAAGGCTTGCAAGCCGTTCTGTAAGCCCGCATATGGTCATAAAATCGCTCGGGGTAAATGAATAGATTGTGTCAAGTTGCAATTCATGTTGTATATCGACAGCATCCATAAAGCTTGCGTCTAAAAGATCTGGATATTTTTGTGTATAAAGACCTTTAATAATTTTGTTGATAATTGTTCCCGGCCCCACGCCGTTGATAAGAGATAAGTGTAGGAGTGTTTGCCTATTACTTTCTATCATATATGCCTATAATTTTAAACTAAACTTGATTGTCTACCCCGCCCCATATGGCGACAATATACTAACGGATATCTATTCTTTCTTATCTTTAATTTTTTTGCAAGTGAATCATGAGGTTTTTTTTACCATTCCTTATTTTTTCGCCCTGGACACCGATCCGGGGCGAGAATGACAACCGCTATGTAGTGTTTCATCCTTGGGCGTGGCATTACAACATTGTGCAAAAAATGTTGACAGATGGCGTTAGCCATCGTAATTGCGGCACCTTGCAAAAAGTTGTGGCTTTGCCGAATATGCCCCCGGGACGCATCAGCGTCCTGCCCCGGAGCAAAAACCGTTTTTGCGAAGGGTGGGCATCTGAGGCGGATAGTCACAACTTTTTGGTTGAAATCTTCTTAGAAAAAATCCAAAAAAGACTGGTTTTTTTTGGTGCCTGGGGATTTGGTAAAGGGGTGGTGGCAAGACCATCCCTTTACCCCCATGCGGAGCATATAAAAAATTTATTCATATTTTTAAAGATGATACTATCGAATAGAAGACTATAATGGCAATACTACCTCTCATTCAAACTTCAAAACAAATAATTAGTGAGCATAATAAATGTGTGTAATGACAAGTCGGAATAAGGGATATTTTTTTTAAGATAAGGGGTTTTTAAATTAGAGAGTTTGTGTATAATGGGAGCCTATGAGTTGCTAAAAACGTATGGTTGGCGTTGTGGTATTAGGTTGTTTTGAGTACGAGGTATGTCTTAGCATGAATACAAATCGTTATGCATGGCATCATTTATGGCGATTGGGATTTTTTCTATTAGTTGGGTGTGCCTTTTTTTATGGAATTGGCTCTCAGCGAGATTTGGACTGTTCATATGGCATTCGTGAATATAACCAGGATATGAGTAAAGTATATCGTGATCTAGGTTGGTTTTCTCAGATGCGGCATGATTTTGCATCGGCTATCAAGTCGTATACCAATGCACTTGAAAAAAATCCTTATTATTTAGAATGTTATGATTACTTGGGAATTTGCTTTGAATTGTGTAAGCAATTTGATAAAGCTATACAAACCTATCTTAAGGCGGTGAGCTTGAGTCCTGATTTTATTCAGATGCGTAAGCAAAAAAAGAAAACGATTCCATCGCTTGATCCTATTAATCAGCCATCAATTCCGGGGAAAGTCGCATGGAATGGTGAGTCGCTTGTCCATAAAACCTTGCTCGTAAAAAGTGTTGGTGGCATTGGGGATAGTGTTTTTTTTATGCGGTTTATTGTGATGATTGCGCAGCAGGCTGCGCATGTCCTCTTTGTGCCGCCTGCAGAGCTTTATGCTTTATGCAAAGATACCTTCAACGAGCGTGTAACGGTTTTGCCACCGAATGTTGCCGCCGACACAATCGATTGTGATTTTTATACATGGCTTCATATGATTCCAAGCTTTTTATCGTTGTCGTATGATAAAATTCCGCTACGGGAGGGGTATTTGGATGCTGGTGCCGGCGAAAAGGGTTTAGGCGATAAGGTTATCGGTGTTATGTTGCCTTCTTTTGAGGATGGTGCTCTTGAACAGATTAAGCACGTATGGCATCGTTTGGTATTGCGTGTTCGACGCGCTGGGGTGCGATTAGTTGTATTGTGCAATGATGCCAATCAACTGAGTGCCATAGAGGAGCTTACAGGAAAAGATTGCCTTGTCCGTGATATTTGTCAGGATTCGGTTAGTCAAGTTGCAGCGCTTGTTAAGGGTTTTTCTTTGTTTATTACTGCTCAGACAGATTTTGCGCATCTTGCAGGGGCAATGGGCAAGCCTACATGGGTTTTGCTTCCTTATGTGAGCGAATGGCATTGGCTTGGTTATGGAGAAGGTGAGGAAAGTTGTTGGTATGCTTCAGTCAAAAAATTTCGTCAAACAAAGAAGCATGATTGGGTTGGGGTTTTGACGAGCGTTTGTGCGCGATTAGAAAAACAAAGAGAGCTTTGCGCATGGTTAAAAAAATAGTATTTGGATGTTTTTTTTTATGCTGTTTGGGTTTGGGGGCATTGTGTTATTTGCTCGAAAAAGAATGGGTTAATTTTTCTCAGTTGGGTTATTATTCTCAGGCAAAGCCGTCGATTGTTTTGGATGATGAGGGGCGAGAGCTTGCGCGGTTTGAGCTAGATCGTCGAGATCCTGTGACCTATGATAAAATTCCGGATATTATCGTAAAAGCATTTATCGCCGCGGAGGATCATCGTTTTTTTGAGCATCCTGGCATTTCATTTAAAGGGATTATTCGATCATTTTTAGTTAATTTTTATCATGGGCGTGTTGTGCAGGGGGCGAGTACGATTACGCAACAGCTTGCGCGAGGGATGTTTCTTTATCATGATCGTACCATTTGGCGTAAAATTCAGGAGGTTTTTATTGCATTTCAACTTGAGCGTCAGTTGAGTAAAGAACAGATTCTTGAGTTGTACCTGAATAATATTTATTTTGGGCAGGGGACTTATGGTATTGAGGCAGCCTGTCGGCGTTTTTGGAATATTTCATTGAGTGATGTTACCACGGCGCAAGCGGCAACGTTAGCGGCAGTGCCCGCTTCGGCATTTTTATATTCTCCGCTGAATGCTCCTTGCTCTGCAAAAAAGCGGCGTAATGTTATTATTGCAACGATGCAGCGGCTTGGATTTATTGGTGAGCGAGAGGCGCTTAAGGCTAAGGATGAAAAATTAGTTGTGTTAGACAGCGCGCAGGGCAATCCTATTCGTTTGTACATAATTGAATGGATAAGAGTATGGGCTGAGTCTTTGTGGGGGCGCGAAGCATTGTATCGTCAGGGTTTGCGTATCCAAACAACAATTAACAGTGATATGCAAACAGCGGCAGAAAAATCGTTTAATGCGGTTGTTGCAAAGATGAATAAAGAGATGGAAGGGAATTTTAATGGGGGGCTTATTTCACTTGATACAGCAACGGGTAAAATTCGAGCTGCCGTTGGAGGTCTCAATTTTAAAGCATCTCAGTTTAATCGAACGTTTCAGGCTTATCGACAGATGGGGTCGGCGTTTAAACCGTTATTATTTGCGTATGCGCTTGAGCGGGGTGTTGAACTTGACCAGGTTATGATTGATGAGCCATTTGAGTTAGAGCTTGCCAACGGTCAATCGTGGGCTCCGCGGAACTGGCATCGGCGGTTTGAGGGGCCGATGACGTTGGTGCGGGCGTTAACTGTTTCTAATAATGTTATTTCAGTTAAGCTTTTTCTTGATTTGGGGATTCCGGAAGTTGTTTCATGGATGCGTCGATTTAATTTTAAAAATGAGTTGCCGCCTTATCCATCGGCGGCGCTGGGGACCATTGAGGCAACGCTTGAAGAAACGAGCGCAGCGTTTAATAGCATTGTTAATGGGGGCGTTCTGATAAAACCATATCTTGTTGAATGGGTAAAAGATTGTTGGGGAAAAAAGCTTTGGATGGCTGAGCCAAAATCGACTCGTGTGATGTCTCGAACAACAGCGTCAAAGATGATCAACGCCTTATCTCATCGCATGGAACTTAATAAAAAGAGAACAAAAGATGGATGGATTGATGCCCAATCGATTGGCAAGACTGGTTCCACCAATGGTGCTGCGACCACATGGTTTGTAGGCGCAACGCCTAGTTTTACCACCGCTGTTTATGTGGGGCGTGATGATAATAAGCCGATGGGCTCGCGCGTGTATGCAAGCGCAACGGCTTATCCTATTTGGCTTGAGTTTAACAAGGCTATTCTGCATCCCAAAAAAGAGTTTTACATTGATCCTTCGTTGCATTCGGTAACCATTGATTGGGTTACCGGGCAGTCTGGAAATTATACTTCGGTGCTTGGTTATGGGGATGTGTTGCAAAAAGTTGCTATTTTAAAGGATTTATAGTGAGGTTGCGTGAGGCTTTGCTTTGCGATTGATCAAGGACTTTTTAGCTTATCTGTTTTCATATGAAATTATCTGGAATTTTTGTTAAAAAAATCAGCATTTTTGACATTTAAAAAAATCTTTAGTTTTATAGGCAATGAATTTTATATACATATATAATAAAAGCCTATTTTATAAGGATATTGAGGAATGACTAAGCAATATAGGATTATGTTTATCGGCATAATGGGAATTGTATTTTTTTATTTTTTTAGTGGATGGAAAATATGCTTGATGGCTCAAGATGCATACCATAAAGAAATGGCTGCGGTATTTGAGACTTGTATGCGCAATGTAATTTCAGAAGCGAATGGTTTAGAATATACAGGAGAAGTTGATTCAAAAACATGGATAGACGAACGAGGGATTTTAAATATTTCAGTTTCGCTTCCCGTAGGGGATGGGACGTCTGGTAAATTTTCTCATAATTCTAAAGTAATAGCTCAATCATCTCAAACTATAGATGTTTTTGATTTATTTCCTCAAGCAAATTATGCTTCTCCTTGTATGCGTGAGATGCATGATGATTTTGTTCAGCAAGCACAGATGAATTACGAACAAGAAAAAACAAAAGCAATAGATAGATGGTTTATTCAACAAATAGCACCTGAAGCTATGAATGGATTGTTTTGTGATGCGAGTAATAAGGATTTATTTAAAAATTATCATTTATTTGCATCTGAAAATTATATGAATTATATCCGTAGTCGTCCTGGCTATGATGATTTTATACTTTATCTTTATAAAAATATTTTAGAAAATAAAAAACTTAGAAAATCTATTCGTCGTGTTAGTGGTTTTAAGAAACATGGATTTCAACAATTAATAGAAAAAGAAAACCAAAGAATAACGAATAAACGTACAGAGTTTTTGCAGCAATTGTTAGAACGTCAAAAACAAGCTGAAGCATTAGAAGCTCAACGTTTGGAGAGAAAAAAAAGGGAGGAGGAAGAGGAGTTAAAAAGAATAGCAGAAGTAAAAAAACAAGAAGAAGAAGAAAAAAAACGCAAGGCTGAAGGGCGCGTTAATTTAGCAGTTAATGATAATCCTCATTTATTAAATCTGGCGGAAGAGTATGTTCAATGTTGTAGTGATAGTAAAGCAAGTGGAGATTGTTTATTAGTAGAGCGTTATCAGCAAAGAGCCGAAGCTATTAAAACAACGATAAAGCAAGAAAAAAAGTGTTTTGATTATTCGAATTTAATTTGTCATGAAGCATTTGTAGATGAATATGCAGATATTTTTACTCATTGTTATGGAACAGCTCTTGATCAACAGTTGCATTTTGAGTTATGCTCAACGCGGGCATCTATGCAGGCTTTGGCTGAAAAGCAAAATTTATTTTTGCCGATTAAAAATATGGAGCCTTTGGTTAATCATTTTTCGGCTTTGGCAAAGATACAAAATGATCCCAAAGTTGCATTTTGTTTAGCAGATGCGTGCCATTATCTTTTTACAGCATCCCAGGCGCTTGACCGCATGACTGAAATTGTTCAAAAAGGCTTGGTATTGGGT
>LBTY01000005.1 GCA_000992305.1 candidate division TM6 bacterium GW2011_GWF2_38_10
TTCCTTTGGTTGTTGTCATTTCAACTAAAGGGGTCATTATGTTCTTCGTAACCATTAAAGAATAGGGTGAAGTAGTAAAATCATACGGATATTTGTAATAAATATACTGGGTTGAACCGTCACTTTGGGTTTGATTTTTTGTAGCCAAGTGGTTATGTAAATTATAGATGTAATTTTCAGTGCTTGTTATAGGATTTTGTCCATTCACGTCATAACGTGTTCGCTCTTCCTTTTCAATATAGTAATTGTAAGTATACTCTTTAAAAGCTGCAGCCAAAATTACCGCATCATAAGCTTCACAAGCAAATGAATTTCTTAAATCGCACCGTTTGATGTATTGATTAAGTCTTGAAGGATCAGTTCTGTAATAATATCTGGTATCATCAACAGTTTGATTACTCGTATTATATTTTGAAATTCTTACGATTTTCCCTCGTTCTAAATCTTTTTCTGATTTTTGTATATATCTATCTTCTCCGTTGGTAAGCCAACCTATTACCCCGGATCCATCGTCGAAATGACTATTACCATTAATATCAGTATCAAAGTTTGTATAAAGAAATTTTGTATAAGATCCGTCTCCATTTTTCTCTATAACCTCAGAATACCCGATAGGAGAACCTGAAGAATTGAAACTATATGATACAAGGCTGTTTACGGAATTGATATTATAGGAAATTGTATTTTGAGTATCGAAAGTACATGGTCTATTTGTAATGTTAAAAGTATATTGAGGTAATCCATTCAGCGTGCCACTTGAAAAAAGTCCGCTTGCTGAATTAGTAAAATTTTTAACATAGTAATATGATTTCTCTATAGGATTCGATGTAGAGCTAGCATAACTTTTTATCTCACTAATTCGACAACCTCCAGCAAAGGAAGGTGTAGGGGCATTATCTAAACTAACCCTTGTTGTTGAAACTACTTTTGAATAATCATGAGCTTCCCAATCAAAAGTAGTATATCCTCCTGTTGGATAGTTAATTTGAGTAAGAAGACCTTTTTTAACAAAGGTTGTGTTTGTATTTCTATCGTTAGTCAGATTTGAATAAGAATGGCCGTCTATATTAACGTTATTAAAATAACCCCAATGGTCTGTATAATTACCTCCATATTCAGGAAGGGCATTAATATCATTGTATTGAAAAATGTATTTTTTACCAGTTATAGCTTGTACATCTTTTTCTTCCAGAGAATATAAACAAAGTCGCTTGTTTGAAGGATTATTATAGGTGAAATTAAAACTCTTAGTTGGATTGAGGTTAAAATCCTGAATTGTTATTGTATTCAGTCGTTCCCATTTTATATTATCAATGTTGTTAAGAATAAGTTTTAAACGATTACCATTAGCAGGATTAGTCAGATCTAAATCACTGTTCGGATTTCCATCGTTATCAAACTCATACCTTAAGAAGAGTTCTGAATAATTGAGTTCACTAGAAATGCTTGTTGAAAAAACCACTTTTTGATTGAGAGCAGTAATGTCAGTTAAATAAACCGGGATTATTAACTGTCCCCCATGATAAGCAGTATTAATATAATTTGACGTATAACCGCTATACGACGACCAATCATAGTAACAGTTATAACTTGTTGAAGTTGAGAAAAATGACAACTTACAAATAGGATAATTTTTGTGATAAGAAAAAGTAATTTCATTACTATTTTTATCTATTATTTTCTTTAGTTGCCATGCGCATGCCCACAAGCCCTGTTGGTTCGTATAATTCGCGGCAAATTCTATTGCATCAATATCGTTTGCATTTGTATTCCCAAAAATATATTTTGTACCATCTTCTGTTGTAAGAGTGAAGCCCATAAACATACGCGATTGTTGAGATATTTGGGGGTTAGGACTAAAATAATGTGATGTAATTTCATTTTCTATGTCAAGGTAACTAATAAAACCATTTACTTCAATTTTTATATTTTGATCAGAAACGACTTTCCAGCCATCAGAAGTATAAAAGAATTTCCCAGAATAGCTGAGAAAATTGAAACTAAATTCATCAGCTTGTGCGTCATATAAATTACCATTACTAATAGAGAAGTGTGTTCTCAGTCTGTCTGACGTATCCCAATCTGATACATTAACTTTTTCAGCTCCTGAGGTATAACGACCATTAGGATAATAAGCTCCGAAATTAATTTGATCTTCTTCATCAACAAAACCCTTGATCGTTCTATAGATGCTTCCGCCACATTGCAGGTTCCATCCAAGTCCCGTCCAACCTGGATGTTCATTTGGTTTTACTAGTGCCGGATGATACTTTAATACAATTGGAAAACTAATGGAACCTGATTTAACTGTATAAATTGGAACTGAAATATCAGGAGTGCCTGTAAATAAATTAACAGGTATCTCTCCAAACACTCCAAGGCTCGCTGTATTTGGACTTTCTATTGAAGGCACACCAGTAGCAGTTTGTGAAAATGTATTCAATGCAATTAAAAGTATTGCAACAGTTAATAGAATGTTCTTCATTGTTGTTTTATTTTATTATTTTACAATCACTTTTTCGATTTTATAATATCCGTTACCGGATATTTCGACCAGGTAAACACCATGGGTCTGTGCGCTCAGATCAATGCTTTGCACCGATGTGGAGCCGGTACTGCCCGGGTAGTTTCTTTCGAGCACAATTTGCCCGGAGGCACTGTAAACTTTTAGTTTGGCGCCGTCTATTGGGAATCCTTCGCCTGCCTGCCAGTGTACCTGCCCATTGGTGATGGTGGGGTATAGCTTAAAGGTAGCCAATTGCCCCTCGTTTGTTAATGGTTTCTCTCCCGGAATAGTAGCGCTTTTGGTAGTGCTTAGGCTTATTTGCCCGTAGCAGGTACAACCATATTTATCCACGGCCTCCACCATATAGCTGTTGCCAAATTTGGCATCAACGTTTCGCGCAAAGCCCAGGTTGTTGTCCCATTTGTACGAAGTGTAGCCTTCGGCTGCGGCAAGCTGGTAAGTTGTTTCGCCTTTTTTATCCGTTTGTGCTTTTGCTTCTATTTTAATGGCTTCCTTGGCACCGCAGTTTTCGTAGCGGGCCACAAACACATCGTAACTTCCACGGGTTTTGATAGTGTTGCCTCCGGCTTTGATGGTTTCCTTAAACTGACCAAGCAAATACACACCGGCCTCAGAGGTTATTGCTGCACATGGGAAATCGTTGTGTACCCCGCCAATAGAAAGAGCGGTCAATTGTTTTTGCGACTCAGCCTCGTAGGATACCAGGAACAGGTCGCTGCCCAGCTCATTTCCACGCAATTTTTCGCTACCTGCTTTTAAAATATCAGAATAGCTACCGGTAAGCATCACCTGCTTGCCCGAAACCGACAAATCCAAAGGCAGGTCGTCGGCCCCGCCGCCAACTGTCCAAACCGATTTTTCATTGGTCTTTGTCGAAAGGGTAACCATCACAATGTCGCTTTGCCCTTTGGCAAAAAGGGTATCGGCTCCGTTCAGGCAGTAGTATTTAAATTTGGCAGCGATCCACAGTTTTTCTCCTGCTTCTTTTATCGAAACAGGAACCAATTCGATCCCTTTTAATAAAATGTTTTCAGCATTTCGTTTTTCGCCGTTATCGAAGGAAGTTACAAACAGATTGTTGTACGAAACCGAGTTCATTCCGGCAATGGAATCGGCAATACTAGAGGTGATCCCGGCTACATAAAGTTTGTTGCCCTCGCCCAATACACTGCTGTAATAACGGCTGGTTTTTGGCTTTGCCAGTTTCTGAACCGCCTTTTCTTTCCCGTTCTTTTTAACCGAAACCATAAAGGCGTTTTCACCCTCTTCGGCTGTAAATTTTTCTCCGCCAACAAGCAAACCCTGGGTGTACCAGCCGGTAAGGAAAATTGTGCCTTTGTGGTCGGTTTCGAGGCTGCTGATGGTAAGCTCGCCAGGACTACTGATAGTTTGCGTGTGAATTAAACTCCCATCGTCGGCAAACCAGCCAACCATGTAATTCACCACCCCTGTTGAATCGATTTTGCGCCCCTGCAACTCGAACGGGCCATAAAACTTGGTTACCAATACCATGTAATCATCGTAAGCGGCCAGTTGAGCAAAGTCGCTTTTAGGGCCGCCAAAGGTAAAAGCGCCAATCAGCTCACCACTATCCGAATATTTTGCCGAAAATACATCGGTAAGACCTTTCGAATAGTAGGTGGCTTTACCAATTTTTATTGAATCGGAAAACGTACCGGCAATTACCACTTCACCCTTGGGTGTTACGGCCATGGCGTTGGCCATGTCCCATTCGGGCCCGCCCAGGCTGTTGATCCACACTGGTACCATTTGCTGTGCCTGTACTTGCAGACCCAACATCGCTAAAATAAATAACCACAATAACTGTTTCATGATAAATTGATTTTAAAATATGAACTACTTTGGTTAATCCTGACAGGTTTTTGAAACCTGTCAGGATTTGATAAAATTTGGACCCTTGCTTTAGAGGCATCGTTTAAAGGCTTTAACGGCCCCCGTTAAACGCTTTGGCGACACCCTTTAAAAGCTTTGGTGAAACCTGCCATTTTATCGCCGGCTTTCAACTACGGTTAGCGGGCTCAACAAAGCACCTGCCTTGGCTTCTTTTCCCTTGTTAATCACTACCCTTACCTCGAGCTTATATTCACCGGGCATCAATGGCGGTACCAGGAAATCGAGTTGCGACGGTTTATTGTGCACCACAGTAGTAACCTTTGTTTCGGCGCCATTGGTGTCAATCAGGTAAATACCCTGCACCAGATCGGCAGCATCGTATTTCAGTCGACTTCCGCGTATCCGGGCTATGTTTCCGGGAGTAAGCTGTTCGTTTCGGGTATCACTTCCAAAATCGTTGAGGTACTCAATGTCTGGTTTAGGTGAAGCGCCTTTCACTTTTTCTACATTTACCTGCGACCCAACCTCACGCAACCGTGGACCTGCGGAAATGTTAATCTTTACAGAATGGCTGGCAGGGTTGAAGGATTGATCGGCGCCATAGAAAACACCTTTTATTGAAGGTGAGAGGTTGAAAATCGGGGTATTGATTGCGTATCCTTCTTTCAGTAGTTGAACAATTGCAGCAGAATACTCTTCATTAACCGATAGGGCTTCGGCCCTTGTGACTGTAGAACCGCGACCAATCATCAGGTCAATTACATCTTCCTGCGTTTTGCTTGGCAGGTCTTGTACCACGGCCATGTAATCATTTGGGTCACTGGTCAGGTGGTTTTCGAACAGGGCAAATTTGAGTGTCATAATTTTTATAAAGGCCTTGTGTTGTCGTTTGTGCGTATCTTTTGGGTTCATGAGTACTGTCCTTTCCTTTTTCAAAGCTATTTCTCCTTGATTTTAGGATACCAAAATTGGATCTGTGCCCGCAAGAAAATGAAAAAACGCACAACGGTGGTGGCCGTTGTGCGTAAAAGGAGATGCGTTGCGTTTTTAGTGCTATGGTTTAGGGGGTGCTACTCGGGCTTGGGGGAGTTGTTATGCTAGGGCTACCAGTTGTGGTTGTGGGTGTCGTAGTTTTTTTGGGTTCTGTTTTTTCTCCAAAAAAATTGAGTATTTCTTCGGTTTTTTTATCTTTATCTGTATCTGTGGATTTTGTGTTCTTTATAACATTTTTCCAAAGCGCTAGCTCTTGTTTTTTAAGTTGTTCTTTTTTTGCTTCTCGTTCTTGCATACTCAATGACTTAAGTTTTTTGCTGCGTTCTATAAAGCGACTATGAAGCTCATTAAAATCATCTAGGTTTACATCTTTTTTGGTGGCAAGGTATCGAAGATCTTTTTGTAATTTTTGTGATGCTTCAAGAATATCGTGTTCATGCCTTTTTTGGGGGTCTTGTTTTTTTGATCGTTTTTTATTTTTGTCTTTTCTATCTATTGAATAAGATAATTGTGGAGATTTTTTTGTTGAAGATGTTGTATCAAAAGAACTTGGGCTTTTGCTACTTTTTGAAAAACTGTCATATGATTTTCCTGAGCCGTGGTATGAAGGAGCGCTATAACTTGATCCTGAATATGATGGGCGGCGTGTTGAGGGGCTTGCCTGACCATAGCTACTTGGGCTATAACGACGACCAGATGATCCATAACCGCCAAATGTCCCTTGGCGGCGGCCGCTGTCAGATTTTCTTTTTGTTTCAGCTGCTTTTTCACGTTCGGCTCGTTTTTTTTGTGCTGTTTCTATGGCTTTTTTTACTTCTTCGCCTTTATATAATTCGTTAAGATCGTTATAAATAGGAGTAACGAAGGTTTCAAAAAACGTCATAATTTTTTGTTCTAGATCATTTTGGAGTGATGGCTTGAGTTTGGGGTGAGCCGTTTGTTTGAGAGGGGTGTTGGACTGTTTTTTTTCGATAGGAGTTATTTTTGTGTTATTTTTTTTAGGATTATTTTTGGGGGGTAAAGCATTTGTTCCGCGAGGTTTGCGCTTTTCTTTGCTGATCAGTGGTTTTTTTTCTAACGTGATTGATGGTTTTGGTTCTTTGGCTCGAGCTTGTAGTATATCATCTTGTTGTTGTTGGATTGCTTCTTGTTGTTGTGCTTGAGTTTCTAGGTTCTTGTTTAAATCACGTATTTTTTCAAGGGCATTGAGCATATTTATTCGCAATGCGGTTCCTGGTTTAGCTTTGGAAGGCATTGTTGTTTTTTTGCCTGGTTCTGCGGGCTGTACGTATGGAACAAGGGTAGAATACATTTTTTTGCTCACCAGCGATCCTAAGGTAACGCCAAGCGTGTCTACTTTTTCCATGCTGTTCTGAATAAACTCTTTAAGGCTTGGCGAGCAATGAGGGAGTTCTTGAACTCGGCTTACCAGCATGTAGAGTTCCTTGATTAATGATGAAATAATGCTATTAAATGCATTGATTGAATCTTGTGTGAGCTTGGTGGTTGATTGCCGCCCTCCGGTCTTGATGGTGATGGTGTCGGGATTTAAAAAAAGGTCTTCAAGACTTCTCTTTTTTTGTGGCTCTTGTTGTGTGATACTGGGTTGAGGTGTTGAGGATGCTTTTGTGGAAGTTGCTGGGGCAAATGTTTTATTGTCTGCGTGGTCGTCGTTAACTGTTTCGATGTCGCGCATAAACGCATCGAAGTCAAAATCTTTAAAAAGATCGTCAAAAATGTTTTGACCATTGAGTGCAATATTCGGTATAGTAATGCAACTTACGATATAACAAAGAATACGCATGAACCGTAGCCTGCTCATAATCTACTCCCGGGTTGAAGGAATATTAGAATTTATTACTATGATGGGTTAGTGTAAAAAGGTATGAAAAAGAGAGTCAATTATTTAAAAAGAAACTCTGGTTTTATTGTTATCGACGCTGTTTTCTCATTTTTGTTGCTGGGCTTTTTTGTCATGGTGCTTGCGCGCGGGATGCATTATTACTGTGTTGCAGGTGCAACGTGGATTGGCCAGCAGCAGTGCCTTGATGATGCGCTTAATCAGCTCTACACAAAGCAGCTTCGAGCGCGTCAGACGCTGGTAACCCGGCGAACTTTTTTTGCTATTGAACGTGAGCGTCGTGTTGTTGGTGGGGAGGTGGTACGTGTGAGGATCGTGGGATGAAGCATCAAGGATATACGCTTGTGAGTGTTTTGGTATATTGTGCATTGCTGGCCATCTTAAGTTGGTTATCCGGAAGTTTTTCGGTATTGTTTATTCGGAGTATGCAGACGGCGTTTATACAGCAACAGCATGCGTTGGAGATGGTGGTTATTCAGGATCTTATACGAAAGGATTGTTCGTGTGCGAGTCCCTTTTTGTCAGATTGGGACGCTTCACAGTGTAGGTTTAAACAATTAACCTCTGATGGTCAAGGTAAGCTGCTCGAGTCATGGGTGGCTTTTTCGGTGCAAAAAGGGGTTTTTCGGCGGCGGCATGGAATGTGGTATAGTGCTACGCGCCGCTGGGAACGGTCGTGCTGGTCTTTTTTTAATTATGCATGTGCATCATGTTCTATGGTGGTGCAGTATGACACGCGGCCTGGGGTGCCGCCGGGTATGGTGGCAAGTGTAGAAGTTGTTGTTACATGGGCCGATGGGCGGCGCGTGGTATGTGTGATTCCTTTAGAAAATCATATTATTATGTGATTGGCGAGGTTTTGTGAAAAAAGGGAATGTGCGGCGCCATTGTTCAGTAGGGAGTGGGGTGCTGATTATTTTTATGATGATTGGTGGGCTTGCATTGTTGTATGGACACTGGATGCAGCAGCTTGGATGGATGCAGGAGTCTGCGCAGCTTCGGGTGCAGCGATGGCAGCAGGTGTGCTATATGCGAGCGGTTCGTCTGCGTGTGGCGTCGTGGGTAAAAGAACATTATGCTGTTTTGCATGAGCGGTTTTCTCAATCGATTGATCCAGTAAGAATTCCATGGCCAAAACCTAGTGAATGGCCCGATGCTGAGATTGTTGTGGTTGCAACGCCGTGCACATCGGACGATAGTCGGAAGGGAGTCTCTCTTCATATTCTGTGTTACCGTGGTACTCAGCGGCGCTTAGTATGCTCAGCGCGATGTTTTTGTAGTTATGTACAGTACGAAGCGAAATCCGTTTTTTTAATTACTCATGTTGCAGATTGATTATTTAATAATATTCTATTTGAAAATAAACAATTGCATTGTTTTTAATTCTTGCTATACTTGGGGTAGTGTGGTGAGTTCGTTCCTTTATGAGGAGGTTTTTTATGAAAAAAACAAACAAAATATATCAAATGATATGTATTATAGTAGTTTTTATAGCTGCAGGCGCACGTAATAGTCTTTTAAGTATGAGTCAGCCTGCTGCCGATGAGACAAAAAGTGAATTGCCGGTGCAAAAGCATAAACATACTGTGCATTTTAAAACTCCGACAATGATTTTTATACAAAAAACAACGAAGCATCGTCCTTATAATATTCCTTTGTTTAATTCGCTTGCGTTAGAGCACAAGCGGAAGCTAAAAAGCTTGTGTGATATGGCTCACACAATGTGTGAAGAGGATGTCTATCCAGAAGAGTTAATAAGTATTCCGCCTATGCCAACACCTGTTTTGGGCAAGGCGCCAATTTCGGATATTAGACATTCAGCGTCGTGTGATATTTCATTGGCGAATATTGCTCAACAACCTGTTGATAAAACTCATGCTGAATTTAGATCACGCTTGAGTAAAATTTCAGGATTGGTTGTTCGTCAGTGTGTCGTGAAACCTCTTGTACAAACGTCTGAAGAAAAATTAAAGTCTTTATTTAAGCATTTATCATAGTATAATTTGAAGGGCGCATTTAGTATGCGCCCTTATATTTGTTGAAGCATTTTAAAATACATTATGGTAGTAATACGATGATTGCAATTATAACATCGGCGCTTTTGTGTGCAAGTTCTTTTGTTTGCCCGGCATTATTTGGCTGGGCTTTTTTGATATGGTGGATTCCGCTTGTGCATGGGTACAAAAAAGTATCGTTTGTGCAGGGATGTGTATGGGGAGGGGTTGCGTATAGTTGTTATTTTTTTTGGTTTTTGATTTTGTTGCTTCAAAAAAGTTTTGCTGCATGGTGGATGGCTGTCACTGGGTATCTGGTTGTTGTTGCATATTTTGCGTTGAGCAGCGGTATTGTTAGTGTACTGCTTGCAAAGGGGGGTACTGGGCGCGGCCGATTATTATCGTGGGATATTACATTTTTTTGCATTCGTATAGCCTTATTCCAATTGGCATGGGAGGGCTTCCCTTTTTTAATGCTGCGTTACCCTTGGTTGAGTATGCGTGGGCAAAGCCTATTATTCGTTATGCTGGGGCGATGACACGAGCATATTCTTTGGGGAGTGCAACCATTGGAAGGGGTGCTTTGTATGGAGATATTGACTTGGTTCATGTAAAACCCGTGCCTCACGGGTCATGTGATGCTTGTGCATTGGGACAACGTATTTTTTATCACATTAGCGCATTGCAGGAGGGGCGGCGGCAATTGCCTGTGGGGCGGCGCCAACCATGTATGTTGGTAGCTCCTGAAAGTTTTTATCCATTTTGTATAACACGATATCCAGAGCTTGTTGAGCTTTGGGGAGGGGCGCTTGACGATGAGGCATTGTTGGTTATTGGAGCGCATGTTGTGCAAGAAGATAAACAGTATCAGGCGGCTGTTGTGATGCAAAAGGGTCTGATAAATAAAGTTTATGTAAAGCATCATGCGGTTTCTTTCGTTGAAGCACTTCCGCCACGGTTACAAAAATATGCGTGGATTGCGTCATGGTTTGTTTCTGATAAGGTGCAATGGTTACATGCTGGCAAGGGCTTGCTCAAAGAGCCAGGGATTGTGTTGGATGGTGATCATTATATTATGCCCTTTATTTGTTCTGAATTTTTTTTCAAATGTAATTCTTTTAAGGTATGGCGTCATGGTATGAACTTTGCTCATGATAAAAAAATGTGCATGATGGTTCTTATCAATGATAGCTGGTTTTGTGGGTATTTTAAAGAATTGTTGCGGCGCTATGCTCAATTCATGGCATTGTTTACGGGTGTGCCGGTGGTGTATGTTGGCCACACTAAACTTATGTGGTTAGCGTCATAATAAAAAGATAAAAAAAAATCTTGATTTTCAAATGGTCAATGTTGTATCATCAATAATAATGAAGGATGCAATAATTATTTTACAATAATCATTGCATAAAAAGGAAAAGGCGAGTGATAAAAAAGGCTGTGTTGTAAACCGTAAGGAATATAACGCAGCCTTTTTTTATCACTAAGCGTTTTTGGACGACGTGAAAACTATTTTTTATCTTGTTCTAATACATCGATGCTTACAAATTGATAAAAACAACTTTCCATGTTACGTTATGTTCAAAAAAGGATAGTAAAAATTTAAACAAAAGGTATGCCATGCAGATAGTAAAAGATAAAATTTCAGTTAAAGAACTCGAAAAAATGTCAGAAAAGATGTTTGGGCACCTAGTTAAGGCCGTTGTTGATGTTAAACAAGAAATTATGGCTATAGATGCTGGCCTGCATGCCGATGAAGATTAACCTTCGTCCACGCCAAAATAATAGAAGCCGCAGTGTTGAGGATCCCGAATTACAAAAAAAAATTATAACTATTGTTAATAAATTGGTAATCCGAGGAGAAGTTCAATGATTATTCACAAGGAACTTGACCTTAACCATTGGTTTACGTTTTCGCTTTTTGAACAGCTAGCAAATATTGGTTGTGACATTGAAAGATCAATTCGATGGAAAAAAAAAGGAAAACCAAATGAAAGTAAAATGGCTTTTGATAGAGCATTGGAATTGCTTGATGCAACCATAGCCGATCCCAAAAATAAAGGCCCTCGACTTAAAGAACTTTTGAGAGTTCGAGAGGTGCTTAAGGACTATTTTATATATAACAACGAATATAATTGGACTGATGAAGCATGGCAAAAATATTTTTATGATTTTAATTATGCAATCGCATTGCAACGAGGACGATGAAGACGTCTTTTTTTTTATAACTAAGCGTATGCATTTTTGTAGCATTTGATATACTATGCTCACACATAAGATAATATGTTTTTTAAAAAAATACTGAACATGAATGTATATATGCTTAAGGATGTGGAAAAAGTAGGGATGGCTGGGCAAATTGTTAAAGTTGCAGATGGTTATGCAGCTAATTTTTTGTTTCCTCGCAAATTGGCCGTGGAAGCGACTGAAAGTAATATGGAACAACTCAAGGCTCGTGTTGTTAAAGAAACTATTAACGCACAGGTTTTGAGCAGCAAAATTGCAATGTTGGCAGAGCGCCTAAAATCTGTTGTGCTTACCATTAAAAGTCGTGTGCATGATGATGGAAAATTGTATGGAGCCGTAAGCGCTGACGATATTGTTGATTTGCTTAAGGCGCAGGATGTTGTTGTTAATCGTAAACAAATTGAGTTTGATAAAACCATTAAAACTGTTGGTGAACATAAAGTGACAATTCGTTTGTCTGCCAAGTTAAAGCCGCAGGTAACGGTTAAGGTTGTAGCTCAAAAAGAAAGTAAATAGTATTGAGATTTCATGGTAGAAGCAACCGGTTTTGAGATACAGCAGCGTCGTGATTCGAGTTCGTCTCGAACGTCGGCGCTTGGTAGAAGTTTGCCAGCCAATATTGATGCTGAACGCGCAGTATTGGCTGCTATTCTCTTAAATGATGAAAATTTAACCCTTATTTCTGATGTTCTTAAGCCGTCTGATTTTTATCAGCGTTCACATCAACTTATTTATCAAGTTATTATTGAGCTTGCGCAAGCCAATCAAAAAATAGATTTGGTGGTGTTGCAGGATGCTCTTGTTAAGGCAAAGTCACTTGATGATGTTGGTGGGCTTATGTATTTGATGGAGCTGCAGGAAGACATTCCTGCAATCGGCCTTATTATGCAGCATGCGCGTATTGTAAAGGATAAGGCGGTTTTGCGAGATCTTATTTTATCGGCGTCGGATATTATTACGACGTGTTATGATCAAAATGTACAAGAAATTGACAGTGTTTTGGATACGGCCGAAAAAAAGATTTTTCAAATTTCCAATAAGATGACGGCGCCGACATTTGTTCAGCTTGATATTTTGCTCAAAAAAACGTTTGCCAATTTAGCGCAGATGAAGTCAAATCAAGAGGGTGTAACGGGCGTTCCGTCGGGTTTTTTCCATTTTGATACGATGACGTCGGGTATGCAGCGGGGTGACCTGCTTATTTTAGCAGCCCGTCCATCTATGGGTAAAACTGCGCTAGCCTTAAATATTGCGCTTAATGCATGGCATGCAGGGAGTCCTGTTGGTATATTTTCTCTTGAAATGTCATCAGAACAACTGGTGTTACGTATGCTTTCGGCCGAGGCGCAGATACCCCATCAAAAAATTCGTAACGCCATGGTTTCGTCTGAAGAATGGATGGAGATGACTAACACTGCGGCACGCCTTGCTGAAGCAAAAATTTTTATTGATGATACGCCAGCCATTACCTTATTAGAGCTGCGTGCCAAGGCCCGTAAACTTAAGGCGCAGGAAAATATTCAATTTTTAGTCATTGACTATCTTCAGTTAATTCATTCTAATAAAACACATGAGAATAGAACGCAAGAGATTTCAACTATTTCTCGCGGGCTTAAAGCGTTGGCAAAAGAGCTTGATATACCAGTACTGGCGTTGTCTCAGCTTTCGCGTTCGCTTGAAAGCCGCACAGATAAGCGCCCGATGCTTTCGGACTTGCGTGAATCAGGAGCTATTGAGCAAGATGGTGACGTTATTTTCTTTATTTATCGCGATGTGGTCTATAATCCGGAAACAGAGTTTCCGGATTATGCTGAAGTTATTATTGGTAAACAACGTAACGGGCCGGTTGGTTCATTCCAGGTAAAGTTTAAGGGGGATATTACCCGATTTTATGATTTAGTTGAGTAGGGGAGTATTATGGAGCAGGGTGATCGGAGTAGAGTTTTGTTGGGGGTTGATCCTGGATTTTCAATTACGGGATATGCCATTTTAAAAAAAGATGGTGGCAAAGCTTATTTACTGGATTATGGTTTTTTAAAGATGAGCTCTCAAAAGTCACTCGTTGAACGTGTTGGTATTTTTTTTACGTGCTTTGAACAG
The DNA here is from genome assembly GCA_000992305.1 of candidate division TM6 bacterium GW2011_GWF2_38_10. Classification (GTDB taxonomy): domain Bacteria; phylum Babelota; class Babeliae; order Babelales; family RVW-14; genus GWF2-38-10. The sequence continues at coordinate 13,574 of LBTY01000005.1, forward strand.
AAGATTGTTCAGCTAGGGGTTACTGAAATAGCGCTCGAAACATCGTTTCTTGGTAAAAATGCCCAAACATTTTTAAAACTAGGGTACTTGCGCGGGATTCTTTATTTATTAGCCTCAAAACATCATTTGATAGTGCATGAATTTGCACCTCGAGAGGTAAAGGGGGCGGTAACAGGATATGGGGCTGCGAGCAAGGATCAAGTTGCTCAGATGGTGTTGCGATTATTTCCTAAGCTACAGACACTTGGGGCCATTGAGCGCCAGGACGTAACCGATGCCCTGGCGGTTTGTTTGTGTGGATTCTGGAAGCAGTGATGAGAAATTCAAATTGAAAAAGCGGGGTGAGCGGGGTATTTTTTTATTTAAAAACAACGTCCGATAATCGTTATTATGTAAACAAACCACAAATTAAAGCAAACCATTATAACTTCCATCGATGAAACACAAAATTTTTACTATAACCATTATTTCTCCCTGAATTGCCTTTCTTATATTCCTGCTATCATATCTTTATCAATTATTATTATTATGTTGCATAAATGTTAATGTTTATGATGTTATATTGATTAGTATGTTATATGTTATTTGTTTGTTCATCCCCACCAATCGTACGATAATCTACAAATTCTTACATACTCAAACCAATTAACACACCAAATATCTTTATTCTCTTTTTGAATAATAAAATAATATAAAAATCATCAAAAAATCCTCAAAAAAACAATTTGGCGCCAGAAAGTTGCTTTTTCTTTAAAAGTCTATTTTATACAAAGTTTTTAGATTCAGTATGAAATACTCATCGACACATTAAAAGGTCTAATAACGGTCAAATTGATCATCATTACTTAAAGCCCTCTTCCTGTCGCACTTTATTATACTTTGAACTTGAATAAACCTAATAAATAAAGATTCTTAAATCGAGTTTTTAATAAATGTGGGATAAGAACACGATGGAACGAGTAAGAAAATGTGCTCAAACTGAAATATTATTAGCCGGATAGCTTATTTATTGGCGTTTTATAAATGCGTTTGATTTTTATATAGAAATAAGCTAAGGTAATAACAGATAATAATTGCTAAAGTTGCAAAACATACCTGAAATAAGGTATGCTAAATAAAGATTTAAAAGCTTCATTACTACTCTCCTTTCTCCTTTTTCCGCCATGTGGATTTTTCTGCATGGCGGTTTGTTTTGTAACATAAGGACTTCAAACGTATGTGGGGAAAACAACTAAGAATAAAAATTCGAATAGAAAAAAAACATTAAAAACCACTATTTTAAGATACTTTAAAAAGACCGCTTGATTTTTATTCTGAAAGTAGATAGAATAAAAACACTAAATAAGATTTTAAGATTTAAAAGCTTCATTACTACTCTCCTTTCTCCTTTTTCCGCCATGTAGATTTTTCTGCATGGCGGTTTGTTTTATGAGAAAAAACCAATATTAGATTTTGTTAACTTAAAAAATAGATGGATCCTTTGATTACAGGCTATGCTTCAATACACTCGCCTAATACTTTATACAAATTGTTGTTTTTTTATTCTATTTGAAATATTATTATAATATATAATAATAAACACCTGAAGATATAACTATTACGTTTATCTTTATAAAAAAGAAAAGGAGATTCTTATGAAAATTCGTTTAATTGGTACGCTATGTATAAATGCTCTAATATTCATTTCAAACACTATGGCAACAATAGAACCAACCATAGATAAAAACCTTAATCATATGCGCTCACTTCGAGTTCTTGCCGCTATTTATGGGGGAGTAAAACAACCCAAAAATATTCTACGAATACCCGTCGATAAATGGATAGATGTTACAAATCAAATACGCCATATGGTAAAAAATGAAGGTAAAATAACAATACCAGGAGCAATTCATACATTTGTAGGGAATGATCCACTTCCCAACGTAAAAAAAGAAATCGAAATTCATCTCCTAGAACTTGATGGGACTATCTCTATTTTAAAATCGTCTGATGGCACTCCTTTGAATTATGACTTTCCAACGGCAGATAGAAATGCAGAAATGGCTGCCGTTAGCCTGACAAAAATGAACCAGCTTGCACAACAATTTGAATCCGAATATAAAAAAGCAAAAACAAGTAGATTCTTCAAAGATAAACTTATTTACGTGCAAATGGTTCATACGTGGGCCAGCAGGATACAAGCACGCAAAGACGTTTTTATTGCCGAAATAAAAACAAAAACAATTAAAAAAAATATCGAAGAATTAGGCGGAAAACTTCAAGAAATGTTAACTCAGGCAGAACCAGAAGAAACCACAACACCATCAACTGAAAAATCTAACCAAGAAAAAGAATCAATAACACAAAATAAAAAAGCTGATTCAATTGTACAAACTATGAAGAAAATAACCGTTGGAAGTTACGAAAATGACCTTACACTCTTTGCTCTTGATGAAAAAGGAACACTGTACAGCTACATAATGGACACCTGGATGATTCAAGAAGCTAAATTCATTGACGGCACAAAACTTGTATTCATCGATGTTGCCTTATCTTCAGATGGTACATTAGGCGCAATAAATAATGCTGGAAAAGCATTTATCTACGATACACAACAAGCAATATGGGAAGATATTCCTATGCCTAAAAATGTTGTATTTGATCAAATAAGTATAGGAAACCATACATGCATTTTGGCTACCAACCAAAAAACATCGACTATCTATCAATATAATACTCAAGAAAAAACATGGACTACAATAGCTGAAGGGACTGGAAGTTTTGTTTCAGCTGGTATTGATGGAACCATCGTTGCACTTAACAAAAGCGGTACACCATTTTTAAGAAAAGATGAAAAATGGCATCGCATGGGAAATTATAACCTCAAAATGATTACCGTGGGAAATGCAGATCTCATAATGGGCATTAATGATCAAAATGAAGTAGTAGAATTCAAAAACAATGCTTTTGAACCTGTTAAAAGTGATAATAATATACCAACAACCGATGTTCTTTTTATCGCCATGAATGCATTGGGAGCCGCATTCATAATCGATAATTCGAACAAAATACATCAACTAAAAAAAGAAACACATGTTCCTGTAATAGAAAAAAAAGATACATCAAAAATTTCTTCAACGGAAAAAAAATCACAATCTACAAAAATAAAAAAACAATCTACAAAATCCACAAAAAAATCTCCTAAGAAGAAAATAAAAACAGCTAAAAAATCTCAAGGTCGTAAACCAAAAAGCAACCCAAAACCTCAAAAATAAAATATAAATTCATTTTTTCCAAATAAAGAAAGGCAGTGAAATTCAACACTGCCTTTCTTTATTTTTGCAATTTATCGTTCGAATGATATAATTGGTAATCATGCAAACAATGTTATATGTTGTATTCAAACCAGAGGCCCTATGAAAAAACTTGCCGATATTCAACATAATTTTGTTGATTGGTACCAAGATGTCATTTTTGAAGCTGAACTCGTTGACTCAAGCCCAACCAAAGGATGTTATGTTTTACGCCCTTATGGTTTTGCATTATGGGAAAACATACAAAAAATACTTGATAAAGAAATAAAAAAAACAGGAACACAAAACGCTTACTTCCCATTACTTATCCCAGAATCATTTATAACAAAAGAAAAAAAACACGTTGAAGGTTTTTCACCCGAGCTTGCGGTTGTTACTCATGCCGGCGGAGAAAAGCTTGAAGAAGCATATGTTGTCCGCCCAACATCAGAAACCATTATTTACCACATGTTTGCACGTTGGATAAAATCATGGCGCGACCTCCCCCTAAAAATAAATCAATGGGCAAACGTTGTTCGCTGGGAAATGCGTCATAGAGCCTTTTTGCGTAGCGTAGAATTTTTATGGCAAGAAGGCCACACAGCCCACGCAACACATGGTGAAGCGGTTGAAATGGCCCAACAAGCGCTTGCTATTTATAAAAAGCTACTGGAGCATTATTACGCCATACCAGTCATAAGTGGTATGAAAACCGAAAGCGAAAAATTTGCCGGCGCTGAACGCACCTATACACTTGAAAGCCTAATGCCAGACGGAAAAGCACTTCAAATGTGTACATCCCACGTATTGGGACATTCATTCCCAGAATCATTTGATGTTCGCTTTCAGGATGATAAAGGAACCATGCAGGTGCCTCATTGCACAAGCTGGGGGCTTACAACTAGAACCATCGGAGCATTGGTCATGATGCATGGCGACCAACAAGGCCTTATCATTCCTCCACGCCTTGCGCCAATCCAAGCGGTCATTATACCAATTTACAAAACAGCTGCTGAAAAAACTGCTATCATCCAAAAAGCCAACGAAGTTGCACAACACTTACAAAATGCTAACATAGCAGTGCACGTAGATCTTAATGAAAATGATTCACCTGGCGCCAAATTTTACGCCTGGGAATTAAAGGGTGTACCCGTTCGTATTGAACTTGGGCCTAAAGATCTTGAAAAAAATCATGTTGTTATGGTAAATCGCGCAGAAGCTGATAAAACAAAGAAGAAACAATTTGTTCCATGCGACAATCTCATTACAACCATACAAGCTCTTTTTGATACCATTCATGAACAATTATACCAAAAAGCATTACAGCGCATACAACAACAATGGCATCAGGCAGACGCCCTAAGTGATTTTGCCCATGCTTTAGAGAATGAAAATGGATTGTATCAAACAGGATGGTGTGGAGATGCAGCTTGCGAAGCACAACTTAAAGAACACAAAGGAACCATCCGTTGTCGATACCATGAAAATGCCCATATAACATGCTTTTATTGTAAAAAACCAAGCGTTACCGATGTGCTCATAGCTAAATCATATTAAAAAGCACGATAAGGATACATTGCATGCAACAACCAGATATCGACTATAAAAGTCAATTCGAATCCTACCTTTTAGCAGAACGAAATGTTTCGAAAAATACGTTTGCATCATACACCAAAGATATTCAACAACTCGAAGCATACTGCAACGCATGTGATGTATCCCTCATTAACATAAGCAAAAAAGACCTCAGCGAATTTTTAAAAACACTCAAAGACCGAGGCATTACCGCCAAAAGTCTTTCACGAAAAATATCCGCTATAAAATTATTTTATGCATTTCTCCATGAGCGATACCACATTCCAAACCATGCGGCAACGCTCACCTCTCCTAAGCTTGAAAAAAAACTTCCTGTGTATCTGAGCGAAGAAGAAGTTCAAACCCTTTTAAGCGCTGCAGAATGCGATACATCACTCCGAGGAATACGTAATAAGGTAATGCTCTATGTTCTTTATGCATCAGGGATTAGGGTGACTGAACTTATCGAAATGACGATGGAACAATTACATGCGGATACTGGTTTTATTACCATAGTTGGAAAGCGCAATAAAGAACGTATGATACCCTTGCCTCAAAGTCTTTTTACCTTATTAAATCATTACATCACTACGATCTATCCTAAATTACTTCCCAAAAAACACACGCAAAAACTTATCATAGAAAAACAGTATCTTTTCTTTTCGATTTATAACGGACATCTTAAACCAATGTCGCGACAATTTTTTTGGCAAATTCTCAAAAAACTTCTTACGGCAGCTGCAATTACCAAAGACATCTCACCACATAGCTTACGACATTCTCTTGCTACACATTTACTCAAAAATGGGGCAGATCTTCGCTCCCTTCAAATGCTTCTTGGGCACGATAACCTTGCAACCGTACAAATTTACACGCACCTTGGAAGTTCGCATCTCCGTAAAGAATATGATAAAAAACATCCACGCGCATAACCGTTACAATGAAACAATAGAAAAATCTTCTTCACGAGCTGAAAATGCCAACCCTGTTGTTAATGCCGAAGCATTGGTAGGGCACGTAACAATTATTTGAAACGGTAATCCATAAAGAGCCGTTAAACACTGCGCAACACGATGATCGTCAAAATCAGTCAAAAAGTCATCCAACAACAAAACACCTGGCTCCCCAAGATGATTAAGATCTAACATTTGAGCAACCTTAATCAGAAATACAATGAGCTTTTGCTGCCCACGCGATGCGAAAACACGTGCTTTTTTTTGTTGAAAGATAATAGAAAAATCATCAAGATGCACCCCAAATAAACTGCGGCCGTGTTGCTGTTCTGACATAATATGCTTTTGTTTATACATCTGCCAAAACGATTCAAAATTCTGCTCAGTATAAGCAACTTTATCATGATAACTCAATGATACCGACAAGTCCTGATCGGTAGTAACAAAATATTCAGCTAAAAGCTTATTAACGGTTACCTCAAGATTTTGTAAATAATCACAACGAATCACTCTAATGATATTAGACTGCTCCCACAACGACTTGGTCCAAATACGCAACTCTTCGTTGGAGGATAAACCAGAAGAGTGACGCAATGAAAAAAGAATACTATTACGTTGTTCAAGAATTTGGCGATAACGTTTAAAAACTGCCAAAAACCCAGGGGATTGTAAAAAAAGTGCATAATTTAAAAAATCACGTCGAACCTCAGGAGCTCCATTAACCAGCTGTAAATCATCGGCAGATAATGTTACCATGCGGTAATGATCAATATGATCCTTATAAGAATGAACCGGCTTATCGTTAAATTTAACTAATTTACCTTGTGCCGGCGAAAAGCCAACACTCATAACATCACATGATGATAGATCATGAGCTTCTGTGGTGATCTTGATAAAAAAATGATCCTCATTCAATCGCAGCAAATCCCGATGCACATGCGTACGAAAAGAACGCAAATAACAACTATAATGAAGTGCTTCAAGAATACTACTTTTCCCCGCTCCATTATTGCCTTGAATAAGAACACAGCGACTTTGAAAGGGTATATCCAAAGTCGCAAAACATCTGAAATTTTGTAACGTAATATGCCGTATAAACACACTTAATCCCTGTTTTACCCTTCAGCTTGAGTCATTGAAATAGGCATAACAAGATACGAAACATCAAAATCGGTACTTTGACTTTGGAAAATAATTGGCTTTGCTGCATTTTTAATAAAAAGTTGTATCTTTTCATCAGCAAAAACCTGTAAGCCATTTAACAAATAAGGAGAATAAAAACGGCTCTCAATCATCCCACCAGCAAAATCCTGCAATACCAGTGTTTCTTCAAGCTTACCAACTTCTTTATTATGCAAACTCACTTTTACAGATCCTTCAGAAAATAAAAAATGAGTTGAAACAAATTGACCCGCCAAAAGACACCCGGTGCGCTTGAGCGTTTTTAAAAAAGAATCTTTGTGCATACGCGCTGGAATAAACCCATCTTTATTCAATACTGGTTGGTACTGAGGAAAAGGATCAGAAATTAACTTGGTAAAAAAATTAAAATTCTTACCAGAAAAAACAAGCTGATTACCACAGGTGCCCAAAAATGTTTGTTCATCGGTATTAAGCTCAAGAAGTTTCTTCAACTCCAAAACAGCTCGCTTTGGCATAAGCCAAGAATAGTCTTGACTCAACGTATACTTGTCAGAAATAACACGGACAAGGCAATGTCCATCCGTTGCAACCATACCAATATTTTGCGGTCCAAATTCAAGAAGCATGCCATTTAATGCCATATTAGCATTATTTTGAGGGATTAAAAATGCAACCTTATTAAGCATACTCAACAAAAATGAAGCTTGCATGTTGAGCATATTTTCAATGCGTTCTGGAAATGGTGGGAATTCTGAGGCATCTTTAATATTAAGCATCAAATCGACACCACCCGATTTAAGGTGAAGTTCATTATGCGCAACAATAAACTCAATTTCTCCATCAAGCTCTTTAACAAGCTCAAATATTCGTTTACCAGAAATTAAAAACTGCATGTTTTCCGATAACTCAGCATCGATTGGCATGTTGGCTTGTAAACTAATTTCTAAATCAGTTGCTTTCAGGGTAAGTTCTCGTGGTGTAACATTAAAAAAAATAGATTCTGTAACATCAAGCGATGTGCGCTTGCTACAAATAGGCTGCATAGAAGCCAATATAGCTAATAATTCTTTTTGATTTGCAAAAAATTTTCTATTCATAGTCGGTCATGCCTTACATTCATGCTTTTATAACAATAACTAAAACAGTGTAAGTATACAATACCACTATCGAATAGCAAAGCATAAAATTTTTTTTGAAAAAATTGTATCAGCATCATGTTTTATAGTATTCTTACAACAGGGGAAATAAAAAAAACAAAGCGGGGCAAAGGGGGCGGGACATGAACTATATACGTATGGTGATCATTATTTTGTGCGCTGCAATATCTTATGTATATCCAATGCAGAATGACAAAATGCACACAATACAAGTGCTTTATACCTTCAATCGAGCAATAGAAAAAGATGATCTTGAAACGGTAAAAAAAATGATTACACAACATAAATCTTTGATAAGAAACTTTAAAACAGCCCCAAATAACGACCCTCTGTGCTTAGCAATTGCATCACCACTTCCACACGCCAATGACATTGCTCAAGAACTTATAAATCGATGTATACGATGTAAACGAAAAAGACCATGGCGCACAACGTATATGCACTTTGCCGCAGAACACAATAAACCAGAAGTCATTATTGCGCTTTACAAAAAAGGCGTATGCCTTAATGTTGAAGATAGGCTCTATAACACACCATTGCATATAGCTGCAAAAAATGGTTATATCGATCTTGTAGAAATGCTTTTAAGCATGGGAGCAGACTCCCATCACCTTAACGAATGGCTCCAAACCCCTCTACATTGTGCCGCCGCCGCCAAAAACTATGAAATTGTACAACTTTTAATTGAACATAAAGGAGATATGTTGCAAAAAGATCAATTTGGCATAACTGCCCATGATATGTTAGAATTATAACAAAACATTAACTAACCCATTACAACAATAGAAATCTATGATTAAAAATGATAACAAAGGATATTTATTTATTATTTCTGCACCGTCAGGGGCCGGTAAAACATCATTAACTAATTATGTCATGAATACCTTAGAGCCAACACTACCATTACAAAAAGTTATAACAACAACAACGCGTTCCCCACGCGCAGGGGAAGTTAATGGTGTGGATTATAACTTTATTTCACTCACCGAATTTAAAGAGAAAGAACAACGCAACCACTTTTTAGAAGTATCATGCTATAACGGCCATTGGTATGGATCACCTGCGGAAATTATAACCAAAATGAAACAAGGTTTATCATTTGTTATTATCGTTGATCGCGCGGGTGCTAAAAAATTCAAAAGTCTCATACCACAAGCTGTCACCATATGGATTACACTTGATAATCTTGAAGAACTTAAAAAACGTATAGAGTTACGCGGCTCCATGAGTCAACAGGATATTAATGAACGATTAAAACTTGCAGAACAAGAATGTAAAGAAGAACAAGCAGATCCATTGTGCTCGCATTGTATTATAAACAATGACTTTAACGCAGCGGCGCAGGAACTGCTCGCAATATTTAAACGTTATCTTCGCGCTTCCAACTGAGTGCTACCTGTTTGCCATCTTCAAAATCAAAATTTATTCCAACATGAACTATGGGCTTATCACTCTCTACAACATATTTAAATGAATAATTTCTATCAATAATCTGTTGTAATGCCACATCAGGCGTTTGATCTCGCTTAAATTCAATCACATACACATGCCCCGGTGTGGTAATAACCCCATCAATAATACCAATATCAGTTGCTTCTTCAACAAGCATTTTGATGCCTAATAATTTACATATCATAAAAAAAGACCCCTGATAACTCTTTTCTCGGTCAACAATAATAGTAAAAGGCAAGAGCCGCATAAATGTTTCCATAAGCGTACAGAAAGTGTCAAGATCATCATTGAGCAATGCCCGACGAAATTTAGCGATCCAAAGAGCAAATGTATCGACATGAATATCCGCTAACTCTTCAAAAATTTGTTCTGTGCATGACTTTCGTACTTCTTCATTTGGATAGCACAATTGATACATGTCGGCAAAATCATCATAGGCTTTTATGGTTACATAACCAGTTTGTAACAATAAAACCAATAAATTTTTATATAAAACTTCCACCCTTAAATTTTCAAGTGATGAAGAAGATATGCGCTGCAGTTCAAGTGTTAATAGAATCTTTTTAAGATCATCTTTTTTTTCCGGCGGCGCATCATTCAATGCAATCATCATAAATTTTGGTGTACCACTTGAAAACCAATAGTTGGTAAAATTTTTTACCTTAAGACAATTGATAATCGAAAACGGATTGTATACTCGATCTCCTTGACGACAAAATAGAAATCCATTGTACCAATATTTAAGTTTTTCCAGAGTTTGCTCATACGTCAATATATTCTTTTGAGCAAGCTCTACTATATAATCCTTAAAATTATATTCTAATTCTTGTTGTGTATATCCGCACAATGTTGCCATGGCATCTTGCAAGGATAAATCTTCTAAATTATTCAACTCAGAAAATAATGAAACTTTTGAAAATTTACTTACGCCCGTAATAAATAAAAAACGTAAACTACTAACAACTTGATTGTCTTTAAAAATACTATACAAACTTCGCATAATACGTGTCATTTTTTCAACCATTACAGAATCACCAATATGATCTAAAATTGGCTTATCGTATTCATCGATAATTACCGCAACCGGACCATGCTTTTCATACAGTTTTTGAATCAACAAGAAACATATATACTCAGGACCAGCCTCCTGATCAATATCAATAGCATATGACTTTGCAATATCAATAAATACTTTAGTCATATTTTCTATAAGTTCAGAAGATGTTTTATGTGCAATCGCCGCAAAACTGATATGAATAACCGGATACTGCTTCCAATCATAATCTGTTAAGCTTATTGCAAGCCCCTTAAATAATTCTTTTTTACCGCGAAAAAGAGCCTCAAGCGTTGAGCAGGTAAGTGATTTACCAAAACGACGTGGACGTGATAAAAAATAAAGGCCTTTATTTTTTACTAACTCATATAAAAAAGCAGTTTTATCTACATAAATAAAATTACTTTCAATAAGATCTGCAAACGTTGCAATGGATACACCAAGATTTTTCATCATCATCCTCAAGCAAAAGGCATTTAAAAAAAACATGCTTATAGCTAACCACGCCTTATATAACATATAACACAATTTTCAAATCTTGACCACCGTGCAACAACAAAAAAGGCCACGGACATGTTCATACATACCCGTGGCCTTTATATAAATAATAGGTATTAACTATTTTTTTCGCTTATTTCTTGACGAATACTTTCAGCTGATTGTACAACCGCATTGTACATATGATTTACAATCCCATCAAATTCTTCTTGAGTATACAAAAACTCAAACGTTCCTTTGTCTATGGTATTAAAAAAATAGATAATTGTTGGGAGCATAGGATCAAGAGCCCCGGCTGCATTGCGCTTAAAAACAAACGCACAATCATGAATCCGTTCTGCATGTTCAGGACGCAATGATGGAAATGGAAGCGCAAATCTACGAGCAAGCTCCTCGGCCTTATACAACTGAGGATAACGTCCCTCCTGTGTTCCAAGACCATCTGACGCATCACAAATAAGAATTAACGGCGTTTTACGTTCTAAAAGCGGTAACAATGGAATATTACAGACAACCCCAGCATCAACAAGACAAATCTCTTCATCATCGGTATGTGTAAAATTAGGAACGCGCCCTGGAGCGATTCTTCCGGCCTTGAGGCTTGCAAGTAATTCGCGTAGAAAAATTCCCCGTTGTAATTCACCATCGGTGCGAGATAATGACTCAAATTTTTCAATAAGCGATTCTATAAGCGTATTCATAATCTCTTTAACATTAGCGGCATATGCACTTCCGCAAAAACCCAATAAGCTTCCCAGGGTTAATGTTTGCATAATGTCACCAAAAAGCTCACTTAATACAACATCACGTTTGGTATACACCCCAAGCTGTTCTGTTGGCATAAAAATATCTGAAAAAGCAACATGCGTGAGTTCAGGAGTAACTTCTATGTGATGATATTCTGAGGTATTAAACCAACAACATCGTTCAATAACCTCTGGATACACAACAGTGAATATAGGCTGAGGGTAATTATCTATGTATAGTGAATCATTAAAATCACAAAATGAGATTGTTTGTGCCGTACGCCCCAACTCTCCCATAAGTCGATCTGCTAAAAGACCGCCAAAAAGATCAACAATTTGAACTTCACGAATTTGAGCATATTTATATTCGATTTTTTTTGCAAGACGAGATAAAGTTGGAATAAGATTATTAAAAAAAGATTCTTGTGTAATGTGAGTCCGTAACTGATCAATAAACACATTAATTGATTCATTTTTTGCCATAAATGGACCATACATCCAGGTTGAACCAGAAAGACACGACATAGAACACAAACTATCCCAAAGACCTATTTCTTGCAATCCTTTTACAAAGCCAGCAGTTGCAACCATGGCACGATATCCACCACCGCTACAACATGCATCAACCCATAACGAGCCTTGATGTACTTCTCCCATAAAATGACGTAAAGCTTCTTGTGTTTTTTGTTTGCGAACACATTCATAAGAAGGACTCAACAGCGAATCAACAGTAATATGCTGTAACTGCATCGCCCCAAGCGATATTACACAAAGTACACACATGCAAGAACATAACAACAATCGCATACGATCCCCTTTCTCTAATAAAACCACACAAAAAATAACCATGATTTTACTATAATGAATGCATCAAACAAAAAGAAAGAGTTTTTAATAAATATGATTAAAACAAGAAGCTACAATTCTTCTTGATGGAACACATACAAACCAATACTTACAAAAATTAATGAAACAAGATAATGCCATGTAATGGTCCCGCCCATAAATGCCCATTCATAAATGGTTCCAAAACAAGGGCATAGCCAACCAGCAAACGTAATGAACGTAATTGAATAACGTTGTAATAAATAACCATAGAGATTATAAAAAATAATATTGGCTGATAAAACCAAAAGCAACAACCAACCAATAAATGAAGGAATATCGCTCACCGGTGCCGCAAAGCCTTCTACCACAAACGAGGTGATTAAACTCATCAACCCACCAATAAGCATGGCATATCCATTTACGACCCCAAATCCATAACCACGATCCATTAACTGCTTAACCAAAAACCATGCATAAGCACCAGAAATAACCGCACCAAATAACACAACTTCTGGCAAAGAAATGTATGCCAATTCCTGAAACGCAACCTGATCACCCACCTGAGAAATAATGATAGGCGCAAGTCCTCCAACCCCAATAATGATGCCAAATACTTTTTTTAACGATAAACGCTCACGCAATAACATATAGGCCAATATTGCCGCAATAAACGGTGTTGTAGAAAAAATAAGCGTTGATTTAAGCGCCGTAATATATTGCAATGACCATAAATCAAAAATAAATGTTATATAAATATGAAAAAGTGCAACTCTAAAAAAAAGCCAATAATCTTTTTTAGCTATAACCAATGCTTTACGTTGAGTAAAGGCATAATACCCAAGGATTAATGCTGCCGCAAGAAGCATGCGAACGCCAACCAAAAAACAAGGATGAGCCAACGCAACGGCCTTTTTAGCAAAAATAAACGTCGTTGCTAAAACAGCATACAATATAAGAACAAGCACCATAATACTATTCCTTTAACCTTATGTTAAAAATAACGTTGATACCACCACAAAAGTATACCTAAGATAATAACCGGTATTCCAAATAAAAGAAAGAAAGCAAGAGCTGGAATATGCCACCAAACTTGTGCAAGTGTAAGCGCAATATGTGAACACAAAAACAAAAAGCCGTTCCAACAAATACCCATCAGTACACGGTTTTTATATGCGCCACAAAATAAGGCACAAAGCAACGCGAACAATGGAAATAATAATAACCACATAATTTGAGCCAGACGCTTAAAAAATTCATAACAAGCGGCCTGATTTTTTTGTAAACACAAGGGCAATAAATCTTTCAATACAAGAAACTTTGGATGTTTGAGCGCCGTTCCAAAGTCATTGGTTTTGGCAAGAAGCTGAGCAATATTTATGGTAGTTTCTTTAAAATGTGCAGCATAATGCTTACCAGCGGTGATGGTATATACACAGCCATCAGTTAAAACAAACGCATCATTATGCAGAGTTCCATGATGCGCTGTAAAAAAATAACGCTCATTGTGCTTATTATACAAAGCCAAAAATAATGATGTATAATAAATGGTTGCATGGTGCACTTTTTTTTGCGCACAATAAAAGGCCGCGCCTGGAAAGGGCGCATGCAAAACCCCAGCTTCCAAGGAATCAAATTGTTGCTTTGCCAAGGTTAAAAGAGCCTGCTTACCTACCCCATAACGAGCTGGGGCAATATGAAAAACCAAGGGAATATAAAGGATCGTCACCAACGCCGAAAAAATAATACTTGCCCCCCACACCGCTCGCTTGGCCGCAATAAACGATCGTATAATAGTTATTTCATCATTAAGATATAAATTACTTACAATCGAATAAACTGCCATACCTGCAGCTAACGGTAAGGCAAAGGTTATCATTAAAGGAATGAGCGCACAAAAAACAATCCAAAGTGCTCGCACATTTGAAAGGAGCGATAATTTTAAAAAAATATTACCAAATCCTAACAAGGCGGCGAGCAACAAACAGTAGAGTACAAAAGAACGAATAAAACGTCGTAACAAAAAAGAAATAAGCATAAGCTATGTACGATCTTCCTGTGTTAACAAACCACTAACTTCATGATCAATAATACGAATCCGCTCAATTGCTACGGCAAGACCAGTTTCGGTGTTAATCTCAACGCACACACCATTTAATTCCATAGCGCCACGACAATCAACGGTAAATTTACCAAGATGTTGGGCATACAAAAATTTTTGCAAAACACCTTCAGCTTGCATGCCAATAACAGAATTCAGAGCTCCTACATAACCTACATCCGTTATGTAGGCAGTTCCCTCGGGCAATACTTGCTCATCAGCCGTTGGAACATGCGTATGAGTACCAACAACAGCAGAAACTTTACCGTCAAGAAAAAATCCCATCGCACGTTTTTCGGCAGTCGCCTCGGCATGAAAATCAACAAAAATAATATTTGTTTTGGTTTTAATAAATGTTAAGAGTGATTCGATACCCCTAAACGGGCAATCCAAAAGATCTCGAACAAAGACTCGACCATGAATATTAACAATGGCGACCGTATATCCACATACCTCAATAAATGCATACCCTTTTCCGGGGCATCCGGCCGGGTAGTTAACCGGCCGGATGACATCTTCTCGCTGCTTGATTGCACTATGTAATTCACGATTTTCCCACACATGATTGCCGGATGTAATAACAGCGGCACCATGATGTTTAAAAAAATCGAGTGTTTTTGGTGATAAGCCACGACCATTTTTTGCCGAGTTTTCACCGTTTACAATAATTGCATCTGCTCCGTATTGCTCTTTGAGCTTAGACGCCCATTTTCCAAATGTTATTAAACCTGGCTGTCCAACAACATCACCGATAAAAAGAAGTTTAATTGTTTTTACCATACTGCTTAATCACCTCATGTTTATCGAGCGGCTTGGATAAAGCGCTTCTCGCGAATAACATTAACTTTTATTTCGCCAGGAAACGACATGCTCTCTTCTATTTTTTTAGCCAAGTCACGCGCCAGCACCAAAGATTTTGCATCATCCATGCGATCTTCTTGCACAATAACGCGAATTTCTCGTCCTGCTTGTAAAGCATACGCTTTTTTAACACCTTCAAATCCATGAGCCAAATTTTCAAGGTCTTCAAGTCGCTTGATATAGGTCGAAAGCGTTTCTTTACGAGCTCCAGGACGAAGTGCTGATATAGCATCAGCAATATGCACAATAAAACCATAAGGACTGGACGGTGCAACTTCTTCGTGGTGGCATGCTATAGAATTTACAATAATTGGATCTTCGCCATATTCTTTTGCTAAATTAGCACCGATAACAGCATGAGGTCCTTCAACTTCAGCCGAAACTGCCTTGCCAATATCATGCAATAATCCTGCACGTGCGGCAATTTCTGTATCCAACTGCAACTCAGCCGCAATGGACCGCGCAAAATAAGCAACTTCTTTACTATGAACCAAATTATTTTGTGTATAGCTTGTTCTAAAATATAATTTTCCAAGGAGCTTAACAATTTCTTGATGCACCCCACGGAATCCAAATTCCAAAATAGCCTGTTGTCCAGTTTCCAAAATAGCCTGATCAACTTCAGCTTCACACTTTGCAACAGTTTCTTCGATACGCGTAGGATTAATACGTCCATCAAGAATAAGTTTATTTAAAGCTCGTTTGGCCACTTCGCGACGAATTGGATTGAACCCTGACAACGTAATAACCTCAGGAGTATCCCCAATCACAAATTCAATACCAGTTGCCATTTCAAGAACCTTAATATTACGTCCTTCTTTTCCAATGATACGACCCTTCATTTCTTCATTTGGCAAATGAATAACACTTGACGAATGAATGGTTACCGTATCAGCAAGATAGCGTTGCATCGCCGTTGTTAATATTGAAATAGACTTTTCTTTTGCAGTTTCTTGGGCGCCTTCTTCAATTTTGGCAAGCCACTGTTGATTTGCTAATTTTACTTCTTTTTCAAGTGATTCAAACAAAACCTTCTTAGCTTCATCCTGCTTCATACCACTGATGCGTTCAAGTTTTGCGACAAGTTCTTCATATAGACGCTTGATTTTAACTTCATCTCCAACAAGCACATCGGCACGCCGAGCTAAATCACGTTCCTTTTGTTGCAATTCTTTGCGTAAATCATCAATAATAACTTCACGATGCTCTAAAGCATCTTCTCGTTTTTGCACTTTAGCCTGAACTTGTTGAAATTCCATTTTCGCTTTTTTCATTTCAAAATCAAATTCGGAACGCTTTTTATGCATTTCACTTTTTAATTCATTCAATGATTCTTTGCGTTTGCGCTCAATATCATCATGAGCATTTTTGAGCATATTTTGAATAATCTGTTTGGTCTGTAAAATTTTACTGCGTCTTTTTGTCAAAACAGCAAAAAGACCCGCAACTCCAAAGCCGCCACCAACCAGAAAAGAAACAAGACCTGTAATCCAAATCATTTTTATTCCTTATATAACACAATCGTGTGTTTTTTATTACAATAGCACCGCATTCTGCAACTTAGAATAAAAAGCGTTTGGTTACATCAAAAAAAAGAATAAATAGAAGAAAATGAAAGCACGCAAAAGGATGTGTTTTATTATGTAAAACACATCCCCACAATGCACATTATACTATGTTTAAGGCGTTGTATCAATGATAGTATTTAACGCTGCAACGCGCTTTTGCAAAGCGGCTAAATCATTGTCTTTTTGAGCAAGTTTACTTGCAAGCTCAAGCGCAACAACAACGGCAATCTTGCCTTCACCCGCTCGAGGAAACCGTTGCGCATACTGAGACATCAGCGCATCAACAAGCTCAGCAGCCTGTTGAACACTATTTTCCCCCTCATCAGTGGCAATGGCGTAATCTTTACCTAAAATTGATACCTTCAAGTTCTTCTGCATCGTTTTATCACCACAAAAAAACCCTATATTATTAACAACTACGAGCGAACCTCTTCCATCACTTTAATGGTACTCAATAATTCTTCTATTGTATTCATAATGGAAGCTTTTTCTTGGCTCAATATACTTGCAGCATTTGTTTCTTGTAATAAAGAAACTTCATACTGCCGAACCTTTTCTTCAAGTTCGGCAGTTGTTAAAAGCAATTCATCGACTTGTTTTTGCAAGTCCTTGTTTTTTTGTATGACCTGAAGAACCCTTTGTTCAAGCTCTTCTAAACACTTCATTATATTTCCTTTTCTTAATTGGTAACCGACTACTCTTTTTATATTTTTTTAGAATAGCGGCACACATATGTCAATTGCAAGCTTTTTATTTTTTTGCTAATGCAATCAACTGAGAAAATGCTTGAGGTTCAAAAATGGCTAATTGGCTCAACATTTTCTTATTTATAGCAACATGGGCTCTTTTTAACCCAGAAACAAAAACACTATAACTCATGTTTTCGCGTCGACATGCTGCATTAATACGGGTAATGAACAAGGACTTATAGTCACGTTTTTTCAAACGACGACCAACATATGCAAAACGCATAGCGCGCAATAATGTTTCTTTAGCACGTTTAAATACGTTTTTTCTTTGACCCCAAAAACCTTTGGTTCTCTTTAATAATCTCTTGTGGCGTTGGTGTTTAATAACACCGCGTTTAACTCTACTCATGGTCTAACCTTAAATGTTTAAATCTATACGTTAATATGGCATTACTGATGCAATTTTTTGCTCTTGTGATTCATGAACATAAGCAATTCCACGAAGTTGGCGAACCGACTTAGAAGATTTTGCCCATGAATGATGGCGTCTAAAACCACGAGCTCTTTTAATTTTACCGTTACTTGTTTTTCTAAAACGCTTTTTACAAGCTGAATTTGTTTTAACTTTTGGCATAATAACCCTTACCTACATTCAAAAAAATATTAAAAAACTAAAAATGTTTAATTGCTTTAAAAGTATAACAAAATAAAACAAAAAACATAGTAATAACTATTTTTCCTTTAGTCCAATAATCTTTGACCAAAAAGGCCCACCGCGGCTCTCTTTTTCTTCCACTAGTGTTCCTATATTTTGGGCGGTCAAATCCTGTGTTATGCGCAAAAACATTTTCTTTCCAAATTCGTCCATCATAGAGATTTCTCTTCCCTTGAATTGAAGGGTAAACTTAACTTTTTTACCATCAACCAAAAAGGCTGAAGCTTGATTAAGTTTTGTCTTATAATCTTGATCCCCAATATTAGGACGCATTTTTACTTCTTTAATCTGAATAACTTTTTGATGTTTTTTTGCATCACTTAATTGTTTTTTCTTGGAGTACAAAAATTTACCAAAATCCATGATTTTAGCGATAATCAACGAATCTTTTTCACCAACCTGAACAAGATCAAGCCCAGCATCCTGCGCTTGAGCAAGTGCTTGATGTCGCGATAACTGCCCAAGATTCTCACCTTGAGGTCCTATCACCAACAACGAAGTAGCTCTAATTTGTTCATTAACAAAATGTTTTCCTTGAGGATCGCCATTTGGCTTATCTTTAAATGCTTTACTCACTACATAATCCCTAGATTTACGCTTGAACTATTTTTTCACGTACAGCATCCATAACTCTCTCAAAGAAAGCTGGATCTTCCTTAAATTTCTTTAAGCAATTGTCACGTCCTTGCGCCACACGTTCCTCACCAAAATTGAACCATGCCCCCGCTTGGGTAACAATATTGTAAGAAAGTGCTGCATCAAGAAGATCGAGTTCCTGACTAATGCCCTCTCCAAAAATAAGATCAACTTCAGCACGTCTAAACGGTGGAGCAACCTTATTCTTAACGACCTTAACAAGTACTCTATTACCAAATGGTTTATCATTGCGCTTTAATGTACCAATACGGCGAACATCAAGACGAATGGATGAATAAAACTTCAAAGCGTTTCCACCAGTTGTCGTTTCATTGTCACCAAATGGCAATCCATTGATTTTTTGTCGAATTTGATTAATAAACACCAAAACAGTCTTTGATTTGCTTACCGCAGCCGTAAGCTTACGCATTGCTTGCGACATAAGACGCGCTTGCAAGCCCATATGAGAATCTCCCATATCGCCTTCAAGCTCAGCTTTAGGAACAAGCGCTGCAACGGAGTCGACAACAATCAAATCAACAGCATTTGAGCGAACAAGCATTTCGGTAATTTCCAAAGCCTGTTCTCCAAAATCGGGCTGTGAAATAATTAAATCATTAATATTAATTCCTATGCTTGTAGCATACGATGGATCCATTGCGTGCTCTGCATCAATAAATGCACAAACACCACCTTTTTTTTGGGCCTGTGCAATAACATGCAACGTTAATGTTGTTTTACCTGACGACTCAGGTCCAAAAACTTCAACAATACGCCCTTTTGGAAGCCCACCAACGCCAAGTGCCTGGTCTATTAGAATAGATCCTGTTGAAACTACATCAATTTTATCTGCAGCACGCTGCCCAAGTAACATGATAGACCCTTTTCCAAATTGTTTATCAATTTGGGCAAACGCAGCCTCTAATGCCTGGACCTTCTCTCCAGCTTTACTCTCCAGCTTTTTTGCTTCTTCCAATGGTTGTTTAGCCATAATTCCTTAGTCTCTCGTTGTCATTGTTTTATTTAAAACATTCTTATCAATTTCTATTTTAGCAATTCTATGCAAAGATGCAATAAATGCTGCTGGCATATCCTTAGTTGCTCGTATTTTGCCTTCTTTCAATAAAGATGTCCGAGTTTTTTCAAAACCTTCGACCTTTACTTCGCCTTCAGCTACCAATTGAGCTACATAATAATCTTCACCTTGACGATGTTCAAGAACCTGTGCTTTGTCAGAAAGGACAAAAAGACGTGTGATTAATGACTTTTCAAGTCCTTTAACCTCATCCTTGGCAGTAATCATACCCGTTTCGATGATCGTCGCATCTTCTTGTTCAGCCTGTGCGTTCAATGCAACACCTTGATTTAAAACACCTGCCTTGATACGCATTACAGCTTCTTTAATCTTTTTTTGCGCCTTATTATTTTGATAGTCTTTAATAACCGTTTCCTTAATAGCACTCAGTGCAGGAATATCACTTTTTTTAGTATCCCCAAGCTTATAAATAACATATTCATCTTTAAGCATAAAAAAGCCAAAAGGACTAATACGTTTACCTTTACCAAATGCGCGTTGCGCCAACATTCCTGTAAGATCCCCCTCACGCACATCCTTGCTCGATAACCAATCGGTTTCCTGATCCGAAAACTGTGCTTGTTGTACAAATTTATGTAAAACAGCAATGTCAGTCTTCGCTCCATGCATCATTGTTTCTAAATCAGAACGCAATGCTTGTATTGATTTTTTTGCGTGCAAATCCTTAGCTATCTGGTCTTTCACAACATCAAGTGGTTTTTCTGAAGCTTTTTGACGCTCAACTAATTGGATAATTTCATAACCCTGCTTTGTTCTAATAACAGCTGAAATATCAAGTGGGTTTTTCAATCCAAATGCAGCGTCTTCAAATACTTTTTCATGAGTTCCACGACCAAAGAAATCAAGCGCTCCTCCATCTTTTGCACTTTCGTGCTCAGAATACTTTTTGATTAATGATGAAAAGTTCTCAGGAGCAGCTATTGCTTGCTCACGAAGCTCTTCGGCTTTGTTTCTTATATCAAGCGTCTTTTTTGATCCCTTTTCAATTTTCAACACCAATCGACGCACCTTAACTTTTGGGGCGATGCGGAACATGTTGCTTTTGTTTTTTTCATAAAAAGCACGAATAGCAGAATCATCAACAACAATTTTATCAGCATAGTCTTTAGCTGAAGCAATCCAATAATAAACTTTTTTTAGTTCGGGTGTGCGATACGCTTCTTTATGCGCTTGAAAATAAGCATCTAATGCTTTTTCATCAAGGCTTTCAGCAAGCGTTTTTTTCATAAAAGCATCAAAGGACAATTTTGCCACAACAAAACTCTTTGAACTATTTTGAGCATTGTAATGTTCACGCACCAAGAATAAAGGTTCGTAAGCAGCTGTTTCAATTGCCTTATTAATTACAGAGCGACGAACTTCACGCGCTCGAGCATCTTCAAATTCAGCAGGCGTCATGGACATATGAATAAGATAGTTTTGATATGCTTCCATATTAATAAAACCATTTTCATCCATAAATTCCTTGGGCATGCCTTTTACAATCTCTTGTTTAAGCAAGGTACTGCCAACCGTAATATGAAGATCATTAACAATACCATCCCACAGAGCATTTTTAATACTCGTATTAAGCGCAAAATCTTCTGGAGAATCAGCGCCTAACATGCCTTTTAAAAACATTTCTTCAGAAAAACCATACATTTTAGCATACGAACGAATCATTTGAAGCCGATTATTAATATCACTCAATGACTGCCTGTATGTTGAAAACAGAATATCTTGATCATTAACTTTTCCTATAACGCCATAATCAATACCCTTGCTTCTCCATATTCCAATACCACCTCCAAAAACCAAAGCAATGAGCACAACCCACAAAACGGTATGCCACTTCTTCATTTCTTTTCTAAAAACGTAAATCATCGAAATAACCTTTCTCTTAAAAAACCTAGCAGAAATCCTGCAAAACACATCACTCCTTTTGCTGTCAATAGCTTACCCCAAAACACTTTTTTTTCCAATATGAACATTAAAAAATACGAACATTAACACAAAAGCTCGACACAAAGGGCGCTTGAGCGATGCCGCTCAAAAATCAATCATGTGCAACATTTTCCAGCATTCTAATGCAAGAGTATGAAAAAAAACGCTTTGCGCCCAAATGGTCATTTTCGATTAAAAAGAAAAGATGTGCTGTTTTTTCTATTCAAATTTTATTTTTACATACATCAATCATTGGAGAATATTTTTAATTGTATTTACAAGTTCGCAAGAGGAATAAGATGAGGTTATGGTTATCATAGGAATATATGGAGCATCATGCTGTAATTGGCGTGAAAAACTTTGCCAAAAAGTAACCTGCCGCTTTGCGTAAGCAATCGTATCATGATAAATGCGATCAACAAGTTCCGAATATTGACACGACTGACGCCCATTGCGAATCCATTGTATAATGTCGCGATAACCAATTAACCCCTTGTAGGCTATAAAGTTTTCCCACGGCGTATCAATAAGACAAGCCGCCTCCTCAACCCACCCCTGCTCAAGCATAAGAATGGTTCGTTGATGAATACGCTCTTGTAAAACAGCACGCTCAGGATGTATAAAAACAAGAACAACCTTTTGAAAAGGATTATGAAAAACGGGCTTGCACTGCGATGGTAATACCCCAGTTGTATACCAAATATCAAGAGCCCGCTTAATGCGATAGGTATCATGCGAATGAATCATATTTGCACGAACAGGATCTATAGTATGCAAAAGATCCCATGACGGCTCATAAGATGGAATATCGAATTTATCCCCATGATACTCACAAGGAGGATAAAAAAGAGACTTAAGATAAAAGTGACTCCCCCCAACAATAAAAAAAACATCATTCTGTTGAGGATGAGTATCCATACAAGAAAACACAAAGCGTCGATAAGCAGATGCACTTAAATCGTTCGGTTCTAAAAAATAATCAAACCCATATGTTTGATAAGGCAACTTGCTCAGCGTTGGCTTTGCGGTTCCTATGCTCAACGGCTGATAAAGCTGGCCCATGTCGGCATTAACCATTACACCAGAAAAATGCTGTAACAATTCATGCACATATGCGGTTTTCCCTGAAGCTGTTGGACCAGCAACAATAACAACTGGCTGTGAATGCAAAGGTGACGGTTCAATCATAATACAGAAGCCACCTGATCAACAAAACAATTATCTTGAAAGAAAAATTCTTTAAATGGATTTCGTAAATATTGTAAAACAACATCACGATCAAGATTTTTAATAATTTGAAGCTCTTGAACAATTAAATCTTCAATATTTTGCAAAAGCGTTCGCTCACCAAATGAAAGTTCTTTCATGTGTGAGATATGCATAAAATCACGATAAATCTTTACAAGATCAACAAGCTTACCTCCTTGGATCTTGAGTTGATAATCCTTATTACGCTTATTCCATCCGCTCGGTGTAAAATCAATCGACTCAAGTCGTCGCTCTGGTTTTTTTGCTAACTCTTGCAATATAATCTCAAGTTCTTTCTCAGTATTAGGAACCCTAATCCCTATTGAATCAACATTGTATGTTGGAACAAGTATCGTCATATCCTTAAACATGAATGATAATTTCAAAAAAACTATTGTTGAACCAGCAACTACGCGCTCAATAACTTCCTGAACAGTGGCAACGCCATGTCCAGGATACACTATCGTATCGTCTATTTGAAACATACCCATCCCTTTATATAAAAATCATAAATAGCACACAAACCATAAAGCCTCCCAGAGACTCTATGAACACAACGTAACACCATATCTAGTGTGTTACACACCCCTCTCCAAAGCACCCCTTCTGTTGAGGCTGAAAATATTGCATTATTTTTATGACAATAACACCGATGGTTATTGGAAATACAAACCAATTTTGTTTAAGCCATTGGCCAAGCACACATACGCTGCATCCTTGCTTAATAACGTCAAAAACAGTACACAACTGCTTACCAGTGTCACACAAAGCCGCAACCTCATCAATAATGGAAAGCGTCGAAACCTTAATAAATGTAGCAACTAATTCGTCAGATGTTATTTCCTCATTATGTAAAACAAGATGCGAAACATGATGAAACATATAATCCATAAAAACAGCAATTATACCTGTAAAATCTTTCATAATAGCAAGCACAACGGCATTGGTATCTGCTTGATCTAAAAAATCACGTGCAAAAAATGAATAAAACGTCGATGATTCGGATTGAACGAAATCCTTAATAGCATCCCACGCAATAAAAATATCTCCAATATCGCCCTGCTTTCCTGCGAGAGCAATAATACTTTTTAATGTTGGTGAATGCATACAAGGTACAAGTAATGCATAGGGAAATTCTTGGAAAAGAATTTTAAAAGAATCTCGTAACACAGCAGACTGTTGAAAAATTTTATGTACTTGCTGCCATAACCACGAGGCCAGAGAATACAATGATAAAGCTCTTTTACCATCCTGAAGTGATGTGTTATATTTTTTTATAAGCGACTCGATTGAACTTCGATCTTGAGCAATGCCATGAATGCGATCACTTGCAGCAGATTTGATAATAAGATTAATGACCTTTTCTAGGTCATCACGCATAGGAGTTGCAATCTTTTTCTTTGTTATATGTTCTTGAAGAATCGCTACGACTTCAAAATCCAACTCACGCGCCTTGGTTTCAAACCAGGAAGAAACATCCTGCGGTGAACTTTTTTGTAGGTCTCTTAAAAAAGAGACATATGGTTCTATGCTTGCAATATCCCTTTCCTGTACTATCTCCTGAACAGTTGCACTTATGTTATTCATCGATGCGCAGCACAAACTTGCGCATATAACCACCATTAAACCGGCAAAAGAAAATCGTTCTACCAAGTTCATAGTTTATCCCTTCACATAATGTACACTTACTATCATACCAGAAAAAACACAAAACGCACAAGGGTGACTTGCTTCTTTTGCATAGTAAAAAAATAAAAAAAATACAGATTTAAAATTTTTAAGAGTATCATTTACACGAAAACAAGCTAACAATACACATAATCGCCAATATAAGAATATAGCAAAAAAAGTATATGCAATGCTAGTTTTTTATTTTTTATTATTAGACACATAAAAATGCCTAGACGATTGAACAAATAGCATGGTATGATACTATCCATAAAAACACTGTTTCTAAACACAATTACGTGTATATGCATGCTATGATACCTAATCAATTTAAAATAGTTAGCAACAACTTCCATCAAGGCGTTCGTTACAATTTGTGTGGAAGTATTATGTATGAGCTGATTAAAACAGTTCATAATTTCTTTTTACTCAATATTCTCACGCACAGCGATTACGGGCTTATTGCAAGTGTTATATCGATTATTTATTTTGCCAGCAAGGTAGCGGATATTGGTGCTGCATCATCGCTTTCTCTCATGTTTATGCACCTTACCCAATCACGCCTTGCATTCAAAAAACTTTTTAAAAAATACTATTTGTATCCTCATATACCACTTATGCTTATTATTGCTTTGTGTATAGCCTGGACCAATCATTATCATATACAGGCCTCACATTTTTGGGTATGGGCCTTAGTTCCTATTATTATGCTTGGTGAATCAATCCGTTATTTTCTTCGAATTTTTTTACATGCTGCATTTAAAAGTAGACATGTTGTATTTATTGAAGTTTTGTTATACGTAGGCTTTGTTGCCATGGTATGGATCCCCTACCTACTCTATCAACGGCCCATAGACCTTGCAGGATTTTTAATCGCTCATGTTATTGATACATGGGTGTGCACTACTATTTTTATTGGATATACCTATTTTTTTTACACCAAGCTCCCCGCACAAACAAATCCACCTCCGCACCCAAGTACGACACGTATTTGGTATACCAAAATAATTAACTATAGCGTTCGCATCAGCCGCGACTTTTTTGCCAGTAATTTCCTTACACCCCTTTTTGCCTATAAATGTGGCCTTGAAGCTGCCGGAGCTTTTTATTTTGCCTCAGTTATTGTTAACGCGTTGCACTCCACCATTAAAATGTCTATCCACTATCCTGCAAATGGCTTATTGTGGAACTTACACACAAGTAGTCATACCACCAAAAAAGAAGCTTTTTCGTTGCTCTTTCATAAACTTACAACGCTTATTATCCCAATTATTATATTTATCGCCATCAATCACTCTTGGCTCTTGAGGTTAGGCAACTATGGCCATATGACCTCAACAACTATGTTAATTATAGCAGCACTCATCAGCATAGCTATTCTTGACTCGCTCCTTCTTTTATACGAACAATTTTACATTGCAGAACAAGCAACTCATTCGTTTTTATTGCTCAAAGTTTTAGAATGTATTCTTTTGTATAGCTTTGTTATCAAAAGCACCCAAACAACACTCCTTTCCCTCCTTATATACGCTGTAATGATAAAACTTTTAAGTTTTGGCATTACTATTCTCAATGCATTTTCTCGCTGGAGAATAAAGCCAACAATCCTCATTCAAAGGCGCTGGCTTATAGGAGCAAGTATTATTTCTGGAATCTTTTATTATATAATGTATCTTTTTTTTCGATAAGCAATGACGCTATAGAAGGTCTATGTTTAAATACCTGAGCAACCTCACTTAAAACCGTTATGACCTTGTCAAAATGAGCTTGCGCTTGTGTTGTAATTTTTTCAAAGAGAAACTGTATAAAAGTATGTGTGCATGACGTATCATTTAACAATGCCTTGAGCATAGTTACGAGAAATGCTTCACTGTAACGTTGAAAGTCAAATACAACATCAATAACATGTACAAAAAAGGCCTTATTTTTTTTGTATCCATAAAAAAAATTCTTCATAGCTACAAATATCAAATCAGACAATCTCTTTTCAAATACATGGTTAGTACCATGCAAAGTTAAAAGACGAATAAGTGTGGTAAATAACACTTCATTAAATTCATAACCGTCAATATGTAAAAAAAGCTCATAAAGAACATTGATTGATTCATGAGGGAAATCTTCTAACCCCTGTTCAACAAGTTTATGAATGCGGCGCATCGCAGCAGTATGCTCTTTGCAACGGGGTTGAAAAACGTTACTCAAAAAATGATGTGCTTTTTTGAGTGATCTAAATAAAGAAGATGTGTATGCATAAGCATCAAGGAGTTTTTGATCTGGAGATTGCTCAGAATAAAAAACAGCAAGGCAATCATCTCCCCTATCGCGATTCCAAGAAGGAGTCTCTGCCATTGTCATATACGCAAAGTCTTGATCGTATTGCAAGGTTACATTTTTTTGATCAACAATTTCTCGCATAGAAAAACGTTGGTCCCCACCAGCAATCACAAACCAGCCGGAGCCCAAAGCGCTTGCTTGTCCGCTATATATTTTAAAATCAATCCCATCAGCAATATCTTTCTCAATAGTATTTTTACACCCACAAAAAAGCGATGCCTTGTTACAATGAAAAACAATGTATTGCGGTAATAAAGGGCTTATTTTTTTAACAAAAACATTTCCCAAAATCTTACCAATTTTTCCATAACGAGTATAAAGATCATCAATAAGATTATAATGATCATGTGATACATCGACACTATCTGGTGACTGTAGCCATGTTACGCGCTGAGGATTGCGCACAAAAAGTTGCAATAATGTGTACAAACATTCACTACTGTATCCATATGCATGCTCAGGGTGAGCCATAACAACAAGATGTGTTGACGCTGCAAGGCGAAGATTATCATGTAAATAGCCAAGAATTTTGAGTCGTTTTAGTTGCCGCAATAATCCATGAACGCTTTTTTGAACATTGTCGATAACAATAATTGTATCGCCCGAATCTATTGTTACGTATTCACGAGATTTCTGATCAGTTTTTTTTATTGTTTTTAATGTTTGTAAAAATATCGAAGCCAATTGGCGATCAGGTATAAGTCTATAGGGTGGATAATAGGTGTTATGACCAAAAAATTCTTTAAGCACCGCGCAATAAACTCGCTCCATACCAGAAAAATAACTGAGGGGATTGATTTTAAATGCATTAAAAAGTTCCTGAGTTTGTAAAAAAGCAGCAGCTCGCTCCATATTATTTAAAGCAAAATGTATTTCTTGCGCGGGAAAACATGTATATGCATCATCTAAATCCGAAATAACAAATGTATCAAGTGCAGGAAGAACGACTACGTTTTGTGGTGATATAAAGTGCATAAGATTACGAGCGTGTGCATAGCAATCACCCTCAAATGCTATCACGTTAGAATAATCAACAACACCACCAAGCATATGCACGCCATCAACAAGTTGGGGGACTCCTTGAGCTTTAACGCAAACACGAGAACGAGAATGAAAAAACTCCCCCATACCACAAAGCCCCGCAAGAGAACACAATGGAGCAATAAAAAAAAGATCTTTAGCCTCGTCATTAACATATGATTGTTTAGGTATATGCATCGTATAAGCATTACCTCCTTTGAGATAATAATAAAAAGGAGTAGCATCTAAATCATTATAAATTCCAGCTAAAAAAGAATTACCATACGATATTGAATGTTGTTTATCATAAGCATAATCAGAGCTAACACTAACAGGATAATCAATAACACGAATTGAAGACCTGCGTCCAGTATTATCATATGCATAAGGCGCATCAAATAAAGAAATACCACGGTATAAAAGTGTATTATTTTTTTCATGCGCACTACTTTCAATATGCATAATGCGACGCAATGTTTTTTGTAGTATATTTAGTTTTTCATCAAATAACGTTTGAATATTTTTTTGTTTAAATCCTCTTAGCTCATCCAAAAGCTCCCGCAAGGATGGCATCATCGCAGCAATCATATTTTCCAAAGTTTCTTTCAAATCCTGCTCTATATCCATTACATCGACATTATCCTGATTGCTCTCTAAAGGTTTACCTAAAAAATAATCACTTAACGTATGCACAAAAACCCATGATGACAGATAATTATAAATACATGCATGCATTACAAAATAATGGCGCTCCATGATCGCTTGATTATGGTGATCATAAACGTCATAGACATTATGCGGTTTGACCGCTTGATTGCGCAACAAAGGAGGTATAAGTTTGTTTGAGTCAAATATACAATCTTTTTCCTTAATAAAATCAAATTCATTTTCTTGTATAACAAAAAGTGCGACAAGATCATATAATGTTTGAGGAATAAAAATAATATCATACGACGGATAAATATTTTTTATTTTTTGACGCAAAAAAACTTCCTCAGCGCAAGGTTTATCTGAAAATAAAAGTTTTTGCTCTTCCGGAGAGATGGTATCAAGATACGCAAGGCACATTGGCCATTGATAAGTTTGCATAATCTGCAAAACATGGTCGGCATAAGCATCATATTGAGTGATTGGCAAAAATGCGGCAGGATCATCAGGATCAGGTTGAACAATGAGATATTCCGCTTGCATCGTACCCAATAACCCAATGAAAATGAATAATGTATAAACAACTTTTTGTTCTCTCAACATAACGGCTCCCCCTACAACTATATTTAGAACTCCTGTAATAATAGTAGTTGTACACAAAGAGACGATATCCTGTCAATACTACCGCCAGAATGGAGTACAATAATGAACCACAAAGGCTAACCCAACGGCAACTGCACCCCAACGGATAAACGACCGCCACCCAATGAAAACATTAGGGATAATTTTCCATGTAAAATATGCATTCAAAGCAATAAGCGTAAAACTCAAAGCACGAATACCAATAATCGCAAGAAGGGCCGGAATTGGTTGAAGGGCTTTTTGAGAAAAAATAACGACATAAAAAAGAATAAAATCAAGAACTTTAAAAATAAACAATTTTCCGGTAGCTTCCTCTATGATATAAAATTGTTCATACATAATAAAAAGAGATTCAGAAAGAGTAATTAAAAGAAATAACAACGTAAAGTTAATCGTCAAACCGGTCACGCTATCTTTCTGCGCAATATGCAAAAGCCCATGAAAATTCACCAGCAAAATAAAAATTATAGGAATAAGTAACGACATAAGCTTTAAAGAAAGTTCCGAGAATGCAGCTTTTTTGTGTGCCAAACTTCCCGTTTTAAGTTCAGCCAAAAGAGCATTCCCTGAATAAACCAACGGGCCTTTCAAAATCTCTCGCAGCAATTTTGCGAGTTGACTTGCAAAATAAAAAATACCAGCATGCGCAAGTCCACATTTTACGGCAAACAAAGGAGTCAGTAAATTATCGGTAAAAATATCACGCCCAGCACGTAACATAAGATTAAGACCGCGAACCTGGCTTAATTTTTTCCAAATAGAAGCGGTGATTGTAACTGGTTCATCTGGTAACTTTTTATAAATCCCCCACACTAAACTCCCCATATAAGCAACCGAAGCAACAGTGTCGATCAAAAAAGGAATAAACAATTGATTCATACTTGGATGAGCATTAAAAAAAAGCAGCGGAACCCAAATTGCCGCGATAAAAACAGCAAATGCAAACAAGTCAAACCCCACAACGCGCGATGTTTTTCCCGCCACATGTAATAATAACCGAAAAAACGAACGAAAAGCCTCAAGAATAATAAGAATGGGAATCAGAAATAAATAGAGCGGGGCTTCAGGAAACTTAGCTGTAAACAGTGAGAGTGTTACAAATGGAGCAATCAACGCAACCGGTAAACTCGGTAAAAAAAAGTAAGTAAAAAGAAGTCGCGTAAAATTTTGCTTACTCTGAGCAATTTGATGCCAATAAGGAGGAATAGAATTAGTAGCGCCTAAATCAATAATACGAGCAGTAAGATAGACCATCGAGAAAAGACTACCAATAATACCAAAATAAGCATTATCTTTTAAAAAACGAATGAGAAAGAAAAAGTGGACAGCCTTCCCTGATTCAAAAATCAAGCTGCCATAAATGATCCAACGACACGCTTGGGCAAACCGTTTTTTTAGTGGAGAAATATCCACCACTTCAGACTGACTCATAGTTC
Source organism: candidate division TM6 bacterium GW2011_GWF2_38_10 (assembly GCA_000992305.1). GTDB lineage: Bacteria > Babelota > Babeliae > Babelales > RVW-14 > GWF2-38-10. The sequence goes on from LBTY01000005.1 coordinate 44,834, forward strand.
CACCTTTTTTTCAAGCTAAGAATTTATTTCAAACACCCACGTTAGTATGACAAGAAGCTAGAAAAAAAGCAACTTCCTTATGTCCCTCTTGTTGGGCACATTGCACGGCTGTATGGCCAGCCTTATTTTTAAGCGAGACATCCGCCCCCTGCTCAACCAAATAACGCACAATAGACAAATGTCCAGCGCGCGCAGCGCAATGCAAAGGGGTATCTCCTGCTTGATTAATAACATTAATATCCTTACCATCGCCTATCATTTTCGATACTATATCCTGAACCATTGCAACATGGCCCTTTATTGCCGCAATATGTAAAGGCGAATTTTCGTAAGCATGTCCTAAATATAAAAGTCCATCAGTAAATTTCATAAATTTTCCCTTGGTAAAAAACATCCGCTAAAAAAAGAGGGCACCCGCCGGCTTTTTTGTTTTTTAAGTTTTTTTAATTATTATAATTGATGATTATGATAATTGTAATAAGGGTGCCTAAAAAAGAATAGTCATTGAGAAAAACGTATAATGGTTATTGAAAAGTGGGGAGAGAAGAAATATCGTTCAATTGGTTATAAAAAATGTTTTTAAGTGATATCAAGAATTTTTTGTCCTATTCTTTCGACTATTTTTCTTATTTGTTTCAATCGTTTTCTTTGTAAATGCTGTATCGAATAATGTTCAATGTGGTGCTTCTCTTTTTGTATGTGATTAGATAAAAATTTGAGAAGTACCTTTCTATTATCTTCTATCGAATCAATTAAGGTAAGATCATCTTCAAATAGGTCTAAAATAGATAGCAGTATCAAATATCTTATGTTAAAGTCGTCTGCATAATCTATTGTTTCAGAATTCCGATTCAAAAAAGGGTCAAACAGTTTATTAACATAGTCTATGTTTATAATACTATGCGTTTCTTGTGTTTTTTTTAATTCGTCTTTTAATTCATTTTTTAATTCATTTATCGTTATATGAGCATCGCAGGTATTATCTTTATTACATTTATTACATTCCACTTTATCTCGTTCACTATCTCGTTCACTTCTCCATTTTAAAATGCTTTCTTTCGTTACGGCTCTACGTCGACCATCTTTAATGCCGTGATGATTGTTCAATCGTCTGGGGCATGTACTAGTAGATGTACTAATAGTTGAATATGCGTTCCCTATGTTTAAAAGTAAAAACATGCAAAAGAATAACTCATAGAATAACCCATGATTGTTATGCATGTTATGTATCCTGTTATGTATCTTGTTATTTATCTTGTTATTTATCTTGTTCATCTACTTCCTTTCTTTTCTTTTATTTTTGTTTGTTCAACTAATGCCCCTAATACCTCTTGTGCTTTGTACTCCCCTTATTTATATAAATTAATTCATATTTGAAATAAATGTCAATATTTTATCACAAAAATGTCTCTTCATAGTAATTTCTTGTAATTCCTTACGTTATCTTTCCTTACGTTTGCCTTATTTTCTTATCTCCTTTTATATTCCCCCATATTCTCATATGTCACGTCCCTGCGCAACTTCCTTACTTCCTTATTCTCATAATTCTCATATCCTTTTCCTTATTTTTCCTTAGGTTAGGACGGAGTCCTGCAGCCCCCAGCCCGTGCTAAAACACCCCCATCCCGTTCTCCCCACAGCGGCCTACCCCCAAACCCCAAAACCCACCACAAAAGGCTGGGGCAAAGGACGGAGTCCCCCGTCGCCGCGCGTGTCAGCTGGGTAAAAATAGAAAAAAAGAACGAGGACAAAGTCATATTTGTTAACATAATAATTAATTATGCGACGCGACAATGACATGAAACACAACAAGAAACTTGAGTGGACAAGACTAAGATTTTCTCATAAAATACTTGACACTCCTTCATCAACTCACTAAAATAACCTTAGTAAATTTCAATAGAATAAAACATGGAAAAAATAGGTAAAATTAAGGCTTTTTATTAAAAAGGAAGCAAAAATGGCAAAAATAATCGGTATCGATTTAGGAACCACAAACTCAGTTGTTTCTTTCATGGAAGGTGGTAGCGCAAAAGTTATCCCTAACCAAGAAGGCGCTAACACAACTCCATCCGTCGTCGCCTTTACCAAAGACGGCCAGCGCCTTGTAGGCGCCATCGCCCGCCGCCAAGCAGTAACAAACCCAGAAAATACCGTTTATTCTGCAAAGCGTTACATTGGCCGCAAATACAATGATTTAAAAAAAGAAGAAACTACTATTGTTCCGTATAAATTAACCGCAGCAAGCAACGGCGACACTGCTATTCAAATAGGTGATCGTCAATATACCCCACAAGAAATCTCCGCCGCCGTCTTGCAAAAACTCAAGCAAGCAGCCGAAGATTATTTGGGCGAAAAAGTATCTGCAGCCGTCATCACCGTGCCTGCTTATTTTAACGATGCTCAACGCCAAGCCACAAAAGATGCTGGTAAAATAGCTGGTCTTGACGTAAAAAGAATCATCAACGAACCAACCGCCGCGGCCCTCGCCTATGGTATGGATAAAAAAACAAACGAAACCGTAGCCGTATTCGACTTCGGTGGCGGAACGTTTGACGTATCAATCCTGGAAGTTGGCGATGGCGTTGTTGAAGTAAAATCAACCAACGGCGACACAACCTTAGGTGGTGACAATATCGACGAAAAAATTATTAACTACTTAGTCGATGAATTCAAACAATCTCAAGGCGTAGATCTTCGCAACGATAAACTTGCCCTTCAACGTCTTAAAGAAGCCGCAGAAAAAGCAAAAATTGAATTATCAGCAACCACCGAAACCGAAGTTAATCTTCCCTACATCACTGCCGACGCAACAGGGCCAAAACACTTGGTAACCAAATTGTCTCGTGCAAAATTAGAAAATCTTTGCCAAGATATTTTTAATCGTCTTTTTGAACCGTGCAAAAAAGCCCTTGCCGATGCAGGCGTAAACGCAAGCAAAATCGATGAAGTAATCTTGGTTGGTGGATCAACTCGTATCCCTAAAGTACAACAATTGGTTAAAGATTTCTTTGGCAAAGAACCAAACAAATCCGTCAACCCAGACGAAGTTGTTTCTGTTGGCGCAGCAATCCAAGGCGGCGTACTTGCCGGTGAAGTAACCGACGTTCTTTTGCTCGACGTCACCCCACTCTCACTCGGCCTTGAAACACTCGGCGGCGTAAGCACAAAATTAATCGAACGCAACACCACCATCCCAACCAAAAAATCACAAGTTTTCTCAACCGCCGACAACAACCAAACAGCCGTTGACATCCACGTAGTACAAGGCGAACGTGAATTTGCAAAAGACAACAAAACCCTCGGGCGCTTCCGTCTTGACGGCATCCCAGCAGCTCCACGCGGCGTTCCTCAAATTGAAGTAACGTTTGATATCGACGCAAACGGCATCGTACACGTCACTGCAAAAGATTTAGGCACGGGCAAAGAACAAGCAATAACCCTCACCTCATCATCAGGATTATCAAAAGAAGAGGTCGAAAACTTGGTCAATGAAGCCAAAATGCACGAAGCTGAAGACAAGAAAAAACGCGAAGCCGTCGACAAACGCAACAACCTTGATAATTTGATTTTGCAAATCGAAAAAACCGTCAGCGAAAACAAAGAAAAACTTCCAATCGCCGACGTCAACACCGTAGAAAAAGCACTCGAAGATGCAAAAGCAACACTCAAAGAAAAAGAAGATGATGCCGAAGCACTCCAAAAAGCGCACGACGAACTTATGCAAGCATCATACAAATTAGCAGAATTCTTATACAAAGATAAAGGCGCCGCACAACAAGAACCTCAAGATTCACAAAATGATAATAACAACGACAATCCAAACGGACCAATCGACGTCGACTTTGAAGAAAACAAGTAAATAATCGTACAACGTGCTTGCATAAAACAAGCACGTTGTACAAAGTTGTACAAAATTGAAGTTACTTTTTATGAATGCAATATTGTTATACATAAACCTAGGGTCTTTAATAAAGGACTCTTCCAACAATGCAACCCTATCCCTGAATTAACTATTTTGTTGTTCAAGTAATATTTGACATATCTAATCCATTTATTTTCTTTAATAGTTTCATTTTTACCAAAATTATCTGTTATAAAATCATCAAGCAAAAACTTATTAATTAAATCAACTACCTCTTTAAATCCTTTCCCCTCTTCAAATCTTGTTGGTTCATAAAAAAAATCATCGCATCACGTAGTTCTTGATAATTACCAGGAACCACACGACCCTTATCTAAACCCATTAAATATTGATAAAAAGGAGAATAATAATCCAAAGCGCTCAAAACAACCTTTCTGTTTGACTCAGAATCAAGATTATCTTTTAATGCATAAATAGTATTCCAATGATCATCGGGAATATAAATATTCTGAGCCGAAGGATACATTAATACTAACATACGCACTAATGCTTCTTTAAATAGACCTACATAGGCTTTAGTTACATCCCATGACAAATAAACCAAATTCGACTCAATACGTGATGATAATAATTTCGTAGAAAGGTAAATATCTAATATATCAGCATATAAGGCAATTCGCTTAAAAACTTGTGGTCGAGCTAAATTTCTATAAAAATAAGCTTCCGCAATTATATCATTCTTTTTATAGTAATATGACAAAACAAAACGAGCACTATGTCCTCGTAAAGGTACATTATAATAAAAAGAAACACCATTTTCATTGATTAATAAACCAACTAAAGAACTTTGAAAATTAACCACTCTCATGGCTTGGCCATAATTATACAAAACAACTTCTCCACCATCAACATTAACAAAATACGTAAAATCACCAGATAAAATATCATGAAAATCTCTTATGCTATACGGCAATAATAAATCATTAACATCAACAACATATTTTAACAAATAGCTCAATGTCACTAACAAATTTTGATGCGACAATGTAAAATAATCTTCGAGCGTCCAACGTTGCTTATAACTACCATCTAGAACCTCATCAATACGCCCTGCGCTGCCAATTGCAGCTACAGCAACATTAAATCCCACAGACGGCTCTAAATCACTAAGTCCTCTCATATTAAAACCAGTATGCTTAAAATATCCCATTATCTCTATATACTTTCCGACATCTTGCATCCAGTCATCCCTAAGCCAATAATCAGCCTCTCTTGATACCGGAAAAATATTCTCCGGCAAAAATTTCACCCACCGTTCAAACAAATTCCAATATGCAACAACCATGATATGCACATTATCAACTTTGCGTTGCACATCAACATACTCCGTACTTCCTTTAAGACTTTTTATCGATGTATCAAACACATCAACTATTTTATGCATCACCGATAACGCCGTCATCTGTACAAGATTATTTTTTTCAAGCGGCTGGAACATGTTTGCAAAATCATCGCTCATAAAATAATGCAATAACTCTTGCTCAAAGCGATTCCACTGTTTTGTAAATGCTGCTGGATCAGTAAAAACACACACGTCCCACCCAGCAATTTTTTGTTGCATTTCTTGTAAGGTTTTAAAAGAATCTGCGTTATGTTCCATCAACCTAACAATTTGTCTTACCACGCCCACCGCATCATCACCTTGCTTGTACATCGATGGGAAAATAACATTCACAAACATTGGCATAGAACCAAGTTCTTCTAATAATTGCATTTGCCTCATTAAAATACCCTGCTGTAAAGAGCTCAACCCTTTGGTAAAACCAGCCCAACGGTTTTTTATTTCTAGCGAAAAGCCATAATCACTTGCAACTTTGAGCATATCAAGCGTTGCTACGCTTTGCACTGGAGCTCCACTCAAGCCAACAGAACGCACATCCCGCCTTGCCCCCGCGAGCAACGTAGCCAATGAAATTGGTGCTACAATTTGTGGATCTCTCATTTGATTATACAATGCTTGCATAAACTGCACAGGATACAGTAACTGCATATTACGCGCTAACACATCATCAGAAATCTGTTCAAGATTTCTCAAATAGTCTTCAACTGCACATGATAATGAAAATAGTAACGCATACGCCATCTCACTTTTTGCTCCAAGCAAAGTATTAACATCCGCAAGCAATGATGGATTAAACCCGTGCTTACCAAGATCATGCATATGCAAACGCCCGCCTGCCAGTTGTTTTAACCCCGCAAATAACCGTTTTAATAACACACAAAGCGCGTCCTCCGCCTGAGCTTTACTTTCCGGATTTTTTAAAATTTCAAAAATATCTAACATCTTACTTGAAATATCGTGCCGAACCTCATGATCAAATAATAAACGCTGCACGGCTGCATGAGAATTCATTCCCCCCACTACCCCAACCGAAAGTTGGCGTGGTAATGGGCTTTCAAACCACCCAGCAACAGGAGCTATCTTCTCATCGATTGCAAGTAACAACCCGCGCTGAGGGTCCACCACAATCTGTCCTTTTTGGCTTGTAAGCCATCCATGTATATGACCAACATTGTTATGCTGCATCACCGGCATGTTAAAAGAACGAAACATTGTTGCTTCGTGCGATGTTGCCGCCGACGCTTGCTGCACAACAACGCATTTTATTGCATTACGTTCATCTGATTTTTTTTGTAAATACACATTCAATGCCTGCAGCAAGGTATCATGCACCATAATGCCATCAGCCGACTCAGCTACTGCAACTTCAGCCCGCCCCACGCCAACCTTAGAACATTGCATTAACTGCATTTCTGGCACATCTTTTATAAAACTATCCGTAAGATACGTTGGTTTTTTCTCACCCGCTACAATTGGCCGCGCCTGCACCAAGTAAATTGTTCTAGTTTGCGGCATCAGCACAAACTCAACGTCCATGTGCTGACCATAGTTTTCTTCTATCACTCGCCCCGCCTGCGCAATTGCTTGCGCAGCCTCACCAGTCAGCGATGGCAAAAAGCCAAATGTCTCACCGTTTGGTAACGTATTTTTTTTGCGCTCAAGACCATGATCGCCCGGCACTAACCGCTCATGCTTGTGCCTCACAATAGGAAAAACAGTGTTATGCTTGCTTACATACCACGTATCCACCGGCACCAAACTATTTACCACACCCTCATTGTGCCCAAACGTTGTTTGAATGTGCACAAGCCCTTTAGTAAACCCTTCAGCCTCGGTGGTAAACATAACGCCCGGCACCGGCAGAGTTGCAACATCCTCAAACGCCGCAAGTTGCTGCCCGCCGCGCGGCTCACCAATCATCACCTGCAACAAAACCGGCATAAATGGCCGCTCAAATAAATCATTAATATGTTTCTCCTCGGTTGCCACACTCACTCGCTGTGATAATGATTTTTTGCCGATGTAAGAAGCCACCACCTCGCCAATGGCACTACGTATCGCCTCAACAGTCGGCTCAACATTAATCACCGTGGTATTTCCACCGGCATTTGCCATCTCAGCCGTATCTTCCTTGCCCGTGCTGCGCACCATCAAGCGATATTCCTTTGCGTTCGCCGTCGTAATAAATTTTTTTTGGCCTTCCGTAAACTTAAACTCTTTTAAACAAACCCGCTTTATCTGCTCTCCAAGCTCCTCGGCTGCGCTTAAAAAATCATCCGGCAGTTTTTTGTTCGCTAAAATTTCTTCTTGCTGCTCACGGTAAGGCGCACACAGGGCATCCCACCGAGCATCAAAATCGCTTATTTTTTCTTGTAAAAAGTCATGCACGTGCTCATCAGAAACACCTATAAAATCAGGAACTTTAACGGTATATTCCACCGCTCCTATTGTTATTGGTCGGCTACACGATTGATTAAGCTTTGCAAGATTGGC
>LBTY01000006.1 GCA_000992305.1 candidate division TM6 bacterium GW2011_GWF2_38_10
AAACTTGTTGTGTTTCAATATGCCCTGCAAACATGGTGTTTATAATGCTTATGCTGCATAACATGATACTTAAGAATAACGTTATTTGCTTTTTGATAGTGAACATGAACCTGCTCCTTTGGGAATTTATAGCAATAATTTTGGGGTAATGTAGAACAGATTTTTTTAAAAAGCAATTAAAAATAATATTTATTCATCATGTGTGAATATTTTAGAAATTAGAAGATGCTTAAAATTTTTTTTTAAAAATATGGCATAAAGAAATTAATATATTTTGCTTTACAAATAAGAAATGGACTGCTAACTTTTGCCGAAATAAAACATTTTTTACTGCAGTAAAAAAATACCAGCTGTAAGTTAACATTTGGTGTGCTATGGGGTTGGTCTATAAATGGGCTAATATTATGAATGGTTTTTTTTGTTTTACAAGTTTTTATTAATTTTTATTTTATAAAACAACATAAAAGGATTTTTTATGTTAATGGATAAATGTTTTTTAACGATAACGTGTATGGTGTTTATTGCAAATGTTTCGACTTCTTTAATGGCAAGTAAGGGTGTAAATAGTACGCAGCAATCGCAACAAGTAGTAAATAACGGTCAAGTGATGGTAATTCAAGGATTAGAAACTCGTATTAAAGAATTAGTGCTTCGTGTAGCAAGCTTAGAAGACTGTACGGGCGGTCTAACTAACACATTAAATACACTTAATACAATGGCGATAGGTAATTTTCAACTTTCTGGTAATATTGAGGGGCGTTTAAGTAGTAGTGATTTAAATATTAAAAAGTTAAAAAATGAAATTAAAGGGTTACAAAATGAATCAAATGCAATACAAGAAAACTTAATCAACCTAGAAGAGACGGTAGGCAAAATGCTGCCGGAGGTGGAAAAAGCAAAAGATGGAGCAAAAAATGAAATTGAATTTTATGCTCATCAAGTAATAAAGCCTTTGCTTGAAAATAGAGAGTCGCTTGAAGAAAAACTTATAGTTGCTAAAGAAGCTGCAAAAGCAGCTGCAAGCACTAGTGGTGAAGCTCATATTAAAGGGATTGAAATAGAATGTGAAGCTAGACAAAAAATTATTAAAGACAATATATCTCAAGGAGCTGTTGCTATAATTGCAATAGTATTTGGTATATATATTATAAATTATACTGTTCCTGGTTTTTTTAATTATTTAACTCGTCCTTATGTTGTAAGTGAAACTTCAAAAACAGAAATATTTGAATGGTTTCATTCAAAACCAATTCGTGATGATAATACTTTAATATTTACACCATCATTATACAAGCAACTTGCTGACCTTACATTACGAGTTCAAACTGCGAAGAAGTATAATGAAAATTTGCCGAATATTCTTTTTCATGGAGTATCTGGTACGGGAAAAACTGCTTTTGTTAAAGCATTGGCTTATTCATCTGGGCTTGATTATGCATTAACATCGGGTTCTGAATTTGCAAAAATTACAGATCTTAATCATGCAAATAATGAATTACGCAATCTTTTAAACTGGGCAAAAAAAAGTGACAAAGGACTTATTTTATTTATTGATGAAGCTGAATCATTGTTTGCTAACAGGAAATTAACAACAACATCAAAAGTAACTCAAGACTTTATTAATACCTTTTTATCTCTTGTTTCAAATCAATCACAAAAAAAAATAATGTTTATTTTTGCTACTAATCATCCATTTAAGTTAGATGCAGCTGTTACGAATCGTATTGGGATTAATATTGAATTTGTATTACCTGGGTTGCAGGAATGTGAGAAAATTTTTTCGATGTATCTTATTAAATTTTCTAATGAAAACAAAGAAGCCTTAGTTGGAATAAGTGAACAAGTTATGAAATCATTTTCTCAATATGCCCTTATGCTTAATGGATTATCTCCAAGGTCTATTCGATTTATTGCTGAAGAAATTATTATAAAAGCGCGGAGAATTGAGCCTAGGATTGTTCTTGATGAGCTTGTTATAGATGTTATAAATCAAGCAAAAAAAAGTTTGCAACAGATGGATCAGTGGGAAAAGGATTTTCAGCAATGGCAGGAGTCTTGTTATGTGTAGCCACAATTTTATAGTGCATTTTAGATATAATTTTTTTTATGTATTTTTTATGGTGTTGGTTTGTTGTTTGAATTTTCAGTATATGCCTATACATGCGCAACAGATTAACGAATATGTAGAATTGAGCGATGGTATTCAAATTGATAATAGAATTGAAGAAATGGTTGAAGAGATTCATGATTTAATTATGCAGGGGAATTCAATTGATGACATCATAAAAATTATTGTGAATGAACAAGTGGATTGTTGTGATAGAGATAAGCTTAGAGATCATCTACAAATGACTTTGCATAAGGAAGATAAAAAAAATATAATCATGCAAATTATTATTAACAATAATAAAATTGAACAATATTATGATCAAAATCATAGTAAAGCCAAGGATGATTTTAAATTTTTTTTAAATCCTCAAATGCTTTTATTGACCTTGCAGATTATTACCTTGTTATACATAATATGGCTTCTTGCTTCTTTTATGCTTAAATGGATGCCTGGTGAGCAGGGTTTTTTTAAAGGAGCTCTTAAAAAAACATTACCGCCAGATGATAATAATGATTATACAAAAAAATCTGATTTTCATGTGCCTGATGATAATGATAATACTCCAAAGCCACTCATTGCGCAAAATATGGTGCAAGAATCTAAAACAAATCAAGGAACACCTTTAGAGGATTTACAAATTATTGAATCACAAAATATTTTAGTGCCCGGTGGATTAGAGGATGATGTAGTTTGTAATAATCAATCAGGTATTATGCTTAATATTATTTCAAGGCCGGTATCATGTATAAATGAGGATCTATTGCAACAAGTAGAAGCTTTATCGTGTCAAAGTGTATAAGCACCTAACACTTATTTGATTCTGCATATTTTTTTGTAAAATTTAACTATAACGAGGATAATTATCATGATTAAATATATTATGCAATTTTTTTTATGTATTGGGGTGTGTTTTTTTAGTTTGATTGGGGGAGTTGAATATCGATCCAATGTCATTGAATTTACTCAATCTGAAGTTTTTATTCCATACAATCTTGGAGATATAAAACTTTATAAGGATGCTCATGGTTTTTATATTTTAAAGGAAGGTAAAATCCATAATATTGCGTGGTGTTTTTGTGATCAATTATTACAAGATATGTCTGATGAAGAGCTTTTGATATTTTTAGGAAGAAGTAATTTTGCAGTTATTATGTTTACACCAGACGAATATTTTCAATTTAAACAAAATAATTTTATAGAAATAAAGGCAGATGAAATAGCGTCTAGAATAATTAGTAAAAAAAATAATGGGTATATCAAAGTAAATCAAATGGATAATGGAACTTATACACTACATGCTCAACTAAGACTACTTGGCGGGGGGGGTATTCTATCTATATGGGGAGTTGGTGTAGTGGCAACGATATGGATAGGTGGGCCAGCCTTAACAATAAACTTGGTTGGACAAGCGATGCAACTTGGGATAGTTTTGTGTCTTGATCTATTAAAAAATAATACTAGACCAACAGAAGAACCTATTATCCCATCTCAAAATCCACCAGATAGCAGCGATAGTATCAATGACGGGCAGCAGCCATATGTGTATACGTATCCCAAATTGCGTACGCTAGAGGAAATAGAGGCTGAATTTAAAGCCAATGGGTACGTATATCCAATATGTGGATACGTATATTCAATATCAAGAAGACTTGGCGGATTAAAGAATTAGTAACATGTGGATATAAGACAAAATCAAAATTGGTATTTTTAGAATTATTAAAATATTAAGAAGAATAAAATGAAAAACAAAGTATATTTACAAGCAATACTATTAATTTTTTCTATTAATTTTTGTTGTCAATCTCAAATTATTACTAGGAAAAGTTTAGAGGATATTAAAACAAGGGCTTTGGTAATAAATGTTGTATCATCGTTAATGATGTATTTTGGGCATAATTTACCACCGGAAATAATTAAACTATCAGAAAAGATAAGTCCAATAATGCATTACAATACTGATTTTGTTGAAGATGTTATAATTCGAGTATTAGAAGATGATGGTGGCATGAATAATTTAATTGCCGTATTTTTTAATAATTTTCCGGTCTCTGAAAGCAATAAACCATGTATAACATCTATTTTAAAACTTATTTTAAATGAAGAAAATCTTCGAGCTTTGCCTAAATTAATAAAGATCATGCTAGAATCACGGGGGTTGCGCCCCGCATTAGTATTAATGTCAAAAACTATGTGTACAACAAAAACTATTGAATTGATCAATTATATGTATCCTCAAGAAGCAGAGCATTTTAAAAGACAAGTATTTAGAACTTTAGCATTGACAATGATAGAAGGTTGTTTTGATATGTTTCAAGATTGGGATGATATTTTTGAAAATCAAAAACTTGTAGACCAGGCAAATGATTTCTCATTGAGAAACAAATCGGGTATTTTCCTTAGTTATTTAATTTATAATATCATCTTAGAATATATAGCATTGAGCATAATCAGAAGGGTTAATTTAGATAATCAATTAACAGATGGAATGATTGGTACGGGCCAAGAAGATGCCGCTGTGGCTTAATGGCGAGGTCAAAGCGGTTAAATTATTAAAGGGAGGGGATTAAATCCTCTCCCTTTAATAATTTAATGGATTGTTGGAGTTGCTTGCTGTTGTAGTTGTAAAACTTTTTGATATGTTTGATGTATAAAATTGGCAGCGGAATTTGAGAGTGATGCTTGGTAACGGTCGTCATCATCGCTTGCTCCAAGCATAGTCATTAAGCTGGTTGGTTTTTTAGGTCGAATGAGTTTTATCTCTTCATCTTCGTCAATATTAAGAAGTTGTTTCATATGGGCAACGCCGTCATAAAATGATCCAATGGTATCAACAAGTTTAAGTTCAAGAGCTTGGGTTCCGGTAAAGATTTTTCCATTTCCCCATATTTTTTGTTCTTCGGGATTAAGATCGCGTGCAGCAGCAACATCTTTAATAAATTGTTGGTATGCGTTATCAGAAATGTCTTGAAGATAGTCTAGCTCTTGTTGTGTTATTTCTTTTACAGGACTGCCTGTTGTTTTATATTCTCCTGACTGAACATGGTTAACGGAGATTTTCCATGAGTTAAGAAGATCTTTAACGTTGGGAAGTTCGCATAAAACGCCAATGCTTCCTACCATTGCCGATGGGTTAGCAACGATGTGGGATGCGGCTGCAGCTGAGTAGTATGCTGCCGAGGCGCACAAGTTTTCGATCGTTATGACAACTGGTTTTTTTTCTTTACATCGCTTAATTTCATTAAAAATAGATTGCCCCGTTCCTGGAAATCCGCCTGGTGAGTTTACTTTGATAATGACACCTTTAATGTTGTCATCTTTGGCAAATTTTTGCAGTTGTTTTTCAAGAAATGATGCGTCAGCCATAACACCATTAATGGCAAGGCATCCTATGTTTGTTTTGGGACTTACGCTATCTGCGATTGCTTTTTTTAGGTTACTTAAAACACTCGGTGCAATTTGAAGAATAAGAAGAAGGAAAAAAGCATGCTTGAGAAATTTAAAAAAAGTATCAGATTTTTTCTCAGGTTGATTGGTGTTGTTATTGGTATTATGCATACGATCCTTTGGTTGTGGAAGAGGTGTAATGATTTTTTTATTTGTTAGGCAACTCTGGAACATCTGGTGTTCTATCAGAGGTTGTTATGGTAAATTGATCTTGGGATACTCCGCATATAGGACAACGCCATTCTTCGGGGAGTTGTGTGAATGGGATTGGGGCGTTGTTATGGTCTTTTTCTGCACTTTCATCATCATAAAGATAATTACACACGGCGCATATATACGGTTGAATAAGGGGTTTCTCCATTAGATACTCTTATTTGGTTATTATGGTAAGTCGATGTATTTGCAATACTGACGCTTTTTATTTTTTTTGCACACAAGAATGAGTTGATCTTTTTCGTATGATTTTGATGTGATTTCAATAACACAATCGGGTGTTTTTGTTGTGTGTTCTATAAAAGAATACTCTTTACAGTCAGGTTTTTTGCGATAATCGCTGTAGTGTGTTTTGATCGTTGCGGCAACTGGTTTTTCGCCTGCAATTTTATAAGAACAAAGAACGCGTTCTAATGTTCCCTTTTTTTCTTGTTTTTGTTGATTGATTGTTTTGATTGCGTCATGCACAAGTTGTTGCTCTATTTCTGAAAGTTCGCTCACTGATTGTGCATGCATAGGTGTTGCATAAAGGGCAGCAAAACATGCATACGTTATAACTGTTTTAACATAATGCCACATCATAAATATAATCCTTTTTATAAACCTGCTTTGTGCTTGCTGTGATAACTAATACTATGTGAAAAGTGACAACGGTATACTTACCGTAAATGATGAGCAGGATAATTGTAAAGTTTTTGCATATTTAACTCATATTCTTCTATTTTTAACATCAAATGTACGTATGAGTTATTGTTATTTGATGCTTTATAAATGTATGCGAATCTCTTGCGAATGTCAAATGCTTGAATGCGCCCTTTGGGTGAGTGTTTTGGGCGGCGATGTGGCGCTTATGGCTTGTAGATCAACTGAAAGAGTCGATCTTTGCCTGAGATGTCTTTGTAGATGGAGTGGGAGAATTTGTTTTGCTGTGATATTGCTTTTGGTAGGGCGTGTTCTTGGGCCGGGCCAATTTCTAAATAGACTTGTGGAATATGGTTATCTGTATTGGGGAGGGGGAGTAATAATTCTGGAGCTATTTGTAAAATGGTTGAGTACAAAAGCATGCCGTCGTGCCCACCAACAAGGGCATCTTTGTCTTCCCAGTTTTTTACGCTTGGTTCAAGTATTTCATATTCCTCGGCACTCAGATAGGGCGGGTTGCTGACGATAATGTGTGATTGCAGCGAGTGGGGGAGGGGTTGGCATATATCAGCACAAAAAAAGGTTACATTTTTTTGATTATTATTTTTTTTATTTTCTTCTGCAAGGGCTATTGCTTCAGGGTTTTTATCAATTCCTACGATGGTTGCATTGGGCAATGCTCTGCCAAGTGCAAGTGCTATGCATCCGCTTCCCGTGCAGAGATCAAGAATTTTTAAAGGGCTTTTTGCTTGTGGATGGAGCATGGTTATAAGGTGATGCACCCATTCTTCGGTTTCGGGTCGAGGAATCAAAATCGGTGGTCGAACCGTGATGGTTAGGTCAAGAAATGGTACGGTTTGTAAAAGGTATTGGAGCGGAATGCCTTGTATGCGTTGCTCCACAAGATCCATGAGCGCAAGGTATTGTTGTTCTGTGAGCGGTGCGTGGTGTGTTATGAGTTGCGTGGCTGTTTTGTTGGTGATGTGTTGTAAAAGCCACCATGCTTCTTGTTGTGCGTATTCGGGGTTTTCACAGATGGTTAAAAGCTTGGCGGCTATGGTTGTTATATAATCATTCATGAATGGTGGGGGTATAAAAGGATTTTGTTCGCCCAGTTTGCAATAAGGTCCCATTGCATTTGCTTTTGTTTTGTGAGCTCAAATAACATGTTTGCAGTGGGGGTAGATGATTTTGATGGCGCATTGGATACGGTTTTTAGTATTCGTGTTGGCATTAACGTAATGACTTCTTCTTCTTTGATAAGGTCTTTAACAAAATCAATGAGCATATTTTTTGATGTTGCATATTTTTTGTGAATAAGGGTTAGCATAAGCTCGCTTGACCCATCTTTTTCAAGCGCAAGATCGGTGATGAGGTCTTGATTATTAGTCCAATAAAGAGTATTAAGTTCTTGTTCCAGCGCGGTGAGCGTGTTGTTGATTTCGGTATTGTTTGAAATGATGCGATGTTCATTGCCGTAGGCATCTTTTTCAATAGTTGTATTTTTAAGCAAATCTGCAAGTGTTGTTTTGGGGAGTGATTCTGTTTTTTGTATGGTGTTGCGTATGGCGTCAATCTTGGGAATGCTATAACTATGCGTAATGGTGCAAAGCATGGTGCTTACCAAAAAAAGTACTTTTCTTTTCATAAATTCTCCTTTTTTATTCAAATAATAAATGGTGTACATATTCTTGAGCATTAAATACTTTAATGTCTTGTACATTTTCTCCAAACGTTACGTAGACAATGGGGAGTTGTAATTTTTCATTAATGGCAAAAATAATACCACCTTTTCCTGTCCCATCAAGTTTGGTGAGAATGAGCCCATCGAGTTTTGTTGCTTCGTGAAAAAGTTCGGCTTGGCGCAATGAATTTTGCCCGAGCATGGCATCAATAACAATCCATGAGTGAATTTCTTCATTTGGAAGTTGTCGGTTGATGATTTTTCGTATTTTTTCTAACTCTTTCATGAGATTTACTTTTGTTTGCAAGCGGCCGGCGGTATCGATGATAAGATGGTCAAAGTGTTCATTTTTGAAGGTTGTGCATGCGTCGAATATAACTGATGCGGGATCCTGATTTTCTTTGCCTATAAAAACGGGAACGCCTATACGGGATCCCCATTCTGCAAGTTGTTGTGTTGCAGCAGCGCGGAAGGTGTCTCCTGCCACAAGTAACACTTTTTTTCCTGATTGTTGTAAAAGATGAGCATATTTACTGCCAAAGGTTGTTTTGCCGCTTCCATTGATTCCTACTAAAAGTGTTATTTTAGGAGTTAGCGAGGCTGGTTGGGCGTTGTTGAGATTGTTAAGCAGGAGATTTTCAAGTTCTTGTTTAGCTTGCTCCATGGTGGTTATTTTTTGTTGTGCTGTATCATTTTTAAGTTTTTCAATAATTTTATTCGTGGTGATTGTGCCTGTGTCGGATTCGATAAGGAGGTCGTTGAGCTCTTTAAAAAATTGTTCATCTAAGGTGTTGCGGCTAAAAATAGAACTGATATGTGTGGTGAAACTTGTATAAATTTTTTTGATTTTTTCTTTGAGAAAATTAAACATAGAACACCTTTGTTTTATAGTTTATCGAAGATATGTGGAGGGCAAGCCCCCTCTTTTTTGATTATTCTTCTGGTTAGTATACTAATTTTTGACCTTTAACGCAAAGTAGTATAGTTTGAACAAACTATGTCGTTATAATGTGCATTGCGCGGGGGTATATGCCAAAAAATAAAGCATCAAAAATAGTTTATTATGTGAGCGATTTTATTCAAGCACAACTTGTGGTGACTTTGGCGTCGATGCCTATCATTATAGGCTGGGGGCTTTCTTTTTCGTGGGTTGCCTTTATTGGAAATTTTATTTTTGCACCATTTTTGCTTATTTTTTTATTGTTAGCATCGTTACTTTTTTTTGCACAACTTATGCAACTTCCTACGGCGTGGCTTGTTGCTGTGTGTAATTTTTTTGTTGGATGTTGGCAGTGGTTGCTTGCGCAAGGGTCGTGTGAGTGGCTTTTTGAATTTGCTCAGCCGCCGGGGTGGTTGTTGTATGGGCTTCCACTCGGAGCATTTGTGTGTATGCGATACGGCGGTCTGCGTACGCGTAGCGAGCGTATTGCGGTGTTAACTTTTTTTCTTGGTGTAAGCCTTATGGGTTTTGAATTATATTCACGGTACCAACGCTTGATGAGTGTTGACTCAGTGGTGCTTTCGCCAAGCCCGTTATTGGATGTGCGGTGGAATGATTCGGCTCGATTAGTTGTTGTGGATAATGGTTTTTTTTCAAAATATGGATCGCCTGAAAATGTTGTTGCGTATGAGCTAAAACCTTTTTGGATCAAGAGGATTGGGACGGCGCATATCGCTACGGTTGTAATGACCAAGGTTGGACAGCGTGCTTTTGTAGGTGTGCGAGCGTTATGTTCATCGTTTTTGGTTGATGAGGTTGTTATGCCGTTTTTTAATCATACCTTAAGCAAATCCGCGTGGCGTGCATTTTTTGATTTAAAGCGTGTGTTGGCTGATAAGCATATTACATTAACTCGAGTGCCGCTTAGCCAATGTTCTGCAGCAGTGTTGTTGGCAAAGCATTCTGAAAAACGATGTTATAAATATTTTGACACAGCGGCAGGGTGAGGTTATAGCGCTTGCGTAATTGTTCTAGGCTGGTGAGCGTATTAATTCCTTCGGGTAAATGGGAGTATGTTGCGGTAATCGTTTCAAAGCTTATTTTTTGTCCAAGATCGAATCCTAGTTTAAAATTTCTACTTTGAGTTCCGGTGCAGCATAGTACAAGATCACCAAGTCCGGCAAGCCCATATATTGTTTCAGGCTGAGCTCCAAGAGCTTGTCCAAGCAGGGAAATTTCTGCAAGTCCTTGTGTAATAAGATAGGCGCGCGTATTTTCGTAAGCGCCGGCGCCGTGAGCTATGCCTGCTCCGATAGCTATAACATTTTTAAAGGCCCCGCCAATTTGTGTGCCGATAAGATCGGTACTGATAAAAGAGGTAAAATAATCGTTGTCGAGTATTTTTTTTAGGGCATGGCCCGTTGCTGTGGATGTGGTTGCAAGTGTGGTAGCGGTAGTTGCTTGTAGTGCAAGATCGTGGGCAAAGTTGGGCCCGCCCAGGGTTGCTAAGGTAACATCGTGGCGAATGTTTTTTTTGATAATGTCACATGGAAGGTCGAGGGATGAATATTCTATTCCCTTACTTAAATTAACAATGGTATGTGATGCGTCAAGATAGGGGGCCGCTTGTGCAAATACAGAGCTTATTGCTTTAACGGGGACAGCCTGAAAGATAATGGAGCTTTCTTTGCATGCACGTTCAATGCTTGTTGTGGCATGAATAGAGTGAGAAAGTTCTATCGATGGGAGATAGGTTGTGTTGCAATGGTGTGTGTTAATTGTTTGTGTCACTGTATCTTCATAGCACCAGATAAGAACCTGATAACCATTGTGTGCAAGCACCGTTGCCATTGCTGTTCCCCACGCACCAGCGCCAATTATTGTTATGGGTGCTTTGGAATAAAGAGGTGTGCTCATGGTCGTTAGCTTCCAAAATTTCGCTGCGTTGTTGCAAATGAGTCAATGCAGCTTTGAATGATTTCTTCTGAAACATCTGGCCAATTGCAATCTAAGAATGCAAATTCGCTATAGGCGGCTTGGAATGAGAGAAAGTTGCTGAGGCGTTTTACACCGCTTGTTCTAATGATAAGGTCAGGATCTGGGGTTGCTTTGGTCCAGAGAAATTGCCGCAACGTTGATTCATTAATCGTTTGTGGATCGATTAATCCTTGTGCTACTTGTAGGGCGAGTTCTTTTGCTGCTGCGCCAATTTCTTGTTGGCCTCCATAGCAAAAAAGAAGATTCAGGGTGAGGGCATTAAGGTCTTTGGTTTGTTCATGGATGTTGTTTATTGCTTGCTTGCAATGTTCAGGAAAGGCTTGTTGATCGCCAATAAATTGAACTTTTATATTGTTCTCAATCAGTGATGGAAGGTGCGTGCTAAATTCATCGGTGAGCAGAGAAAAAAGATAATTTTTTTCTGTTGAGCTGCGGTTAAAATTTTCAAGTGAAAAAGCATAAAAAGTAAGATAGCGAATGCTGTTTTTAAGGCAAACCTTAACGGCCGCATGAAAGGCATCAAGTCCTTTGCGGTGCCCAAGGTGGCTTTGTAATTTATGTGCTTGTGCCCAGCGTCGATTTCCATCTGGAATGATTGCAAGATGTAACATAAAAACTTCCTCTTCCTGTTTAACATGCATAATTTTACCACAAAGAGTATAGAAAAAAGGGTTAAGTTTCAATAAAAAATAATGAAAGCGGTTTTTGTTTTTTATTAAAATAATAATAGAATTGATATTTTTTACGTGTTTTTGTATATGAATATTTTAAAAATAATGAAAAGTGCTATTTGACATATAAATATACTTTTGTTATAGTAAGCTCATAGAAAAAAACAATGAAAATGTCGAAATACTGTACTTTTGATTGTATTTTTTTTTATCTTCTTAAAAAGAGGAAGGTAAAACCTTTGCGCCTTAATAACCGCCGTTTTCCAATTGCCCTGCACAGTATCGTATTTTTATCGTTTTATGTAAACAGTTGCATCAACTTATTAGGGTTGAAAACAACAGAAAGGGGTTATTATGAATGATATAAAAAAGAAGGTAAAAGCAGTTATTTTTGACATGGATGGAACTATTATTAACACAGAACATGTTTGGCGAAATGTTACGTTAAAGGTATTACAAGAGCAATGTAATTTAACGGATTTTCAGGAAGAACATGAATTTTTTCTAAAATCTCTTTCGGGGATGGGGTTAAAAAGTGCTGCGGATGCAATGCGTTCGGCGTTTAACTTGGCTATTCCGACAGAAGATTTGATCAAACGGAAAATAGAAATAGCTGATTCGCTATTTGATGCATCGATAGAATACATTAAAGGATTTGAAGTATTTCATAAGCGGTTGCAAGAAGAAATTATTCCAACAAGTATCGCAACTAATGCTGATCCTTCAAATTTAAAACACATTGCTGCGGCGCTTAATTTTGAGCGGTTTTTTGGCAGCAATATGTATTGCATAGGTGATGTTGGTTTTAGGGCAAAACCTGATCCAGCAGTTTTTTTGCATGCCGCAGAGCGGCTTGGTGCTAAGCCCGAAGAATGCGTTGTCTTTGAAGATTCTCTTTATGGTTTTCAGGCGGCAAAGGCTGCAGGCATGCAATGTGTTGCTATCAAAAATAATTTAAATAAAGACCATCTTGGACTTGTTGCGCAGGCAATTGATGATTATTCACAAGCTGAAGATGCCTTGAAGAAGATTATCACATCATAAAAATATGTTATGGTCGATTGTTAGAATTTCGTTCGCCCCCGCGGTTATAGTATAAGGTTATTGTGGTGCGAACGATTTTTCTCGGCCGTAAGAAGATGATCAAAGTAGTGAATCGTTTTTATCAGTCCTTGTTCTAAGGATATTTCTGGGTCCCAATTAAGTATTTTTTTTGCTTGTTCAATGACCGGCTTTCTTTGGCGTGGATCGTCTTGTGGGCGAGGGGCAAAACATATTTCTGAGCGGCTGTTGGTAAGGGTAATAACAAGATGAGCCAATTCAAGGAGCGTAAATTCATGAGGATTCCCTAAATTGATAGGTCCCATAATGTTTTGTGGGGTTTTGAGCATGCGCGTAATGCCGCTTATTAGATCATCAACATAGCAAAAAGACCTCGTTTGTAGTCCATCTCCGTACATTGTTAACGGCTTGTTTTGGAGTGCTTGCACAATAAAATTACTTACCACTCTTCCATCGTTGGGATCCATATAGGGCCCATAGGTGTTAAATATGCGAATAACTTTTATGGAAAGGTTATACATACGGTTATAATCAAAAAAAAGTGATTCAGCGCAGCGTTTTCCTTCATCATAACATGCTCGTATGCCAATGGGATTAACGCAGCCTTTATAACTTTCTGGTTGTGGGTGTTGTTCAGGGTCTCCATAGACTTCACTGGTTGATGCTTGCAAAATAAGCGCATTATTTTTTTTTGCAAGATCAAGCATGGAAAGCGCGCCCAATATACTTGTTTTGGTTGTGTAAATAGGATCTTTTTGATAATGCACCGGGGAGGCTGGGCATGCAAAGTTGAGTATCGCATCGGCCTCAAGGTTAATCGGGTGTGTAATGTCATGTTCTATAAAGGTAAAATTGGGGTGTTGAGTAAATGCTGCAATATTTTCAAGATTTCCTGTGTAAAGGTTATCGAGTGCAATGACCTGGTGATTTTCTTTAAGATAATGTTCGCACAAATGTCTGCCTAAAAAACCGGCCCCGCCGGTGATGATAATCTTCATGTTTTTTTATATCCTTTTTTATCCTTGAGGCTTTTGATAAATGCCGTAAAGCGTTAATCCTATAGGAAGTTTTAATCCTTTTTTTATTAAAAAATTTTCAAATGTAATACTTTGATACATGAGCCAATTTACAATCTTATGTGGAGTGTCGCTTTTGGTGGGCTTGTGTATTATTTTTTGTAGTAATCGTGTTACTAGTGCAAGGGGAAAGAGTGAGCAAAGCCAGTATCCAGTTGTGATTTTTTTCCATGGGTGCAAAAGATTTTTTATTGCTTTTTTGTTATATCGACGAACGTGTTGTAGATGTTGATCATGGGGGCCAAAGAGCCACTGATGTGCAGGAACCGTATAAATAAAAAAGCCTCCAGGCTTTATTACTCTCAAGACTTCGCTCATGGCTTTGTGATCATGAGGAATATGTTCAAGTACATCAAATGCAAGCGCAATATCAAAACAATTATCTGGGTAACTCATTGCGCAAGCGTCATCATATTTTTTTTCAGCAACACGTTTGGCTGGGATAAGGTTCAGTG
This sequence comes from candidate division TM6 bacterium GW2011_GWF2_38_10, assembly GCA_000992305.1. Taxonomy (GTDB): domain Bacteria; phylum Babelota; class Babeliae; order Babelales; family RVW-14; genus GWF2-38-10. The sequence goes on from LBTY01000006.1 coordinate 14,296, forward strand.
CATCTTGGTTAATATCAATGACATGGACGGCGCCAAAAGGTGTTATGGCTTCAAGGTCATCGCCCGTGCCTGCTCCAATATTGAGAATTTTTGAGGTTGCTGGTTGATTAATTGAGCGTATAAGGTGATGAATTAAATCTTTTTTCCCACGAATCCAAAAATGATTATGCATTGTGTTTTTTTGGTAATCTTTAAAATCCACAACATCTCCTTTTTTATAGCCATATTATTTTTTGATAATATATGACATTGTATAACAAGAAGAATCTTTCTGCTATGTTTTTGCATGAGGATGAATAATAAAACAAGCAGCCGGGCGCTATCTTGCAAGATAGCGCCCGGCTGCTTGTTTTATTGATTGTATTATCTTTTATTAATGATTAGTTAATAAAGGTGCAATTTTCTTCATATATTTATTGGCATAGTCAAAAGCTGTTTTTTGACTTTTGTCAATAAGGTGTGGATTTGCGCCATGTTGCATAAGTAAAGAAATTAATGATGTAGGAACATTATTGAAAATAGCTTCTTGGAGTATGGTGCATCCATTTGAGTTGTAGGCATTAATATCAATGTTGTGTTGTATTGCATCTTGTAAAAGTTCCAAACTTACCTTTTCTTTGTTGTTTTCTAAAGAAAAATATAAAATATCCATGGTATAATTAGGTTTAAGATATTGATTTTCTGCACATTCTTGTATAAAAATATCATAATTACCATCATGAAAAAGTTCATGTGCTTTTAGGCCATCATTATTTTTTATGTTTAAGAAGGTATATTGTTGTTTAATAATATTTTGAATAACTGATCCCCAGCCTGATTGCTCTGGATTTTGATTTATTTTTTGTGCTACTACATGAAGCGCGGTGTTGCCATTGCTGTCTTGTTCATTGATAAATGAACAATGAGTATTGTGTTCTATGGTTATTAAGCGAGATGCAAATAATGCTTTATTTTCTTTTATTGCCATAAGCAGTGCAGTATCACCATTTTGATTTTTATGGGATACAAGCTTGCGTAAAGTGTAGGCGAATAGACGAGGATATTTTTTAAAAAAGTTTATTATATGAACATTATTGTGTTGTATGGCTAGATGTAAAACTGAATCTTCACCATAGTTTGGTTCTGTAAATTTTGATTCACCATACCAACCGTAAGCTTGCAACATATAGTTTTCAAATTCTTTTTCTTTTTTTATGTTTTGTATAATCCATCCAAGACTTGGCTTTTCTTGATCTGTTGCATTTTTGTATTGTTCTATAAGCGCGTATGTGAGGGGTGCATTCTTTTTATGAAAGTGTGCTTTTTCATAAGGTGTTTTATCAAAGCCTATTCTACCAAATTTAATTAATGCATTTACATCGGCTTTATAGTCCAACAGTAATGCGATAAAATTATAGCGGACATCTTCGTCGTTTTGATTTAAAAGAGCGTATAAAGGTGTTACTCCTTGTTTATTTGGAATATTCGGATTTGCTCCGGATTCTAGTAGGGCTTTAATAAAATCATAGTCAAGATTTCTTTGGAAAAATATATGTGTTAAGAGTGGCGTTATAAAATCATTTGTATAAGCATTTATAACATGAGTGCTTATTTCGCATATTTTTTTTATGGTTTGTTGCGTGAATTTTTGTGTGTTTGATGCTAATAGATGAAGAGGACATCTTTGATCCATAAATGTTTTTTGTTGAGCTTGCTTGTATTGTTGTTGTGGCGATAGTTGATTGATATAAAAAGCAATAAGTTGATTGCCTGGAAGTATTTCATAGTAATTTTTAAGTGTTATCATTTTTTTAATAAGTTCATGGAGAATTGTGGAATCATCGTCTTCATTTATGATGATGTCTGAATATTCTGCCCATTCTTTACATTTTGGAAATAATGATGATACGCTATCATGTTTAATAGCTCTAACGACTTCTTTTTTTTCTTCGGATGACATGCTCTTGATAGGGTTGTTTTGATTATAATAATTATAGTAGCTGTAGCTGGTGGGCGCAGGGTAATTATAAGCCGTTGCCCATATTCCTGAGCACATTAAAAGTGCACTCTTTAATAATGTTTTTTTCATAAAAACCTCCATTAATATGAATTAGTAGTAATAAAATATCATTATCTTATAATAGTACCCGTTGCGTATCTAGAGTGCAAATGGGCTGGTTTATATATAAAGAGGTTTTTTGTGAAGCATCATTATGCAGGAAAGCTTATATCACTTGAAGGGATTGATGGATCGGGTAAGTCTACGTTGGCAAAAGGCCTTGTGCAGGCCTTATTGGTCTATGGGCTGCCAGTTGTTGCTACTAAAGAATTTGGCGCAACCCCTCTCGGGGAGCGGTTACGCACGTTATTGCATGAGCGGCATGAGCCTATGTGCGCAAAAACTGAATTTTTGATTGTTGCGGCTGATCGGGCTCAACATTTTGATCAAATAGTAATTCCAGCATTACAGGCTGGCACTATTGTTGTTTCAGATAGAATGAATGATTCTTCTTTAGCGTATCAAGGTTATGGGCGAGGGCTTGATCTTGAAATGTTACGATCTATTAATGCGTGGGCGATGAATGGTGTGAAGCAAGATATTGTATTGTTCGTTGATATTGATTTTGAAACTGCGATGAGCAGAATCCATCAACGCAATCAACGTCTTACTGCCTTTGAGCAAGAAGCAGTTGATTTTTGGCATCGCGTTCGTGATGGGTATCACACATTATTTGCTGATCGAGATGATGTTGTGTGGCTTGATGGAACATTGTCTCCTCATGATCTTGTTCAGGCGGCGGTCAATGTTTTGGTACAGCGTGGAATTATTAATGGTTATTTATAAGATTGGTGATGCATGCAAAACGCTTTTTCGTTAAAAATGATAACAGTTCCTACCATTGTTATTGAAGGTGATGAGCAACAACTGGTTGATAGCGTAGTGCGTTTGTTATGTGATTTTTTTTGTGAACAACAAACGGTTGATGCGTATGATACGTGTAATTGCAGAAGTTGTAGAAAAATTAAACAAACACAGCATCCCTATGTTGAGTGGATTCGTCCAAGTGGAAACACGTATTCGGTTGATGATATAGCTATTATTTTTGAGCGTGCGCGCTTTGCTCTAGAACAGGATGAGCGGTTTGGTTTTGTTATTCATGATGCTCAATTGCTTAATCAAGCAACGGCAAATCGTCTTTTAAAAATGCTTGAAGAGCCTCCTTTGGGTTATTTTTTTATATTGTTAACGACGAATAAAAGTGTTTTATTACCAACTATTATTTCACGATCTCATGTGATTGTACTCAATGGGGAGCGGGCTTTGGGCTGGGGTGAGCATCCGTTATTTCGGCTTTTTAGCGATTTTGCCAAATTCCAAGATCCATTGGCTCTTGATGCATTGCTCAAAATTCATAAATTAACAGAGGCTGAAATTGTTGATATGTGTTATGAGCTTGTATCTTTTTATTCAAAAAATGCTGGGACAGAGCAATCTACATCCGTATGGTATGCGACAGCGTTATCAATGGTAACGCAAGCACTAAGGACTCCTCCGGGGGCGGGAAGTGGGTCGTTATTTTTAAAGCGATTATTTTTAGCTCTTTTTAGAGCGGATATGGATGGATCCTCGGGTTGCGGGCTAAAGCCGCGCCCCCAAGGATGACACCATACGATGACGATTGTCATTCTCGGCTTTGGCCGAAAGGCCTCTTGACCGAGAATCCATCTTTAAAAATTAATTTAAACCTTACTTCGGACAGTTATAACTATACGACTGGACCGGTTGTTTATCTTGATGGTGGGGTGACTTAGTAGTTTTTTTTAGAGGATCTGCATCGAGCCAATCTTTATTGTTGCCATCATTATGATATTTTTCCCGTGGATAAGCGTATGCTGTTAGTATCCAGCAGTTATGGTCTGAATCAGCGTTAAATGTTATGGCTGCAAAAGAATCAGTTCCACTGATAAGTGGCGAATTGGTAAGGGTAAATACGGGTGAAAGATCTGTATCTTTAAGTGTTATTTTTACCGATTCTTTGTGATCAACCATTTCCCACGTAATTCTTTGTGTTGCAAGTGTATTTTGTATCCATACATCTTCAGTGATAATAGTGCGGAGTAGTTGATTAACCCCACCTTGAAGGTGATCGTGCCCACGAATGATTCCTGATACACAATAGGTTGTATTTTGTTGCTTGAGTTGTTGGAGATAGTTGGTAACTTGTGCTGGATTTGAAAGCGTATCGCTTATACGAAAGCCGTTAATTTGGAAAGGAATATCTTGTTCATCAGCGAAATATCCATTCCATATAAGGCCATTTATTTTGGGGTATGAAGGCAGAACCAAGTAGGAAGTTGGATAGGTGGGATTAGAGGTTGTCGTTGTGCATAAAAAATGTGCAATGGGTGTGTAAAATGATTCATTAACATTGGTTGGTAATCCACCATGATTAAATTGAAGAAAATCAACGATGCCATTATTATTGGGTGCACCAATAAAAACTACTTGAGGAAGGAGTGAAAAAAGGTCTTGAAAACTTTTGCTGATCATGTTAAGTATTTGATCGTTTAAATGATAGTATTTTCGGCATAATTCATGATAGAATGAGCTTTGTAAAAAACATTGGCGATTTTCATGGTTTCCTTGAAGGATAATAACTTTTTGAGGATTTTTATGAAAAAGCATGAGTAGTAGAGCCCATGTTTCAAGACTAAAATGACCTCGGTCAGAAACATCTCCTGTGATAACGATTCTTACATTATCTTTTATTATGCCTTGTTCGTCGATGAGTTGTTTTTTTTGCATTTTTCTGATGATACTCGCAAGTGTGTGAAGGTTACCGTGTAAATCACCGATTCCTATGATGATGGTATTTTGAGGTACTATGAGAGATTGTATGTATATTCCGTTTTGATTGTGCAATAAATGCTGTGCGGTAGCATTTGGGTTTTGATTGCAACGTTGCTTATTAATAGAATTCATTAAAAATTTAGAAGTAGCAAGTGTATAGAATAGTATGTTTTTTGGTGTAATGATGGGAGCTTTCTCTTGTAGATAGAATTTTTTATGGGTTGAGGTTGGAAAATAAAACATTAAGCTTGCTGTGCAGACGTAATTATGGTTGTAATGCTTGCTAAAAACAAGCGGGAGGAATGTGGATAATTCAAGCGGTTTGAAGGCGTTTTGAGTCGAAGCGATTTCGGGTAAAACGGTTGTTGCGGTGGCGGGAGCAACGCATCCACACCACATGATAATTGCGATTATGTTTTTGAGTATATTCATTGAGTATAAAACCTTATGTAATGTTTAAACGATATCTAATTGCGTGATTGGTTCTTCGTTTGCATTATTGTTTTCTTCTGTTTGTGTTTGATGATGGTCGCTGGCTTGCGGCATCACTTGTAATTGAATCGTAAGCGGTTTATCATCGTAGACTAGTGAGCCTGGTTGTGGGCGTTGATCAATAACAATACATGAGTCGCAGGTGTGGTTATCATCAACATAACTAAGATGAAAAATTTCAAGTGAGGCAAATGTTTTTTTGATTGCTTGTTCAACATCTTTAAGTGGCTTATCAATAAATGAGGGTATAATGACTTGTTGTTTGTTGCCAGACGAGCAATAGATGGTCATATGTTGATTTTTTTCGAATAAGGAACCAGCTATGGGGGTTTGTGCGATGCATCGTCCTTGAGGTGTTGAGTGAGAAATAGTGATCGTTGTAAGATCAATACCGAGTTTTTCGGCGCGAATAATAATTTCTTTTTCTGATTGCCCCGTAAAGTCGGGCACTTCTAGAGGACTTGCTTTTTTAGAAACGGTTACAAAAATACTTTGGTTAGGTTTTACGTGTTGAAATGGTTTAGGGATTTGGTCAAGGACGGTTCCCTCGGGTAATACCGAATCTTCACGTTCATGCAGGAGTCGCACATTGAGGTTGCTGTGAGAAAGTATCGCTATACTTTCCTGAAGGGTTTTACCGATGACATTTTCAAGAATGATTTCATCAGTGTGGAGAAGCATATGACAAGCAATGTATCCTATCGTAAAGCAAAAAAATGGAAAAAATGATGCAAAAAAAGAAATTTTTCTCATAAAAACCTTTAGTTTTGTTATTGGCCTTTTCTTTTGGGTGCACTTGTAAGCTGGATTCTGTGAGATAACCAATTTTTTTAGTTACCCCGGCAATCATTTATCTTGTGCGACATACCCGCATGTTGTAGAGGAACAGAAAACCTGTAACATGCTTACTTTGTCTTGCTCCGGGCGGGGTTTTCCACACAATAACATCACTGCTATTGGTCGTGTGCTCTTACCACACGGTTTCACCCTTACCTTAGGTTATTAACCTACGGCGGTTTACTTTCTGTTGCACTTTCCATAGACTTGCGCCTCCCTTACTTGTGATACGACCACAAGGGCCGAAATCCTTATAAGGCACCCTTTCTGTTAGGAGTCCAGACTTTCCTCTTTTTATCAACATGTGTTAATAAAAAGCGATTGCCCCGCGTACCCAAAAGAATAATATAAGCCACACATATGTTAACAAAAATTTTAATAAACGTCTGCTTTGGAGAAAAATTGTGCGAAAAAATAACATAATGAGCTAAAAAATCATATGACCCTAGAAATAGACCTATGCAGAGAGGAAGGGCGATCCTGTTGGTATGAAGAATGATATATTTTAGTTTATGGTATATGAAGATGCAGGGAATAAGAAGTATGAGGATAAAGCCAAAGCGTCCATATAGATAACAGTCTTGTAAAAGAAGTAAAAAAAGTGGAACGTAGAGGGTTTTCCATGCATTTTGAGTTTCTAGAACTTGTAATTGTTGTATGGTAAAAAGGCACAATAAGCTGTGAACAAACCATCCTTGAAAAAGAGCATGACAACAAAAATCTAAAAAAAATAAAAACAATGCAAGAACGTTAGTCCTTTATATGCAAAGTAAAGCCACAATCACAAATATGTAATGATGCGTTTTGCAGCTTAGTTTGGTTGTTCTGCCATGCGCTTATGAGTTTATTATACTGTTGTGTATGTTGCTCGGCTCCCATGCGCGTAAAAGTCCCCCAGTGCATGGGAATAAAGTGACGGCCCGAAAGCTCAATAAATGCTTGGACTGCTTCTTGTGCGTTGACATGTGCTTCGTAAATAAAGCGTCGTGGTTCGTTGGGGCCTATAGGCATTAAAACAATGTCTGGGGCACCGTATTGGTGATAAATTTTTTTAAAGTGATCATCATAAGCCGTGTCGCCGGCAAAATAAATGGTATGGCTTGTTGTTTTAATAAGCCAGCTTCCCCAGAGGGTTTTGTTGATATCAAAAATGCCGCGGCTTGTCCAGTGGCTTGCCGGAAGAAAGGTAAATGTTACAGGATCTTGTTGGGTCGGCGTTTGAATGGAAAATATGTCTTGCCACATGTATTCTGTAACATGAGTAAATCCTTTTTTTTCTAACCATGATTTATTTCCCATGGGGACAAGAATGTGAGGATTATGATGGTCAATAGCGTGAAGGCTTTTGGTGTCAAGATGGTCTGTGTGGTTATGGGATACTATTACCACATCAATTTTGGGCAGTGCGTTAATGTTGAGTGGAAAGGGGATGCGTCGCTTAAAGAGCGGATTTTTTTCAAAAAACATGGGGTCGGCAATGATGTTTAATCCTGCAATTTGAATTAAAAATGATGAATGTCCAAGCCAGGTGATGGCAGGAGTTGTGCTGTTGCTGATCGGTTGATAAGTAGTTGTTGTTACGGTTGTTGTTTGACCATGTGTGTGGGCATTGCGTAAAAATAGTTTTTTGGCGTGGTGGCCGGCAAGATAAAACAGACTTGCGGTAAAATTTTTAATACGCCAAGCGATACTATCGTGCTTATTGTTATAATAGCGGCCGCACCATCGTAAAGGTTTCATAAGTGTCCAATCTTAATTGATTAATCTAATAATTGTTGCTCGTCGATTACCGCTGAGCCAAGGCAGTAATCTTGATCATAAAAAACAGCAAATTGCCCAGGGGCTATTCCTTGATCTCGTCCATCAAGATGTACAATCCATTGTGTGTCATTGAATGGGGTTAAGGTGCAGGCATAGAGCGCTGGGCCATGGCGCAGTTTAACATGAAGGTGTGGTGTTGTTGGTGGGGTGGCAATCCAATGGCATGATGAAACAAGGAACGTGCTTCGTTCTTTTTCTTCAGAAAAATAATTTTTTGAAATGTAAACACTGTTGGTTTTTGGGTTTTTGGCAACAACGTACCATGGGCCGCCCGAAAGGCCTATGCCTTTGCGTTGGCCTATGGTAAAATACCAAAATCCTTGATGAGTTCCAACGTGGTTTCCTGTTTCATATTCAATGAGCGGGCCAGTTCGGTCTCCAAGATGATGGCGAACAAATTCACTAAACGGTATTTTTCCTAAAAAGCAGATGCCCTGACTGTCTTTGCGTGCTTGGGTTGCAAGCCCATAGTGAGCTGCTAGAGTTCGAACCTCTGATTTTGGCAAATGGCCTATAGGAAAAAGTGCTCGTGAAAGTTGTTCTTGAGATAGTTGCGATAAAAAATATGTTTGATCTTTGATAGGGTCAATAGCTTTTTTAAGCCAATACAGCCCGTTTGTGTGCTCTACTTGAGCATAATGTCCGGTTGCAACTTTTTCATAACAATCGTCAATTTTATCAAAAAAACAACCGAATTTTATGTATTGATTACACATAATGTCGGGGCTTGGGGTGTGTCCATGTTTTACTTGGTCAATGGTATAGGCAACAACGCGATTCCAATATTCTTTTTGTAAGGGGACAACCGACAAGGGAACATTAAATTGGTCGCAGACGCTTTGGGCATATGACAAGTCTTCTTCCCAGGGGCAATTACCAAGGTAAGCAAGTTCATCTTCAAGCCATATTTTTAAATAAAAAGCTGTGAGATCATGGCCTTGCTCTTTTAGTAGGGCTAATGCAAGTGAACTATCAACTCCTCCCGATACTAAAACTGCTATTTTCATAATTATTTATATTCACCTTGCTTATAAAAAAAGACTCGCAATTGCAGCATTTAAAAGATTGGCAAGTGTTCCACCAAGCAGCGCGCGGATGCCAAGTTTGGTTAAGAGCTCACGTTTTTGTGAACAGATTGCACCAATGCCGCCAATTTGAATTCCAATGGATGAAAAGTTAGCAAAGCCAGCTAAGGCATAGGTTAAAATAGCCATGCTGCGGGATGAAAGTCCAGCTTTTACCATTGATGAATAAGCGACAAATTCGTTGATTGCTAGTTTTTGTCCTAGCAATGCGCCGGCAGTTTGGCATTCTTGTGCTGGTATACCAATAAAATAAACAATGCCATAAAATACTTTGCCAAACAACATGTTAAGAGATAAGGGTTCGCTGAGTATAAAACCTGTTACCCAGACAAGAAGGCTGTCGGCAAGTGATATAAGGCTTATAAAAGCAATCAGCATCGCACCAACATTAACCGCAAGTTTTAACCCATCGGAGGTTCCTGTTGATATAGCATCCAAAATGTTTTTGGAGTGGCGAGGTGTTTTTATGGTGTGGCCACCCATGGTTTCTGGTTTTTCTACTTCAGGAATGAGCATTTTAGAAATAAGAATTGAGCCTGGAATTGCCATAAATGAGGCGGAAAGCATGTGGAGTACCGGTACGCCCATAAGGCCATATGCGGCAAGAATCGCACCGCTCAGGTGTGCCATGCCGCTTACCATCATGGTGAGTGTTTCTGATGATGTCATGCCGGGCAGGTAGTTTTTAATAAGAAGTGGGGCTTCAGTTTGACCAAGCATGCTATTTGCAGCTACCGAAAGTGTTTCTGCGCCAGAGGTTCCCAAAATAGGACGAATTGCCCATGCAAGTCCTTGCACAATAAGTTGCACAATGCCCAGATGAAAAAGAACCGACATAAGGGCTCCAAAAAAAATAATAATTGGGAGTACTTTTATGGCAAACACAAAACCCCAATTGCTATCAACGGTTGCAAGATTGCCAAATAAAAATGAAATGCCTGTGTCGGCATATTGGTAAATGGCTTTAAAAATATCTGCGATAGAACTAAAAAGTGCTAGTCCGGCATTTGTTTTTAAAATAAAAAAAGCTAAAACAAACTGTAAACCGAGCGCAGAGGCCACAAGTCTAAGGTTAACGTTTTTTTTGTTTGTTGAGAATGCAAAAGCAATCAACAAAATAATGGTAATGCCGCAGATTCCTACATAGCGGTTGTATTCCATAAGATATGAAAACATACTATACTCCTTTTTTAGGTAACACAATTCCTTGGGCTCGGCGTTCGCGTACTTCTTGTTCTATGAGCGGGTGAACAAGGTCATCAAGATCCCCTTGCATAACAATGTCGAGTTTTTTGAGTGTGATATCAACGCGGTGGTCGGTGATGCGATTTTGAGGGTAGTTATAGGTTCTAATTTTTTCAGCACGTTCTCCGGCACCAACTTGTTGTTTGCGTTCAGCACGTTCTATGGCATCTTGTCGTTCGCGTTCGGCTTCATAGATGCGGGCCTGAAGTACTTTCATAGCCTTTGCTTTGTTTTTAATTTGGGAGCGTTCGTCTTGGCATGTTACCACAACGCCGGTTGGAATATGGGTTATGCGAACTGCGGAGTCTGTCGTGTTGACGTGTTGGCCGCCGGCGCCGCTGGAACGATATACGTCAATGCGAAGATCTGATGGGTTGATATCAACGTCCACTTCGTCAGCTTCTGGCAGTACCGCTACGGTTACGGTTGAGGTATGCACGCGGCCTGCTGATTCTGTTTTTGGTACGCGTTGCACGCGGTGGACACCAGATTCATATTTTAGGTGTTTGAACACATTTTTGCCTTCAATAAAGGCGACAATTTCTTTATAACCCCCAAGATCGGTGGTGCTGCTATCGACAATTGAAACTTTCCAGTTTTTGGTTAATGCGTATTCATAATACATTTTAAAAAGATCGGCTGCAAAAAGCGCTGCTTCTTGACCGCCGGTTCCGGCGCGAATTTCCAAAAATACAGAACGTTCATTGCGGGCATCGGCTGGATAGAGTTTTTCTTCTAGTTCAGCTTGGGCTTGAGCTCGATGTTCTTGTGCCTCGCGTATTTCTTCTTGGTATAATTCCTTCATTTCCCCTTGTTCGTTGTCCGCTTGAGTTTGGCAGGATTCTATAGTTTTATTCAGCTCTGTGATGGTTTTATTGAGTTCAAGAAGTTGAGCGTAGTGCGAAGCTTGGCGTTGTAAATTTGCGCGTTCTCTTTTGTCCAGATCTTGGTTGGTAAGAGCTTCGACTAAAGCGTCATATTCCTTTTGGGCGGTTGTCCAATCAATCATGATAAACCTTGTTTTTAAGGATGAAAATAGGTACAAAAACAAAGCAAGCCTGAGGTGCCGCTTTCGCAACTCCGCAGGCTTGCCCAAACCATAAAAGGGCTATTTTTTATTTTTGTCGTAGCGCTGTTGGAATTTTTCAATACGTCCAGCGGTATCAACAAATTTTTGTTGGCCTGTAAAGAATGGGTGGCATGCCGAACAAATATCAACTTCTAATTTAGGTGATGTTGATATTGTTTCATATGTATGACCACAGGCACAGCGGATTGTAACATCAAAAACCTTTGGTTGTATGTCTTTTTTCATGACGAAAACCTCTTTCTTATTTTATACCTTTTGCTTTGAGCGCTTCTTTCAACTTTGTGATAACTTTAACCGCTTCAATATCGACACCTCGTATTTTGCCAAGATAGTAAGAAGCATAGTCTGACCACAAAATAGTATTAAACAATTGTCCTTCAAGAGTATTGCCTAAAACTGGAGGCTTGTAAAGTAAAACTCCTCTTTCTTTTAAAATTTCCGAAGTAGCATCAACGGCCTTGCTAATATGTGCAGTTAGAAATTCTGTTGTGTAAAAAAGGATGCATGGGTTGGTTGTATACTGTTCAAATCCATTAATGAGGTTATGGTTAAGTTCAGGGAATACCGCCAAAACGCTTTGCACTTTGCTGTTTTCATTAAATTGCGTTTGCGCTCGGTATACCATTGCATCATTGACATCGCGAATTCCCCACAAATGGAAAAAATCAGCATGTTGAACGGTTGATAAAAAGTCTTTAAAATATGATTCGCCTTGCTCAAATTGGGGAATAAATGTAAGTGCATGATCTCTAAAGATATGAGCGATTTTTTCGCCTTCAATAATGCCAAGTTTATCAAGTACGCCAAGCCAAAATCCTAAAAAATTACCAAGAGCAGAGCGTGGGGTTACTGATTCTGGGGTGATCCAAAGAGGGATATTTTTAGTTTCGGCAAGAAGGGCTGCTCCGCCTCCATGGGTTAATACAATAGTTGGAATAAATCGATGCGCAAGCTCACGCAAAACATCAAGCGTCTCCCAGGTATCTCCTGAATAACTTGTTACGCAGACAATGGTGTCGGTTCCTATATTTGCGGGAAGCTCATTGGTATCGATAGTTTGCGTGATGATATCAGCTTTTTTATCAAGAAATGTTTTAATAATGCGGCCAGCAATGCCCGAGCCGCCCATGCCAACAAAAGCTATTTTTTTGATATTTTTAGGGATGCGGGTGCCATATTGTGTCATAAAATCTTGTGCGCCTTCTAGCCCAGCGGTTATTTTTTGAGGCCAAAGCGCTAATTCTTTAAGCATCATATCGTATCCTTTATGTTGTGAGGGTTATGTTAATTTAACTTCTTGCATAAATGTTTGAATGTCTTGGCGTATGTAAGATTCTTGTGTTTGTGACAAGGCTGTTTTTAGGTGTTGTTGAGCTTCTTGTATTTTTCCAACTTCAAAAAGGCATCGCCCATAATGCAGCGGAGCGTAAGGATGTTTGTTCGCGCCGGTTAAGCAGAGCGCAAAAAGTGGAAGAGCTTTTTCTGGTTGTTTGTTATTTAAGAGTGCGAGTGCATAATTGTATGCAAGTGTTGGGTTATTTGCATTGTGCTTATAGACGATAGAAAAATGGTGGCATGCTTGTGCATAGCGGCGAAGCCCGAAGAGTGCGCTTGCAATGTGGGCATGGGCATCAATATTACCTGATTGTGCGATATTTGAAAGTGCTTGCAGCGCCTGTTCATGGCGGCCTAGTTGGTTACAGGTCATGCCGTAAGCACACAAAAGTTCTTCGCTTATAGTATCGCCCGAAAGTGCTTGTTCATAACAGTTGAGTGCTTTTTCAGGTTGGTTAAGCTTGCGATAAAGATCACCCAAGTTTTTCCAGGGGCGACTAAAATAGGGACGTAGTTTGACGGCTTGCTTAAAGCAAAATTCTGCTTGTTCAATATGGTTATCTTCGGCGTGAAACATACCGAGATTATTAAATAATTCAGGGTGAGCCTCACCAATATCCAGGGCGCGCATGTAATGAGTAAACGCTTTATTGCGTTGCCCATGTGTGTGATAAATTGTTGCTAGGTTTATGTGTGGTTCTGCATAAAAATCATCAACGCTGATTGCTTGCTCAAAGAGAGATATTGATTTTTGCAAGTCACCTTTAATATTTGTTGCAACGGCATAGTTGTTCCATGCTCGCGCATCATGAGGATTTTTTTCAACAACATCATGCCAAAAGGTATCTTCGGTTGCCCAGACCTCATTGCGGACTTTAGTTGAGATTCCTAGTATGCCAAAAAAGAGTGATCCTAAGATTGCGTAGTCGAGTGTATTGAGCGTTTTTTTGCGATTGTTTTTAACCCATTGATGGATGGTATGTAAAAGTGCTGTTAGGCAAAGTGCAATAAAAAACAAAGCGCCAAAAGATGCTATATAGGTTTTATAATCACAGATGAGTTCGGTTCCCGGAAAGAGCGATGCACGAGGAAAAATCGAGACAAAAAACCATAACCAACAAAAGACAATAGGGTTTTTTTGATCTTTAAAAAAGAGGTATGCTGTTATGCCAAAAATAGTTAACAACGTAAAAAGGGGAAGAATAACATCAAGAGAAAAAAAACCATGAGCTAGTTTATAGCCATAATCAAAACAGAGGCCAACGGGCCAGAAAAAGATCCCCAAATAATGAAGAATAACTTTGAATTGAGAAATAAAAAATGGCCACAAGGTGATGTATTGGCTTTGGGTTGGTGTAATAACATTGCCACGATTATTATGAACAGGTGTAGTTGCAGCATTTACAATAGCTTGCGCTTTTGCAACCCCATAAAGATATAAAAATCCAAAAACGGTACCGGTAAGCAGAATGTGAAAAAGAATGCGTTGTTTGAAAGAATTCCAATTCCCTTGGGCAATAAAAAACCAATCAGTGAGCATAACAAGAATAGGAAGCACGACAATAATTTCCTTAGTTCCTGTTGCAAATGCTCCAAATAGTAAGCTCAGCGCATAGAGCGTATATTTTGTGTATGGCAAAGTGCTGTAAGCGGCATAAATAAAACATAGAAGGACCGCAAAGGTAAAAAAAACAACCAAGCCTTCAAGGCGCATTTGTGTTATATAGGTAACTGTTTGGGTTTGGGCGGGGTGCAAAAGAAAGAGCCCCATCGTAATAAGTGCAATGCTATAGGCTTTTGTTTGCAAAAAAGATGATTCTTTAAGATGAGAAAGCATTTTATAAACTACAAAAAACACCATGATTCCAATGCATGCGTGAAGTATAATATCAAAAATGCGATAACCAAACGGATCATCTTTCCAGTTAATATACGTATATTGATTGAGGATACGCGAAACCCAGCGTGACACTTTGAAAAAAAGGCCTTGAATATCGAGCTTGCGAGCATGGATGTATTCTATAATTGTTGGAAAGTCGTCAAAAACAAACTCATAGCGTAATGTTGTCCAATAAATGATAAGCGTAAATAATGTTAGCAGGCCTGGTGGCAGTATCCATGATAAGTATGAGGATACATTTTTTTTATGCGGGGCGTTGATCATCGCATTCTCCTTTGTAATAGGATGTTACAGGATTGGAGTGTTATGATTTTACGTCGGTAGCTGGGTGTTCTTTTTGTAGTGCAAGTATCTCTTTCATTTTATTGAGGCCTATTTTGGTGCCGCCATTTTGGTTCATATTTTCTTGCAATGCAAGTCGTGTGATTTCGCCTTGTACTTTTTGTTTAAAGTCATCAGGAGCATTTACCTTGGTGAGTGCTGTTAAGTAATGTTGAGCTAAATCAAGGCGATTAAGTTTTTCAAGACAATTGGCTACGCGAAAAAATGCTTGAGGTGCTGGTTGAGGCATTGTGGTAATTTTTTGAAAAAGATCATGAGCTTTGGCATATTCTTTTTTGGTAAAGAGGGTTTCTGCAAGGTTGTACATATAGCGCATATCTTGTGGATTATCACGAATAAGTTTAGCATAAATATTTTCGGCTTTTTCGTAATGACCAAGTAAAAAGCTTACATTGGCAAGGCCAAACCAAACTTGCTCATTAGCCGCGCCGCGTTCAACAATCAGTTCATAGGCGCGGGCAGCTTCAGGGTATTTTTTAAGACGTACACTAACTTGTGCAAAGGTAAAATATCCATCAGGCGTATCTAAATCATTTTCGATTGCTTTTTTAAAATAGTCCCAAGCTTTTTCTTGTTGTTCACGTTCAAGATACATGCGGCCCATGTTGTAGTAGGCTTTACCATAATATGGTCGTAGTGAGATAGCGGTGTTGAGCATGCGTTCTGCTGATTCATAATCTTTTTTCTTAACATAAAGTGATCCAAGATTATTGTATGCTTCAGGATAGTTGGGTGTAATATTGAGGGCCATTTTTAAAGAATCTATTGCTTTATCAAGATCGTCTTTGAGACAGTAGGCGACTGCTATATTGCTCAATGGGTCTGAATAATGTTTATCAAGATTTATTGCGCGTTGGTATGCTTTTATTGATTCGTCAATTTTTCCAGCTTCATTAAGTGCTACGCCATAATTATTGTGAACGCGAGCTTTGAGTGGTGCTTTTTCTGAATTGTATTTCCAAAAAGCTTCTCCGCTTTCCCAGATTTTGTTGTGAAGCATAGCCGAAAAACCGAGTGGAATAAATAAAATTAGTGCAGTGGCAATGCGCAAATCTGCGTATTGTGCATAAGTTTCAAGTTTGGGTGTAGCAAGGCGAATAAGTGTAGTTAGAATAGAAAGGAGATGGGTGATGCCGTAGGCTATCATAAAGAAGATACCTAATGAGGCTAAGTAGGTTTTGTAATCGCATACAAGTTCAGGAGAAGGAATAATACTTGAGCGAGGTGCAACGCAGATTAAGAACCATAAAAAACCAAATGATAAGAGCGTATTTCTTTTTTTGATGCAGGCAAAAATGATAAAGGTATAAAGTGTTGCAAGAAGGAGAAATGGTACAAAACTATCAAGGTCAAAAAAACTTTTTGCAAGGCGCCAATCGTATTCAACACTTGTTCCAACGGGCCAAAAAAACATCCAAATATAGTGAAGAACTACTTTAAATTGAGAGATTAAAAATTGAAAAGGGGTTATAACATCGTAGGCATGAGATGTGAGGATATTTCCACTATTGTTACCAGCTACTTGTTTTAATGCTATGGTGTTGATGGTGAATTTTGTTGTGAGATAATGGAGCGCAAGACCAAAGAAGTAGATGCTAAATGATCCTAAAAGAAAAAGTTGGTTTTTGCATTTTTTCCATGTGGTGTCGGCAATAAAAAACCAGGTAATGAGTGCAAGTAAAAAAGGGGTAACAATAATAAGTTCCTTGCTGCCCCACGCCAAAAGCCCTACCGCAAAAAGAAGTATGGTATAAAGTGTTTTGAGCCATTGATTATGGTGGGTTGCTGCAAGGGTGAAAAGGTATGCAAGGGCGATAACCATGAGGCTGCCAAGACCTTCTACGCGTGCTTGAATAACATACGAAACGGTTTGCGTTTGTACGGGGTGCAATAAAAAAAGAGCAGCAGTTACAAATGCAATGAGGGTTGCATTGTTGTGCATAAAGGTTGTTGGTTTTGTAAGTGAGCATAATTTTTTTATTAAGAAATAGACAAGTAAGCCGGCGGTGATGTGAATTGCGAGATTGGTAATTCTGTAAATAAACGGGTCAAATTGTCCCATGATGTAGTTAATGCGATTAATAAGATCGCCCAGCCAGCGAGGGCCTCTCCACCAGCGTTCGAGTGGATTATCAAATCGTATATAAAATTTTTTAGATATATTTGCAATATCATCAAACTGAAAGGGATAGTGAAGAGATGGGAGATAAAAAAGCGTGGTTAAAAGGGCGAGTAGTGACGGAGGTAGAATATGGATATACCAGGGGGCAGTTATTTTTTTAGTTGTGTTGGTGTTGGGTATGTGTGAAGAACATACTTTTTTTGGTGTATTCATCGAGTCTCCTTTTATAAAACACAAAATAAATGCTTTAGCTATTGCAAATTCTACCTTAAAAAACAGATATGTCGACCAAAAAAGATTGGTCGACATATCTTACGTTTGTGTCCATATAAGACACTACCCTATAAAATAAAAGGACTTATGAGTCTAATGTAGTTCGTTGTAAAGAGTTTGAGCATTCGCCGCTGATACTTTATTAAAGTGGTGATTAATTTTTTTATTTTGAGTTGATAGTATGCTTCGTTGTTGGCAAGCTTTTTCTAATGCATTGGTTGTTACGCCAATTTTTTTTGCTAATTCATGAATGGTGTAAGGTTTGGATTCCAATTTTTCTACTGGTGGTTTTATTGAATTTTTAATTTTATGGGCTTGTTGGCGTTGTTGTGCTATGGCTTTTTTCTCTTGAATACCTTTTTGCCATTCTTTATAGTTGTGTATTTTTTTAATTATATTCTTGTGATTTTTTTTCGTTGGTTTTGTTTGGTAAGAAGTTTTTGTTTTTGTGTTTTGTTTTTGTAATGTAGTTTCTTTATCTTCTCTTAATTTGCTGCATGCATTACGTATTTTTGTCCACCATGTTTTAATAAATGAATCTTTTTGAGCGATAGCTTTTTCATCTATATTTTTATTTTGTTTTATATTGTTGTTATTAGTTTTTTGAGCGTTGAGTTGTTGTTTAAATTGTGATTGATCTACAATTTTTATATGGTCTAATTTATTACTTATTTTTTCTAGCGTTTTAACGCAATTTTCTAAGCTTTCTAATGGTAATTGTGCTTGTGTTGCAAGATTGTCTTGTGATACTTTGGGTGATTCATTTTGATTTGCTGAATTTAATGAGCATTGAGATTCTTGATCTTCATATTCAGATGGAGATGAAATTTCATTATCATTGTTAGGAATTTCTATATCTTGTTCTGGTATATCATTATTTGGCTGATCTTGTTCTTGATAGCTTGGAATGATTGGTAATGAGTTTTTATCCGAATCATCGTATTTATTTTTTTTGTTTTTTAGAAATGGAATTTTGTTTTTTACAAGATATCCTGCACCAGCCAAGCATGCTGCCGTGGCTACAATCCCTGCGCCAATAAGTACTTTTTGTTTGGTTGTTAGTGTTGAAGCTGTTGCAACAGTTTCATCTTGGGGGATTACAAGCGTGGTGGTTGTAGTTTCTTCTTGTTGTTGAATTGGCTCTGGTTGAGGTAATGAGTTTTGCAAAAATTCTTCTTCTTTAGGTTGAACAACGTCGATAATTGGTATAATTTGCGTCGTTGCTTTGAGCATTTGATTGAATTGAGAATAGGTTAACGTAGCGAGTAATAAAGCAAAGACCGGTTTCTTATGTATAAACATAATAAAGAGCCCTCATAGTAGTACGCATACTGATTATGCGTATGATTAATAAGATGATTATATAGATCCCCTTGGTTTTTGTTTTATTGACGAGGGATCATGTATAATTTTAAAGACATCTTATATAAAAACAAACGCTAGGAGGGCTTTTGTGAAAAAGCCGGAAAATATATCTTAATAGTATAAAATCCGACCTTAAGTTCTATTAGAAATATTATATTAAGTGTTTTTGGAATTTATTCTGCTTTATAACCGAATATTTCTTCTAATTTTTTTACATCTTTGATTGTTATCGTGTTGGCATGATGGGTTATTGGAGTATCTTTTGCAGAGCGTATGCCATTGCAGTTGCAGAATGCTTGGAGTGCTGAAGAGGAAATTCTGAGTTTTTGAGCAATTTTGCCCAATCGTTGGTTTGGATCGTTACTAGGAATATCTTGGGGTGTTTCTTTGGGTGTTGAGGTTGCGAAGATAATTAATTCAGCAATAATGAACAATGCTCCAAGAGTTAAATATATGTTTTTATTAGTTAACCAGTTTTTAATGAATGGTTTATTATCTGTAGTGGTTGTTAATTCTGGAATTTCTTGATTTATGAGAGTTTCTGTATCGGCAATAAGCGCTTCAATTACTGGTTCAATTTCTTTTTCATTAAACATGATATCTGGCTGAGGTGTAGGTTCTATTATTTTAGGGACTTGGGTATTGGTGGTTTTTGTAGAAATTTTTGCTTGGGTGGCTGTTTGTTTTGTGGTTGTCTGCTTTTTGGTTGCATTATGCTTAGAGGCGGCGCAAAGCGTTATAGTACTTGTGTTAAGTCCGATAAGCGTAATATAAAAAACAGTTGCCAAGAATGTTTTGTGTGTTGTTAGCATGGAGAACTCCTTTTTTTTAGAGGGTTTTAAGTACGTAAGGGGTGTGTGGTATTTTAAGTGTTGAGATTAATCTTAGTTTTGTTTAATAAAAAAAACAAGATTAAGAATATTTGTTTGAAATTGTAACATTGGGCGTTTTGTTGGAGTAAAATGCTTTATAGCTTGACGGTAATGCTTTTTTTTATTGTTGGATAAGGATGATACCATGAAACAATAAATTCTTTTTTGAGTTTTTTTCGCGGAATAAAAAGTATTTTTTTGCATTGTTGAAATTGGGCTATTTCAGTAGGGTGAACATCATCAAGTAAATGTTGCTCTATTTTTTTGAGGTGTATTGTGTTTTTTTGCGTCGTTCCAACATTAAGTGCTGTAATGCCGAGGGTTGTTCCTGCAATAATACTTGGAATTGTTGCAAAACCTATGCCTGTTATTAAAAGGGCTGTGCTGGCGAGCGTTGTGAGGAGGGGAATGATTAACGGAGTTGTCGACATTTTTTTTTGAAATCGTAGGGTGTTTTGGATTGGAAGTCCTATGGTATTTTTATCTATGATAAGAGGGGTTGATGATTTATTTGTTATTGTTATTTCAAGTGCCGCGTAATGCATTGTAATAGACGAGAGTTTTATAGGGTTGTGGCAATGTAATTTTTTTTTAATTTCGTGGCTATGTAAAGGGCGAATAACCATAATAATATCGTTATCATTGTGGGTAAAAGTGTGATATTTTTTTGCATATAGAGTGGGAGTGCTTGTCAGAAATGAAAGTAATACAAAAAGGAGAAATGGAGTAGGTTGATTACGAGACAATGAAATCATGATTACTCCTTGCCGTCATAAGAATTGGTATGGTGATGGATGTGTTGGGATCTTCATAAAGTGTTATATGAAATGATGGTGAGTATGTTTTTTTATTGATAATTAGGATAACGTTAAGAGAACTATGAGGCTTGATTATTTTTTCTTGGTATTTTTCAATGATATTGTCAGCTATTTTTTTTGTGCTTTTTTCGTGATCAAAGAAACTTTTTTGGCATCCAAGAGCGCCCAGCAAACAAGCGCTTGGAATAATAAATTGCCACCAAAAAAAGAAACTTAATGCTGTAATACTAAAACATGGTATAAAGTTTTGTACAAAAAGTCGTGGATTATCTTTTTTTATTTGGGCAAGTGTGGCAAGTTCTAGTGTTATGTCTTCACCTTTGAGGGTGAGGGGGGTGTTCGTTTTATTGGTAATATTCATATGAAGAATAACATAATTTTC
Organism: candidate division TM6 bacterium GW2011_GWF2_38_10; assembly: GCA_000992305.1. Lineage (GTDB taxonomy): Bacteria > Babelota > Babeliae > Babelales > RVW-14 > GWF2-38-10. Next base: position 35,106 of record LBTY01000006.1, read on the forward strand.
TAAAAATTCTTTTCGTTGAGCTTGTAGTAATAATTTTGTAGAAACTATGAGTTTTTCTGATTCAAAATGGTTTTTTACTGATACTGTTGTTTGTTTTTTAATTTGCTGCATGCGATATTTTGCGCATCCAGAAGTGCTCATTATGATTATGAGTAACATAAGTACAGGGGGAAGGCAATTGACTAATTTTTGTAAATACTTCATTTTTTATACTCTTTTTATTTATACTTGTAATAAATAAATAAGGATTGTCTGCCCATAAACCGTAGCAAAATGGTGAGGAAAAAGGCAAGAAAATGATATAGTACAAAATAGTTTTTTGGGTTGACGTTTATTCTGGGGAGGGGGATATGTCAATAAAATACATTGCTATACTGTTGGTGTTGATCACCATGCCAATGTGTTTTGCAGGATTTTTGGATTCGCTAGCTTCTTTTAATAAAAAAAATAGAGATGACATTCAAGCAACATTTGATAATTTTTTTGTTGTTGAGAAAGGGGTTTTTTATAGATCGCAGCAATTGTCTCCTGATTCGTTAGCATATTATCTCAAGCGATATGGCATTAAAACACTTATTAATTTACGCGGCAAAGGGCCTTGCCAGTGCTGGGAGAAAGAGGCTGCGGTTGCTCAGCGCTTGGGTGTAGCAAGTTTTTTACTATCCATGAGTGCTGTTTATCTTACAAGTCGTCAGGATCTTATTACTATTCTTACATTATTTGATAGTGTGCCACGACCGATTTTAGTTCATTGTGTTGGTGGAGCTGATCGAACTGGAGAGGTTTCGGCATTATGGGTGCTTGATCAAATGAAGCTGCCCAAGGAAAAAGCCCTGGAGCAGCTTTCTATAAAGTATGGACATCGCAAATATAAAAATACTGCGAAGGATTTTTTAATTGAAATTTGGCAAGGACGTGATTGGGCTTACAACCTTTATAATCCACTACATTATCCGCTTTATTGTCATCCGAATGAGTTGTTGTCTTCTCATTAAGGTATATGGTTAGCTTTTGAGTTATTGTAAATATTACAGGTCCTTGTGTATTGCAAGTAATTCTTCTCCAACTTTGTTTATTTTCCCTGCGCCGATAGTTATAACCATATCACCGTCGGCTAAGTTCGTTGTTATGTTTTTGACAATTGAATCATATGATGGTGCGTAGGTAACATCGAGATTTTTGTTGTGTATTTTGATGGCGCTAACAAGCTTTTCGCTTGTAATATCAGGAATAGGTTGTTCACTTGCTGGGTAAATATCAGCTATGGTTAAAGAGTCAATGCTATAATTGTGTGAGGAATGAGCAAAAACAGCAATAAATTCATCCCATAATTTTTGTGTTCTTGAGTAACGATGTGGTTGAAAAATAACATGAAGTTTATTTTTTTTGCGTTTGTGTGCAATCATAAGGGTGTTTTTTATCTCTGTTGGATGGTGGCCATAGTCATCAAATACTTCAATGCCTTTAAATGCCCCTTTAAATTCAAATCGACGTTCTACTCCTTTGAATGAGGCGAGCGCTGTTGCGATTGTAATGAATGGCATATCAAATTCCATGCAAAGAGCGGTTGCTGCAAGTGCATTAAGTACGTTATGGATGCCTGGAATGTTAATGGTTACCGTTCCTAAAAGACGTTTTACTCTTTTTTGCGTAAGGTGGTCAATTTTATTGGTGTACATAGTAAAAACAGAATTTGTTGGATTGAGTTCGCATATTTCACCGAGCAAATCAGCTTTTTCTTCATCTAATCCATATTTTACAACATTGATGTGGGGCAGCGGAAGTATTGATTGAATGTGCGGATCGTCAATGCATAAAATAGCTTTGCCATAAAAAGGAAGTCGGGCTAAAAAGTTTTTAAAGGTATTTTTTATATCTTCAATGTCTTTATAGGTATCAAGATGTTCAGCATCAATGTTGGTGACTACGGCCATTGTAGGATTAAGATACAGGAGTGAGCGATCACTTTCATCAGCTTCTGCAATGAGAATATCGCTATTGCCAAGTTGGGCGTTATTGTTAATATTTTTTAAAACACCGCCAACAATTACTGTTGGGTTGTAGGGTGCTTCTATAAAAATATGCGAAATCAATGAGGTTGTGGTTGTTTTTCCATGAGCTCCGGAGACGGCAATGCTATATTTGGTTCGCATGAGTTCTGCAAGCATAAGGGCGCGAGGGATTACGGGAATGCCTTTTTCAAGCGCGGCTTGTACTTCTGGGTTGTTGTGATCAACGGCTGAGGAGTATACTAAAACGTCGGCATCGATAATGTGGCTTTTATCATGGGTTTGGGCAATGCTACAGCCTATTTTTTTGAGATGATCTATGGTTTTGTTGTTACTTGTGGTGTCGCATCCTGTAACGGTATATCCTTGGAGCCTAAGAATTTCTGCAATACCGCTCATGCCGATTCCACCAATTCCCATAAAATGAATATGCTCGTGTTTTTTATACATGGACTAGAACTCCATTTTTGCGATTTTTTTCTTTATTATTTCAGACAAAAAGTATTTTTATTGCTTCATCATGTTATTATAAGTGATAATATATTTTCGCGTTATATGCATTGATTGTAAAAAAGCTTTTGGGTATTGTCAATTTTATCATCGTGAAAGTTATAGATGGAGTGGGAAGGTATGGATTATAAAAAAAAATTTATTGAAGTATGCCAGGCGATCGCTCCAATTATTAATGCAATTGGCCAAAAAGGTGGCAAGGCTTATATGGTGGGCGGGGCCGTTCGAGATTTGGTTTTACGTTACGAAGTAAAAGATATTGATATTGAGGTCCATTCGATAGCTCTTGATGATCTTGTTGTAACATTATCTTTGTTTGGGCATGTTAGAGAAGTGGGAAAACAATTTGGGGTTATTCGTGTTGATGGATGTGATATCGATTGGTCATTGCCTCGGAAAGATAGCAAAGGGCGCAAGCCAGAGGTTATTATTGATCCCTCAATGACGCTTAAAGATGCTTGTCGCCGTCGTGATTTAACCATGAACGCATTAGCAGTTGATATGCATCAAGTGTGTGCATTGATTGATAAGGGGATTGATCCTGTTGAGTCAATGAGCATTATTGATTTTTATGGTGGGCTTGCGGATATTGCGGCAAAGCGATTGGCAGCTATTGATGATCAATTATTTTGTGATGATCCATTGCGATTTTTTCGTGTTATGCAATTTATTGGACGATTTGAAATGCAACCAACGGAGGCTTTAAATGCGCTTTGCGCCCGCATGAGTTTTGTTGATCAGGTTAGGAATGTTCCTATTGCAAAAGAGCGAATTTATGAAGAAATAAAAAAGCTTTTACTAAAATCTCGAGCTCCATCATTGGGATTTCGCTGGCTTTTGTCGATAGGGCGGCTTAAAGAAATTTTTCCTGAGTTGTATGCGCTTATTATAATACAGCAACGTCCGGATTATCATCCAGAAGGAAGTGCTTTTGAACATACCATGCAAACACTTGATGCGGCAGCTTGTTATGAGCATTATCAGGCCTGGAATACGTTATCTGCAGAAGATGAGAAATTAATGCTATTGTGTGCAGCACTGATGCATGACTTGGGTAAGGCGGTGACGACAGATGCTCGTTTGTCGTGCCATGGGCATGAGCGGGCAGG
>LBTY01000007.1 GCA_000992305.1 candidate division TM6 bacterium GW2011_GWF2_38_10
TCAATCCCCCACGCCTCTCAGCGTTCTCATCAAATTGTCTTCGTCATTTTGTGAGATCATTGTACTTGTTTATTTTAAAAGTTTCAAGCTTTTTTTTAATTTTTTTTATCATTTTTTCAAAAAAAGCTTATCTCAAAATCTCACTAAAAAGACATGTCAAATTTTGTAAAAGAATTATACCTTCTAAAAAAATAAGAAGCAAGCGTTTTTTCACTTTTTTTTAATCTTTTTACTCAAAAAACAATAATTTTCATCAAAAAAAAGAATCAAGCATTAAATACTATTGACTATTTGCAATAATATTTACTACGCTAAACATAGGAATAGTAGTTATAAACCCATAAAAAGGAGGCCTATAATGGGAAAATCTAAAATACTCAAAGCTCAAAAACTCAAAAAACATGCAACACCCAATAACCCAGAAAAAACCTGGGAAAATATGACACAACAAAACATTGACGCCAGCGCTACACGCCAAAAAGCGCAACGAACAAAACATAAACCAAATCCATCAATTCGTTGGAATACCAAAAAAGAAAATGAAAAAGGTCCACGATTTTAATGTAAATTATATTTTAAAGGAGAAAATCATGAATAAAAAAAATCTATTACTCAGCATGCTTACAATGATGTCTGCGTGTATGCCACAAACCTTTGCAAACACACATCTTGATAACCAAAAAAACCGTCACCAAGAAAGCATGTCAGAAATAATCGCAATCAGTAGTGATTGTACAAACGACTTAAAAGGATTACTCACAATAACGAAAAAAATTAAAAATCATTCGGAAACTCCCAAGGGTTGGAATAGACTTGCACGGAGTTTTTTGAAAAAAACTCCGTGTCTTGATGCCGTGTACTCTGTAGAAAGACGAACCAAAATAGCAATAACATTTTTAAACAATCTTATCGCCGCCGCTGAATCACATAATATAATTAACGATGAAATTTCCCACGCTAACCTTACAAAACAAATAACAGACACCGTAGAACGCCTCAAGCGCCTTAATGGAACAACGCACAAATGCATTAACCACATTAATGAACATAACTGCGCACACACGCATGGCGAAGATCTTAACAAACTCTATACAACACTTAATGAAGAATGCAACAAGGCGTTAACAACTGTACAAGAAGCAATAGAGGAATTAGAACCACATCAAAAATGGCTCACGCAAAAATAAATTGCTAAAAAGGAGTACTTCTATGCCTACAAAAAAAACAAAAAGCATAAGTTTAATGGTGTGCATAATGGCATTAAACTTTTTATCCTTAAGTGCTCAAATACGCCCCACTATTACATATCCAGAGAGTGAAGGGTTGTTTACTACACTTTCCAAGCAAGCACGACAAGAACAGTTGCATCTGACCTTCAATGCAGAAAGCCGTTTAACAATCCCAAATTGGATTTACAGTCTTTATAAAAATATTCCGGCATTTGGCGTTTATGGAGAACCTTACGAACTAAAAAAACGACTCATTTCCATTGAGCTTAACCAACACTTTTATCAGCACATACCACAATCACTCATTAATGAGCTTGCAAGTCTCCTAAAAACGACTACCACAGACCTTGCAACTATCATAACACAAAACAATATAGCGCTTGATTTTTTTGTTGCAGTTAATGGCACATTTGAAAATCCATCTATAACAAACCAAAAACCTCTTATCAACACACTTTTTCATGGTTTTTTAGCTCAACACTATAATAATGATGCTGAATACACTATGCAAAAAAATATTTTAATGGGTATTTTTAGCATTCAAGGACTAAGCGATTCTGCAAACTCAAATAATAATGATGCTAACCGCATGCCAATAAATGCAATGATTGCACGGGATGTTCATAGTCATGATGAGCGATGTTCACCAAACAATAATAAAATTCAACCCAACGCACCAATATCATCATTTTGGAGTATTGCACTTCATGATAACGCATGCGCAATTACCTTTAATATTCTTATCAATGATGCAGAGATTGGTCAGCAATGTGTCAACGCAATTAAAAATAATAAACAAGGAGATCAATTGAACTTTGAACAATTCATTCAAGACATACATAACATCCACCCGGACCTTAGAATCCTTGAGCAGTATTTAGCTCAATAAGTACATTTTTAAATAAAATCGGCGAACCTTAAAAAAACTTCGCCGATTTTATTTTTTCTAAAACAAAACAACTTATTGACGTTCAAATCGTGCAAATAAACTGCACGGAAGATTACGACGCGCTCCCTGCTCAGCAAGATGCAATTCGCCAAACTCAATAACCTTACCGGGAAAAATATCTCCCAATAAATTTTTCAAAATAGTTGCACTATATCCCATGCTATAGCCATTAAACACCACAAACAAAGGATCTTGCACAAGAACCTTTTTGCACAACCCAAGAAGTTTTAAAATATGCTTTTCAAATTCAAACGCATTCCCTTTTTGATCTCTTCCAAATGCCGGCGGATCCATAATCAACGCATCGTAACGCACCCCACGGCGAATTTCACGAGCAACAAAATCAGTGCAGTCGTCAACAATCCAACGAATAGGCGCATCCTGCATATTACTCAATTTTTGATTTTTTTTCGCCCACGTTACCGCTGGCTGTGATGAATCAACATGGCATACGTGCGCTCCCGCCGCCGCCGCCGCCAATGTTGCCCCACCAGTATAGCCAAACAAATTGAGCACCGATGGTTTATTATCTGCCGCACAAACTCGTTTCATAATCCATTCCCAGTTAGCAGCCTGCTCTGGAAATATACCAATATTCTTGCTTGCGCCACTTAATCGCAAAGAAAAAACAAGCTTTTTGTCACACAAGCCTTCTTTGAGTCCGTGATCAAAGGTGAATGTCCACTCGTCCTTAAAACTTTTATGCTTTTTCCATTCCATCTTCCCCTGTTCACCCTTTTCAAGGCGAGCATCAACATGCGTCCAGGTATTATCCTTAACCATCTGCTGATTCCAAACACAATTGCTATCAGGACGAATAATCGTGTTGCAACCAAAGCGTTCAACTTTTAAGCCAGCACCACTATCTAACAATTGATAGTGCTTTGAATGCGGCGGAACAATAATTTTGTGCTGTTGTAATTCTTTATTCATAAAAAACCTCAAATACATTCAATCAAACAAAGACTGTTTAAAATAACAGCCCTCTATTGTCTAAACTATTATTAATCGTCAAGTCCACCCAGCATACCATAGATTTTTGAGAACGCTATAAATTCGTATAAACACCAAAAATCACCCGACTTTACTCCCCTATTCCATCATCCAGTAAAAAAACGTATACTAAACGCATCACACCAAGCAACAACTTAAAAGCACCTATTCCCCAAAAAGGAGACTTTTGTATGTATTATGCCATTATAGCCTGCGTTCAAATCATAGCCGAAACACTTCCTATAAGCAGCTCAAGCCATGTTATGCTTGCTACCTTGCTTTTAAACGCCACAAATGCCCCAATATCTGAAGCATTTGATCATTTTTTACACGGCCCCATGATTATCATTATACTGGTAACCTTTTTTCCCACATGGTACCCACTTACCCGCAGGATCTATTTTTCACTAACCCATAAGCTCACAAACGCTCACCTAGCAACAAAAATGCTCTATACCATAATAAAAAAAATAACACTTTTGACAACCATTGCGTTGAGCAGCATGCCAATTGCCTACTTACTCAAAAAACACATAACAATCGCATTAAAAGAAGCACCTCTCCCTATTTCATATGCCACACTTTTAATATGGGGAATGAGCGGTAATGCACTCATCTTACTTTCGCTTATCGCCTGCAAGCGCACGCCTAAAACCTACAAACCATGCACACCTTGCAAAGCATGGATCATTGGCCTTGTACAAGCTTGCGCATTTTTACTACCCGGAATTTCTCGATTTGGTATAACCTACACAACAAGCCGCTGGCTTAACCTAAGCCCTAAGCGATCATTTGAATTTTCTTTTTTGATACAACTCCCCCTCCTTATCGCTGCATTTTGTGTTCATGGGATTTATAACGGCATTATTTACAACGAATCTGCAACCAGAGAAATCCTCATGGCTCCCTATACCTTAACAAGCATCATCGCCGCAACCATGCTGGCTACACTCATTTTCAGAAAAATATACCAATTTATTGTACGCCAAGAAGTATTATGGCCTTTTGCTTTCTACCTAATACTCCCCATAAGCGCGCTTATTATGCTCAAATAAAAGCCTAAAAAGCCACGATCGGGACGCTATGTATAGCCACAGCGTCCCGATCGTGAACCCACCCAAGTTATATCTACATATCTTATCTAATCTGCATGTCGTAAAAGTTATTTACCAAAATTTCAACCAAGAAGATTTTTTATTAACATATTCTTGTGCATATTTTTCAAAATTTTTACTTATTTCATCTTGTTTATCAAATGTTGATGGAACAGCTTCCTTTATAACTGGCTCGTGAAAAGTTGGAGTTTCAACTATTATTTGAACTTCTGGCTCTTTTGCTGTATCTATTGTAACGATTGGTTCATCAATAACAGGAGTTTCAACTTTAAGCTCTGGCTTTTCGATAACAGGAGCTTCAACTTCAATCATCGGTTCTTTAGGAATAGCAAATGAAACATAAGGTTTTTCAGTGACAGAAACTTCTGCAATACAATATATCAACTGATTCATGGTATACACCAACCCATCATGATAACGTTTAAATGTACTATCAATGGTCTGCAATTCCTTTGCGCAACAGACTACAGCACTTAAACAATCTTTCTTTTTATTTTCATCCATCGTAGATTTATTATTCAATAATGCTTCAACAACAGATGTGATAAAAAAACCTGCATCATTAACCGCAGCGGCTACCGTACCAGTACTTAAAGATTCTATTGATTTTTTTTCGCTCGTTAATGGTGCAATACGTTTTTTAAATTCATTTGTAATACACACTACTAATGAATCGCCTTCAAGTCCCTGTAATAATTTTGTTAAATTCTCAACCGCAGGAGTTGCTTGTTCAGGAAGCTCTATTGTACCAGAAAATAACGTTTCTATTTCTGATCGCAATTCTTGAGATAAACGCACTAATTTATTGCGATAATCCTCTCCACATTTCTTAAACTCTTCAAATTGAGATTCAATATTGACCAAGGTGTTAATATCATCATTAAAATACTTTTGTTTTGCTGGAAACTTACTTAAATAATGATACTGGTCCTTGTTCAGCTTGGTAGGATCAGATTTCGAAAGCGCATTAATAGCCCCAAGGTATCCATTGATTGTTGCTACACTTTCACAAACCGTACGATACTGTATGCGCACATCATATGCCTGAATCTTTGTTTGAATCGCATTCAAATAAGTATTAAATTGTTCATGTTGAACGCGAACATTATGAAAAAATGCACGCCTTAAGGCTCCATTTAAAAATTCATGCCATTGCTTCACAATATCATACGATTTTTTATCAGTAATCTGAATACGAGATTCATGATTACGCAACTCATCAACAATAGTATTAACCGCAGACTTAAACCATGAAATGCCTCCATGATATGAATATGTCGGCCTTGCTTCTTTTAACAATGGCCTAACGTTGCTCATAATATTCTGACAAGCATCCATAACTTCCGATGAAGCAAAATGGGCTGCAAAAATTTTTGGCAATTGAATTTTTATCGTAGATTCACAAGTATGATCCCAAGAAATCTTATCTTTGTAACTTTTAAAAGCCGACACAGAAGAAATCTGCATTGAAGACACCACCAAAAAAGGAATAAAAACATACGCACAGCGTAATCGTGAAAACATTTTCATAATAACCTCCATGAAAATAGAATATTTATAGATCTCAACAAAACACCTACTTATTCCATGTTTAACACATTCAGAACAATCAAGTGTATATTAGAGATAGTATAAAACACCCATAACATAAAAACAAACGCCCCCTGCAAAACACAATCAAGAATATTATGCTTTTTTACGTTTTTTTTTACGACGAAACACCCCAAAATCAAGGAATAAATGGGACCAAGCACCGAAAATAAAAAAAAGGCCTAATAGTACCACAAGGTGAAAATCTCGCACAAAAGATGACACAGAGTAACAAATTACACATGGAAACAATGTAACAAAAAAAATATCGTGCAACAACGTCCTATGACGTAATAAGCCTATAAATAAAGCTAATAACGATAGGAATAAAAGAGCATAATGCTGCATTGTTACAACAAGAAACAAAAAAGCGCCAACGGTTCCACGATAAAAAATACGTTGAATCTTACTCGTAACATCAAGATCAGGAAACAATGAACCAAATAAAGTACTAGCCAGTAACAACAAAAAACCTGGAATCGTACGACTTACTTGGCTATAGTGAGAAATGGCAATATATCCAAGAGCAAAAGCAACAACCCCTCCTTGCAGATGCTTTCTATATCCAGGCATACCCAATCCTTAACGTAATCGGCACAATGTTGTCCCAGGAAAATAAAACCTGAGCACCTCCTTAAATGATTTCCCTTGATCAACCATCTTTTTTGCCCCCAACTGACAAAGCCCCTTAAAATGGCTGTTTCCACGCCCCTGAATAACAAATGCTTTACCTTCTTTTTTTATAGAAAACGCAAAACTTTTAAGTCGTTTTCCAAGAGCAGCCTTTACACTACTTGCTGGCAACAAAACAGATCGACGCCGCCCAACACATTTTACTCGATAAGCAATTCCTGCTCGATCTTTTGAAATAACCGTCATGTCAAGCAATACATCACCAAATCGCCCAAGTAGCTTATTACACACTTCATGTTTTTTTAATAACGTTAACATTTCATCAGCCGAAAGACTCTCCTTCCACGCATAATGAGGACTGCCTTTGCAATAGGTACATGCAGTTTTTCTGCACAAATAGGGCTTGGTCAAATCGCATGATTTTAATAAACCAGGAACAATTCCCCCGCAGCAAATATCAAACATCGTAAGCGCTATTGCTCCACGATAAGTCAATACCATTCCCTTTGTTTGTTCAACCGCCTGGCGAAGATGCTCAGAAGAGTGCACACCATTATACACCTGATGTTTTGTTGTATTTTTTATATCATAAGGAAGTGGATTTTTTTGGGTACGAGCTTGACGCATATGATATGCTGCATAAGTACGTGAAGTAACCGCTTGCACTTTATGCGCCTCAAGCGGCCAATAAGGAATACTTTCATAGCGCAAAACTGAATATAAATAATCTTCAATATCTAACGTATTAATAACACATAATTTCTTACTTACCACATCTTGCACAATACGCACACTTCCCTGATAAGAAAAACCATTGAGCTCAATTGTCTTACCTGGAGCACAAATTTCAATATCATTATGCTTAATTTTGCGAACATTCCCATCCTGACATACTAAATGTAACACACCATCTTTTACCTGTATACACGCCTTTGTAACATTAAAAAGTGCAGTAATTCTAGAATGCGCTGGACTTTCAAGAACAAAGCCGCCCGGCGCAGATAATTCAAAGTCTACCGTTGCTTTTTGCGGATGCTCTTCAACCAAAACACGAATATAATAATGCCCTTTAGCCGCATATTCCTCTGCTTTTCCGCCAAACTTTTTTTCCACAGCAACGTCTGTGTTGATCTTCTTAGAAACTAACGATTGATTAAGGGACGCAATACCCGTGGCAGACACCCCACAAAAGGTACACATGATCATGAAAAAACAATAAGAAAAAAAATACATACCATTCCTCATAACAAATGAAAAATATCTAATGCACAAGACCACAGTCTGCCAGAAATTTTAAAAAATCGGTAGGTATTTTCTTTTTTTTATCAATAGCTTCATTTGCAAGAGCATCGGCGGCTTTATTATTTTCGCGCATTACGTGCACAAAAGCATATGACCACCCCAACAACAGAGCATCAATATTTTTTTTTATAAGTGCAAGACTTTCATTTTTAACCCGATATTCCTTGTTCATTTGTCGAACTAATAATTGAGAATCAGAATAAATAACAAGCTTAATATCCACATTTTGCGCTTCTTGCTCACGATAAAAATGAGCCAAGTGCAATGCATAAGCAAGTGCAATATATTCAGCCTGATTGTTGGTTTTGTTTCCAAGATAAATAGCCCCATTAACAGGAGGCATTCCTGGCCGCTGCAAAACAACCCCCGCTCCCGCAGGCCCCGGATTACCGCGCGCCGCACCATCGATGCGTATATTCCAAAACTCTATACGCGCCACACTTGGTTCTTGGGAACTCGAAAATAATGTAAGTTGTTTTTCCATACCATTCTATCGATAGCGTTAAAAACACGCTTTTTGTAGTTCAATCGCCTCTTGTTCATCAAGATACAAAAGACGATAACAATTACGACATGAAACGATCATATGACGTTTTAACTGCGAAAGATCATGGTGAAGAACCCCATAGTAACAAGAACTGCAACAATTATTGATAACGGGAACAATCGGATCTTCAACACTTTTGCGCATACGCTCATATTTCTGAGCCCACTCTGGTGGAATACGGGCAAATAACGTCTGCCGATCTAATTCAAACTGCTCAAGATCTCGCACCCGCCGGTCATACTCACGTTTAAAGACATCCCCTTCTTCAAGCACCTTTGTCTGAGAATTTTCAAAGTCTTTATCACATTGCATACGCTGCTTTGAACATTCATCATGTTTGTGATATAACACAAGCACAGCATCCTCAGCAATTTTGCATCGCTCTGACAAGAGAGCCAATTCAGATTCTAATGCTTGCACCTCTCGCTGACTCTGCGCACTATCAAGTTGTACTTGCTTTGCTTGCTGAGCAGAACGCAACGAACGAGCATCGAGCTCACCTGCCGCAATAGCTTTTTCCAAATCCTTATATTCCCTATCAAGGGTTTCTCTTTTATTTTGCACACATGCACAACGATCTTTTATGTCCTGATATTTTTTAGCAAGCAATGCAAGCTCACCGTGTAAGCGCATGATGTCTTTGTCATATTCAACAAGTCTTTTTAATCCTTGCCACAGCACCTTTCCCATCATGAGCACCTCACTTTGCTAAAAATGTAGTTGTGATTTTTTTTCTTAGAATGGTGGGCCCACCTGGACTTGAACCAGAGACCTTTCGGTTATGAGCCGACTGCTCTAACCAACTGAGCTATGGGCCCGCCATAATTTTTGGAACAAATATTTCAGTAGGTTCACTATAAACTACTTTCAAAAATATGTGAAGAAAAAAATAATTTTTTGTTAGAGCAACAAGTAATAAGTTTCTGTGATTAGACAAAATAAAAAGTTCCGGTTAAAGATATAAACAAATAAATCCTTAACCGGAACAATAAAATCATCTATAAATAATTTTTTAGTTATTTTCTATAAAAAAAATACCCTAAAATTAACGGTAGCAAGACCATACCGTATGGATGATCTTCTACATGACTTTTAATTTGCACTTGTTGATCCTTAAAAATATCCCAAAAAGAACCCTTAACTTCACCCTCCGCTAAAAAACAATAAGAAAAAATCAATGACAACGGCATGTACATAAAAAAGCCTGTTTTTTTTAACAACCATTCTACGCAATTCATAATTTTTTTCATCTTGGGTGAATTTTTTTTCATATTAATTTTAAAACAGTTTAAAGAAAAAGCCATGTTATTCTTTATTCTTTTTACTTCCTGACGATCTCTTTCTGTCAATTTGTTCAATTCCTCTAGCATGTGTCTATTATATTGCTCAAATTCCTCCCTTAAAATGCGCCTATGATGCTGTTCATATGACTCATATTCCTCTTCATAATCATACTCATAATCATATTCTTCTTCATGTTCATCCAACGCCCCCATTTGTTTTTCATATTCTTCAGGCAAAATAAATGAAACATGAGGTAATTTTTTCTCAGAGGATATTTCCTCTTGCTGAGTTACTTGATTACGCTCAGACATTGCAAAAACTGAACTTGTCCCAATGATGAAAATCGCAAATAACCCTATTAATTGACCTTTTTTTAAAGAAATCATAATAAATCTCCATTTTTTACACTAATATGTTTTATTATCTCACAAATAGCCACAAAAATAGAATAGCTTATTTTATAAATAATGCAAATATGAATTTATTGTACACAAAAGTACTATATCATCCGTCATTTTAAAATCAATTTTTTACCTTTTAGTTTATTAATCCTAAAAAACCAGAAAGAATATTCTCGAAGCTTTTATTTATCTCTCCTTCCTTGCTATGCTATTACTAGCTTATAAAACAAGCTCAATCAAAAAAAGGAAGGAAGGATTGCTATGTGGGGAAAAAATATATTCATTATGCGACTACCCATACTGGTCGTACTTATGGTAACCGCAGCCGCTGCGCAAACATCATTACCAACCTTTTTATCATTGAGCACCTCAACGACATGGAAAGATTTCACGCTCAACCACGTTAACAATAAGCCACAAAAACGTTGGGTATGGGCAGGTACCGTGACAATAAAAAGCAAAAAACCCATCACGATATCAAACGTTACCTTGCAATGGTGCGGAGAAAAAATACAAAAACTCCACGCAACACTCTATCACAAAAAAGATACAGAACAACAGCTGATACCCATACAAGAAAATATGCTCTGCGATGGCGAATGGGATACTCACACGCAACAATTAATGTTTCCCATGAATAAAAAAATTGTCGCCGTCAACCATTACTACCTCGTACTCAGTTTTTCAGAAAAAGATATAGAAAAAATAAAACATGGCAGTTTTATAACACCACCAAAAAATCCTGTAGGAAACCTCTACGTGATAAATAACTAATGGATAACCATAAGGACGCTATGAACACACCCAATAAAATAAAAAAAATATACCAAGCTCTTCTTATCTCACTTATTCTGCATATCATGGTACTTGGGTTGTTTTTAGCGCTCCCCTACTATACACAACACACCACCACCCAACACGAGCTTCCGCCACTGCAAAAACAAGCCGATCATAGTATTGTGTTCTCAGAACCCGAACCACTCCCAACATCCTTACCAGAAACTCCATCGCTTGATCAACAACCCACCGAACAAACACACGAAATTATCGCATGCAATCAAACCCCAAATACACTCTCAGCACCTTCAGAAAAAACTCCCGTAACCATTGATAGCCTTATCGAAGAAATCGAAAATACCTCAGCACAAGAAGATCAAAAAACAGAAACAATGCGTCAGGCCGCTCAAACATTTGAAGACCTTACAACAGACCTTGAGCCCTACCAACCACCGACGATTGTACCAATAGCAACATGCGAAAACAAAAATAATACGCCACAAGAAATACAATCAACAGATGTGCCACCCATAACAGAATTTACAGAACCAACATCACACGCGTGTGATCCTGCAGCTCAGGCCGGAATTATAAAAAAAGGAATTACGAGAAAACAAAATCGTACCAAACAATCACAAGTAAGCAGTATTCTTGCACTCTCTAAATCATTTTTTAATACAACACAAAACGCTACAATACCCTCAACACACGATAAAAAACCCGCTCCATGCTTGACGATTTTTGAAGAAATGAAAAATAGTTCCTACATACAAGCCATTTCAAGCCATTTGCAAAAAGCATGGCGACAAAATTTTGCATCAAATCCAACGCTCCGCTACCTGCGCGGCACAACGCTCATCGACATGACCATTGATAAATACGGAAAACTTGCTAACTATAATCTTGTAGAATCCAGCGGAAACTCAAGCGTTGATGCATTAGTCATTAAAAATATAACCCTTGCAGCCCCATTTCCGCCACTTCCAGCGCGCATAAGCACACAAGACTTTACGATACGCCTTACCTTTAATCTACGATCTTAACCCTTTAAAGGTACTGCTACATCAACCCCCTGTAACTCTATACGAACAGACCCATCCCACTCATTTTTAACAACATAAGCTGCAACATGAAAAGGTGCATCGCCAACCTGCATAAAAAATGAAAATAAGTCAGGACGATTAAAAAAGATAATTGGTTTAATAACACCATCCGCAAAAATAAAACATTTAACATGTTTATCTTTAAGTAAAACAGGTGACTTAAGTAACGTCACGTGCTGCAACCAAAACAATGGCTGAGGATTTTGGTTGCCAAACGGTTCTAATTGCTCCAAATCATGCCAGCACTTGCTTGTAAGTTCAGGCAGCTGCATCTGTGCATCAATAGCAATCTTAGGCACCAAATTCTCATGCGCAACAACGTTCAACAATAACGCA
The DNA here is from genome assembly GCA_000992305.1 of candidate division TM6 bacterium GW2011_GWF2_38_10. GTDB lineage: Bacteria > Babelota > Babeliae > Babelales > RVW-14 > GWF2-38-10. The sequence continues at coordinate 12,260 of LBTY01000007.1, forward strand.
CTCAACCGCGCTTTAAGTTCAGGAATAGCACTAAGCTTTACCTTAAGCCCGGCAGCGCAGGCGTGCCCACCAAAACTTACTAAAAGATCTTGGCACTCAGAAAGTGCATTAAAAATATTAAATTCGGGAATAGATCGACACGAACCTTTTGCAATATCTCGATCGATATGAAATAAAAAAACCGGACGACCATAGTTCTGCATTAATTTTCCAGCAACTAATCCAATCACACCGGCAGGCCAATCATGATGCGCCGCAACAATAATTGGTTCCTTATCAAGATCTATGGTTTTATTGCTAATAGCAGCTTCAATTTCATAGAAAATTTCCTGTTCGACCTTTTTTCGGTCTTCATTCATTTGCTTAAGGACGGTACCAATACGCAACACTTCGTTATGATCTGAACTGATTAAAAACTTGACAGCATCCCGCGCATTACTCATGCGGCCAAGCGCATTAATTTGTGGCGCAATCATAAATCCAATATCAAGCGAGTTATACGATGATTTAATCATATTCACATTTAATGCAAGTGCAGTAAACGCAGTACTTGGATTGCGTGTAATTTCGCAAAGGCCATGCCGAACCCAATACCTATTTTCACCAACCAACGGCACAACGTCGGCAACGGTTCCCAATGTTAAAAGCTCGTATAACTTAGGTGGCATTGTCGTAATACCAACTTTTTTATACAACAAACAAATAACCTTAAAAATAACACCAACCCCTGCAAGGTCTTTGTTCGGATATGCACAATTCGGCAGGTTAGGATTTATAATCGCTACCGCCGGAGGAAGCTGGCCGTGAGGTAAGTGATGGTCCGTAATGATCAGATCCATCCCCAAATCAAACGCCTTACGCGCCGCATCGTGAGCCGTAATACCGTTGTCAACGGTAATAATAAGCGTATAATTATTTTTATGCGCCTTGCAAACAGCATCAACCGATAACCCATAGCCATCTTTTTGCCGCGATGGAATAACATAATTGATATTCGCCCCAAGGGGAATTAACGATGCAACAAGCATAGCCGAGGCTGTAATACCATCCACATCATAATCACCAAAAACTAATATTTTCTCCTTGCGTGTAATCGCCTGCAAGATACGGTCGGTCGCAGCATCAGCGCCAGCAAGCTGCGCAGGATCGCCAACCGCCTTTTCATACGTACAAAAAAGAAAATCATTAATTGCTTGAGTATCTTCAAATCCTCGCTGATACAACGCATGTGCCACCGGCATGCTTACGCTATGCGCAACCGCCAACTTGCGAACAACCGCCATATCAACAACTGGGAGCAACCATCGATACTTTTTACCATAGATAACCGTCGTGCGGGGAAGATCCCCGCACGACGTACATTCATGAGAAACCGATTGCTGCAAAGTGCTCTTTGACAGCAATTCCATTATTCTTTAAGTGGTTTAAGTGTTGGGAAAAGAATAACATCCTTAATGGTTGTTGTATTGGTAAGCAACATCACCAGGCGATCAATTCCTATTCCACAACCAATTGTTGGTGGAAGCCCATACTCCAAAGCCTGAACAAATTCACGATCAAAAACGTGAGCTTCTTCATCACCAGCGGCTTTAGCCAGCGATTGATTTCTAAAGCGTTCTGCCTGATCAATTGGATCATTAAGCTCGGTATACAAATTAGCAAATTCCATACCGTTAATAAAAAGCTCAGCACGTGCGGTTACTTCAGGATTTTTGGTGTCGCGTTTTGCAAGTGGTGAAACTTCAATTGGATGCCCAATAATAAAAGTTGGCTGAACAATAGCTCCTTCCACCAATGCTTCAAACAAAACAAATAACTTCATGCCATGTCCTGCACCGGGAGGCGTTTGTACGTTATATTTTTTAATGGTTTCGTCAATAGCATCAGGGGTAATTTCATTGGCTTTTAATCCACCAATTTCAATTAAAGAATCTTCAAGCGTTAATCGTTTAAACGGCGCTGCAAAATTAATTTCTTTTCCTTGAAAATTAATCGTTGTTGATGGGAAATTTTGCAAAACAACAGACTGTAACAATTGCTCAGTAAGCTCCATGCCTGTTTCATAATCACCATGCGCCATGTACAATTCTATGGTGGTAAATTCAGGATTGTGCCGTGTAGAAACACCTTCATTACGGAAGCAACGATTTATTTCAAACACACGTTCAAATCCACCAATCACCAATTGTTTAAGATGCAGCTCAGGCGCAATACGCAAAAACAAATCAATATCATATGCATTATGGTGCGTCACAAATGGCCGAGCGATAGCACCGCCGGCAAGCGTATGCAACATCGGCGTTTCAACTTCCATAAAATCACGATCCAATAAAAAATTTCGAATGGACTGAATAACCCGAGAACGACACTGAAATTTTTCGCGGCTTTCTGGATTACTCATCAAATCTAAATAACGTTGTCGATAACGTTGTTCAATATCCGTTAATCCGTGAAATTTTTCTGGCAATGGATGCAAACATTTACTCAACAATTCAAATGCTTGAACCTTAATGGTTATTTCACCGGTTTTAGTTTTAAAAAGACTTCCCTTAATCCAAACAATATCACCAAGGTCAATATATTGTTTTACAAAATCAAAGACAGACTCGCCAACTTCATCTTTTTTAAGATAAAATTGCACCTTACCACTGCGATCTTGAATATGGCCAAAAAAAGATTTTCCATGATCGCGCATAGCAACAATACGACCCGCAAAAGCTTGTTCTTGTACGTGCTCTGGATTTTTTTCAAAATCTTCCTTAGCCGACAAAAGCGTTGTCGAAACTTTTTTATACGATGGCCATGGGTCAATACCCGCAGCTTGCATATTTTTTACTTTTTCGCAACGAACCTCATGTTCACTCAATGCAGACGACACGCCATCATGATCAAGAATCTGATCTTTATGTTCCATATTTTTATTCCTTACAGCAAATCATCAAACCTGTCCAATAAAATAGCAGAACTTTAGTCTACAGAAAAAACAACACCCTGTCACGCTTTGAGCAATAATTTATATTTGCACATTCATAATAATTACTTGGCATTTTACACCTTTTGTCTACAATAAAGGCAGTGTTAATAACCTGCTTATTTTATTATAAGGGATTAGTATGGAAACCAAAGCATTACAAACTATTATACTCGTTGGGACGGTACTTCTTGTTTCAGGATGTGCAAAACAAAAAAAACAAGAAGCTCCAACATTTGATGAGCTTCGCACCAAGGCGCTTGCTTTTGTAAAGCAAAAAAAACATGACCTTGCCGCTGAATACCTTGAAAAAATTATCGTACAAAATCCTGATCGTACCGATATTGCAAAATACAAACTGTTACTAGCCGAAGTTTACTTTAAAGAAGGAAAATATCCTTCGGCGTATGAATTATACGATCACTATAGCAGCTTTTATCCATCAGATAAACGTGCCGAATATGCAAAGTATCAATCCATTCTTTCAAAATTTTACCAAACACTCCGCACCGATTGCGATCAAACACAAACAGAAGAAACAATCAAGCTCTGCAAAGAATATCTTGAGTATCCATCATTTAACGCCTACTCAAACGATGTAAAAGATATTCACAAAACATGCGAGTCAAAATTAATTGATAAGGAATTGTATGTATTTAATTTTTATCTACGCAAAGGTGAATTAGATGCTGCAAAAAAACGTCTAACACACGTTAAAACCATGTATCTCACCTCAAATCCAGCACTCGAAGCACGCCTTTTGTACCTTGAAAGCCAACTTGCACAAAAACAACACAACATTGCTTTAGTTAAAGAAAATATGAATGTGCTTGCCACAAAATTCCCTCAGTCTCAATTTACCCATATGGCACAAGCACTTTTACACAAACAAACATTTAGTTTTTAACCTTTTTACACGCTAACAACGATGATAACCCCAAGACGATTATTTGGAGACCAAGGTGAAGCGCTCGCAGCAAAATGGCTTGAACAACAAGGCTTTACCATTATTACTAAAAATTACCAAGTACGTCTTGGGGAAATAGACATTGTTGCTCGCAAAGAGCAAAGCATCGTTTTTGTTGAAGTAAAAACACGAAAACAAGCATCTTTCAACCTCGGCGCAACTATTACCATTACAAAACAACGCAGAATTGGTCGCGCAGCAACATCATTTATTCTTTCACATGCTATAAAAAATATGAGTTTACGATTTGACGTCATCATTATCGTTGGATCAGAAACAAACTATAGCATACAACACATTCCCAATGCATTTACCATATAAAACCAAAGCTTTAAACAAAAGCAGCAACAGGTCGACTTGCAGCCACCTTCTTAAAAAATGATGGTGAATGTTGCTTAACCGCAGAACAAATTATTTTTGCAATCTGCTGAGCACCATTATTTCCTTTATTTACAACAACCAGATCATGTGCAAATCGAGGCTCTAAATAAGCAACTCGGCCCTTTTTTGGTGATAACGCTTTGCGCATGGTTGTCAAAATATCTGCAATATCATCTTTTTTTTCATCCTTTTTATGTTTTTTCTTATTTTCCACAATCAATTCTTGTTTAAGTGATTTTAATATTTTTTCTAAATCTTTTTTAGTATATGAATCGATCGTTTTTTTTGTTTTGCATTTTGTCACTTTAAACATATGTGCAAACTGCCAAACAGCCTGATAAATAGATCGCTTTTCGTCTTTATCCCCGGATCGATTACGCTTTTCAACACGACGAACAATTTCTTTTAATGGACAAAAAACCATGGCAAGATAAAAATGTTCTATAACCTTTCGTTGCTTATTTCCCAATATGCGCTTAAATATGCGCATGTCATCCTTATCGCGAATTGCAACCTCCCCTACAACATTATTCCCTTCATGAACAAGATCTTTTAAATAATAAAGATACTCATCCAATGGATCGTCATCTTCATTATCATCCTCCACCACCGTTGAGGCTTCGCTCTCTTCATCATCAGTCAACAACCCCTTACTTTTTTTATATTCATAATTATCAAAATTATCATCAGAACGATGTTCAAATGGTTTAATACTATCCTTATTTAGCTCATCAATAAGCAACCGCGATACCGTTGATTTACCCGATGAGGATGTCCCATCAATATACACCAACATACCAGATGCAATAACACTGTTATAACAAAAAACACTCGCCAGAAAAAAAATAAAAGCATAATTATTAATTTTCAAAAATCCAAGAATATTCATAACCACTCCAACTAATATAAATGCCCCCATCTTTCAACGGGGGCACAGTAGCATCTTTTTGTGCTTATAACCAATTAATTTTCTTGATTATCACCAGCTTCTTGTACATCTGCTTCGCCTGCTTCAATTGACGCAACTTCTTTTGTTTCTTCTTCAACTGGAGCAACTTCTTTTTCTTCTTGTTCAACTACTTTTGCTGGAGCTTTTTTGCTTGCTTTCTTTGGTGTCTTTGATTTTGTAGCTTTTTTAGCTGATTTCTTAGGTGTTTTTGTTTTTTCTGCCTTCTTGGTAGACTTCTTAGCACCTTTTGACTTGACGCCTTTTTTGGCAGACTTTTTAACATCTTTTGATTTAACTACTTTCTTGGTAGCTTTTTTGCTTGCTTTCTTTGATGTCTTTGATTTTGTAGCTTTTTTAGCTGATTTTTTTGCGCCTTTTGACTTAACTACTTTTTTACCAGATTTTTTAACATCTTTTGATTTAACTACTTTCTTGGTAGCTTTTTTACTTGCCTTCTTTGGCGTCTTTGATTTTGTAGCTTTTTTAGCCTTTTGCTCTTTTTTGTCTATTTTCTTACCAGCCTTTTTGTCCTTTTTGACTTTTTTACCACCCTTTTTGGTAACTCTTTTTTGTTTTTTCAATTTACCCTTAAGGCGTGATTTAGGCTTCTTAGTTTTTTGTTCCTTGAATTTCTTCATATCAAGTTTTTCAATCTTTTTATCAACAGTTGCTGGTTCTACAGTCACGCTCACCAACGTTTCTTTTGAACCATCTTCATTGGTTATAACTTCTGTTTCTGTTACAACCTTGACACCTTCATTGCCTGAACGATAAGCAACACCATCAGCATCGAGAGCCGCAATGGTACCAATTGCATTAATAGCCATTTTGGCAAACCCTCTTACCTGTTCACCATTTTCACCCAATGCTGGCTTTAATACTTCACCTTCCATTTGCCATAAGCCATATTGAGCATCAAGGGCCATAACAAGATCTCTGCGAACAGCAGCAATAGAAACAAACTTATCGCTACTTAATTTTTTCCAACCTTCATCTGTACCTTGATATAAAAAAGCATAACCTTCAGGATTTAATACCGTAAGTGTACCATCTACAGAAGCAGCTACACTTGCAGTATTATCATCAAGTAATTCCCAACCCTTTGCCGATAAAAAATATAATTGATTATCATCAACAGCATACACTACATGGTCGTTTGCGATTGCAATATCTTCAAAGCTTGGCTCTTCACCACCGTCTTTAGCCATAACAAAGGGCATACCAATCCAAGCATTTTCTTGTTGATTAAATCTATAAGGACGACCTTCTTCATCCAATGCAACAAAGTTGCCATCAGAGGAATGTGAAATCGCTATAAACTTTAAATCAACACCACTCAATGCTTTTGTCGTAAAATCATCCCATGGTTTTCCGGTGCTTTTATAATCTAAGCTAAAGAGCTTGCCATTTTCATCTAACGCATATACAACAAGCTTTCCATCGCGAGTGCTACCACAAGCTATATCAGAAAACTTACCATCTTCCTTAATATAATAAGAAGGAATATTAACTTTTACTTCAACTTTTGCAGGATCAACAGCTTCAATTTTCTCTGCAACAACTTCAGGTGTAGATTCTGTTTGAATTGCAACCTCAGAAGCAGTTTCATCTACCGGAGCTTGCTTACCCGTAAGCGCCGAAAAACCTCTTTTAAGCGCATCCATACGTGAACTGAATGCCGACTTTGTAGCAGCAGTATCACCTAGTAACGGTGCATTTAACGCAATAAAAAATGTACACCATACCATTACATTACTTCGCAATAATTTCATTGTTTTCTCCCATTGATTAATAACATACCACTTACCAACCCAATACCCAAAAACCATCCCCCTTTCGTTTAACATACGGTATTATAATACCTTGTTACACAATAACAAACATATCATTCATAAATCAATGACTTAGTAAAAGTCAAGGTAACGTTTCATTTTCTATGGTATACCAAGAAGGCCCGCACTTGCAATACTCTCAAAAAAAAAAGCAGGGAGGCTTTAGAAACAATTTTTTTGTATTTTTTTTACAAAAATTATAGAGGAATATTTCCGTGTTTGCGCGGTAATTGACGATCTATTTTTGACGCGGTAATTGCCAATGCATCAATAATAAACTTACGCGTATCTGATGGTTTAATAATTGCATCAATATAACCAGCCTGCGCCGCAACGGTTGGATTTAAAAATGTTTCTTCATAATGCTGAGTTAAATCCGCAGTCATCTGCGCTTGTTCATCCTGTGGTGCAGCTGCTATTTTTTTTGCATGCAAAATTTGTACCGCCGCGGAAGCTGCTAAAACTGCAATTTGAGCTTGAGGCCACGCCGCATTAACATCAGCTCCTAAATCTTTACTCCCCATTGCAATATAAGCGCCACCAAAAGCTTTACGTAAAACTACCGTTATCTTAGGAACCGTAGCGGTTGCGTAGGCATACAATAATTTAGCTCCATGCCGAATAATTCCCTGATGCTCCTGATCAACTCCAGCAAGATATCCCGGCACATCTACCAAAGTCACAACAGGTAATCCAAAACAATCACAAAAACGAATAAAGCGAGCAGCCTTGCATGAGGCATCAATATCAATGGTACCAGCTTTTACCGACGGCTGATTTGCAACAATACCCACAGCGCGCCCACCCATAAAAGCAAACCCCGTTACCATATTTGCCGCAAATAGCTCATGCACCTCAAAAAAGGAGTCCGCATCAACAAGGGCTTGAATCACTCGCTTTATAGAATAACTTTGAGAAAAATTTGCAGGCACAAGATCACAAGGATCAGGATACTCAAGCGTCTGATCATAAGCACGCATTGAGACATCATCAAGATAATTATTAGGAAGATATTCAAAAAGCTGCTTAAGCATCTGAAAACAATCCGCTTCGGTTTGAGCAACAAAATGAGCAACACCCGACGTTTTTGCATGCACCATCGCTCCGCCCAAAGCTTCCTTAGTAATTTTTTGATGCAATGCTTTTTCAATAACTTGCGGGCCCGTGATAAAAAGATTACTAATCCCTTGAGTAGTAAAAATAAAATCGGTCAAAGATGGAGAATACGTTGCCCCTCCGGCGCACGGCCCCAATATGAGTGATATTTGAGGAACAATACCAGAATAACGTGCATTGCGCGCAAAAATAGATCCATACCCAGCCAACGCATGAATCCCTTCATCAATACGCGCACCGCCCGAATCAATAATGCCAATTATAGGGCACCCTACCTTAACGGCCATATCCATAATTTTGCAAATTTTTTCTGCATGGCGCTTTCCAAGCGACCCACCTTTAATCGAAAAATCTTGTGCATAAATTGCAACCTTTCGCTTATTGATGGTTCCAAAACCAGTAATCACACCATCAGTAATTTCCTTTTTGTCAATAATACTTGAAACCGCCAAATGATCCCATTCCTGAAAACTGTGCGCGTCAAGCAGCAAATCAAGCCGCTCCCTCACTCGCATCTTTTTTATTTCTCGAGCATTATTAAGTGTATCTTTTTTTTCAACGATCACCTGAGCATCAGGCGAAATGGTCCGTTTTTTTATTTCTTCATGTATTATTTCTGTCACAGTATGATCCTAAACAATTACGCAATTTGTGCATTTTTATGTTTACATATTCGATTCAAGGCAGTATAACATTAGTATGAATCATTTTCAAACAGGTAGAGTAAGTACGAATAAAAACTATTTTTTGATGTTTTTAGGGAGAAAAGGGGATTCTATGATAGAACAAGAAATACAAGGAGCAAGCGTCGCCTGGTTTAAAATTGCTGAACTTATTGCACGGCGCGAACGAGAAAAAGCATTAGGAGTTTGTCGCCTGCTCGCACACTCTTTTCCTGATCGTGCTTACGAACTACAACTTGAAGGTGATATTTTATGGGCACTCGAAGATACACTTGCCAAAGACCGTTACACACAGGCCGCACAATTGTATGAACATAATGAGCGATGGGTAGAAGCCATTGCACTCTATGAACATATCACAACTATCTACCCAATTGATTACACGGCGCTTGCCGATCTTCTTTTTTGTTATGCCATGGGAAATGCGTACGATCTTTTTACCACCCTGTGCAACACACTCTTGCACAAAACACAAACAGGAATGTTATCTGATACCAACTACACCACCATCATGCATCAAGCACAAGAAAAATTGCAAAAATATCCCACATCACAACACACTGCATGGGTCAATGATTTTATACTGTGGGCCGCAACAAAATAACTACGTTTCCAACTACAAGAAAAAATACGTATCCTTCGATACGATGTTTTATGCTCATCGTATCGAAGGATGTAAACATTGAATGATACGAATAAGGTTACCTTGTGGATACAACATAACGAACAAGACGAGTAAGACCTTCTTGAACAAGCTCAAACTCGCGAGCGTAACACAATCTAAAATATCCTGAACTAAATGGCCCAAAATCAGCGCCAGGCGCCAGAGCAACCTGTGCTTTTTCAAGCACTTCAAACACAAATTTAGTACTATCAACTTCAGGCGTTTTTACAAACAGATAAAAACTTGCCGATGGATACGCAACTTCAAATCCATATGATTGCACAAGAGGGGCAAGCGCATTATAAGCATAATCACGTGCTTTTTTTACTTTTAAAAATTGTTCTTGCATAACCTCAGGATGATCAAGCGCATACAACGCCGCATGCTGCCCAATGGTCGACGGACAACACACCGTTGCACCTTGAAGTGCTGCAAAAAGATCCATCATGGACTGTGGAACCACAACAAATCCAACACGCCATCCACTCATGGCAAAATTTTTTGAAAACGAACCAAGGCGAATAACATAATCGTACTGCGCAACCAATTCAGTTGCCGAATAAAAATCACCTTCAAAAACAAAATGCTCGTACACCTCATCACACATCAAATATATTTTGTGTTCCTGACAAAACTGTGCAAGCTCTTGAATTTCTCGCTTTGATAGCGCCATACCTGTTGGATTTGAAGGATTTGCAATAATAATCATTTTAGTTTTGGGCGTAATAGAAGCTTTTACTTTCTCAAGATTCCACGTCCAAACTGATTGACCCATCACATTTTTTTTCAACTCCATAGCCTGAACAAACACCGGAACAGCACGAGCCATTTTTACAATATTTTGATACACTGGATAAGTCGGCGCTGGCAATACAACCTCATCTCCAACCTGCAACAATCCTAATAAACACGTTGTCAGACCACCAATACTCCCATGAGAAATGAACAAAGAACGAGGATCAACCACAGCCCCATGTCGCTCCAAAAGATACTTTGCTACACGCTCACGTAGAGACATAAGCCCCAAAGCATTAACATAATAATCAGCCTTGTCCGATGTTAACACTTCACGTACATACTCTCGAATCGCACCGGGAACACCACCAACACGCAACGCACCTTGAGAAAAGGAAATACATCCTGGTGTAGATTGCGCCTGTGTTTCTATTTTTTTAAAAAGCGGTGTTTGAAGCGTTATCATAAAAAACTCCTGATCGTTATCGATCACGTAAATACTAAACAACTACCAATAACTATAAGAACAAATGCAACAACAAGATAATTAAAATAAGTTTCGATAAATACTTTAGCATTCTCACCAAATACACGTATAAGCCCAGCAACAAGAAAAAAACGCGCCCCTCGTGCAATCGTTGAATAAAAAATAAAGGGTATCAACGGCAACGAACAAAAACCTGCCGATATTGTTACCGCCTTATAAGGAACCGGCGTAAACCCAGCAATCAAAACAGCCCACCCCTGGTACATTTTATATTTTGCGGAAAGAGCATAAAAAGTCGGTTTAGAAATAATCCACTTTAACATAAAAGGCCCTACTAATTGCCATAACACAGCACCAATAAAATACCCAAACAATCCACCAATCACAGAGGCTATTGTAGCAATACGTGCATAGTAAAAAGAACGCTTATTATTTTCAACAGGGATGATAAAAAATGACGACTCTATAAAAAACAATGCCGCCAACCACCATACTGCATACGGCGAATGCACTTTTCGTCCCATCCAATCATATATTTTTCTAACAATATTCATTACAACTCCTCTACCAAGTGAGCGAAGAGTGTGTTTAAACACCCCTCGCTCACAATCATATGCTAAGCTAACAAGCGCTGCAAATATCCTTCTACCTGATCAAGCGCTATGCGTTCTTGAACAAGTGTATCACGATTTCGAGCAGTTACCGTACCATCTTCAAGTGTTTGAAAATCATACGTAAAACAAACTGGCGTACCGATTTCATCTTGACGGCGATAACGCTTACCAATTGAACCAGAAGCATCAAATTGAAGTCTATAGCCTTTGGCTTTTAGATCAAGATACAGATTCTCTGCCTGCTCAGTAAGCTTATTGGTAAGTGGTAACACCGCAGCTGTCACGGGAGCTATCTTTGGGCTAAAACGTAAAACAGTTCGTACTTCACCCTCAACATTATCCTCATAGTATGCATCAAACAATAAGGTTAAAAATAGACGATCCACACCCACAGAACATTCCACAACATGCGGCACATAGCTTGTTCTTGTCGCCTCATCAAAAACAGATAATTCCTTACCAGAAAATTTTGAATGCTGTGACAAGTCAAAATCACCACGATTTGCAATACCTTCAAGCTCTTTCCAACCAAATGGGAATTCATACTCCACATCAAAACAAGCTTTTGAATAATGCGCAAGTTCATCGGCAGCATGAGGACGCAAGCGCAATTTCTCAGGTGTTATACCAAGATTGATAAAAAATTGCTTACGACGCTCGCACCACAGGTCAAAAAACGAACTTGCCTGCTCACCCTTACAAAAAAATTCTAATTCCATCTGCTCAAATTCGCGCATACGAAATAAAAATTGTTTAGGCGTAATCTCATTACGAAATGCTTTTCCTATTTGAGCAATACCAAATGGAATTTTGACTCGGCTGCTCGTCATAACATTTTTAAAATTAACAAACACAGCCTGCGCTGTTTCTGGACGCAAATAAGCAACACTCGCCGCATCACTCAACGCACCAAGGTTTGTCTGAAACATTAACTGAAACTGACGCACCCCTGTCCAATTCTTAACACCACAAGAAGGGCATGCCTTATCAAGATTAATATCAGGATCATCGGCACGAAAACGCTTTTTACAATTCAAACAATCCACCAACGGATCACTAAAATTATCAAGATGCCCAGACGCCTTCCAGACCTGTGCAGATCCTAAAATCGAACCATCGAGTAACACCACATCTTCAGCAAAACTGGTAACATTTTTTGTCCAAGCTGCTTTTATCATCTGCTTTAACTGAGCACCCAATGGACCAAAATCATACACACCATTAATACCATCATAAATTTCAGCCGACTGAAATACAAATCCACGACGCTTACATAATGCCACAATTTTTTCTAACGTTACCGACTGAACGCTCATAAATTTCCTTCCTTGTATACTACGTTAACCTGGGAATAATTGTAGCGAATCTATGAGTTATAGCAAGCAAACCACATAAAAAATTATTACATCCCAAACCACCTTTTCTGATCATAAAAAGATTGATGAGAATCTATTAATTGTTATACTTTCTGCAAGCGTGCCTAAAAAAACGCATTAAACTAAAAATACTTGGTGATCACTTAACAGGAGATAACAATGTCTGGACACTCTAAATGGTCAACGATAAAGCACAAAAAAGCCAAAGAAGATTCAAAACGCGGCAAAATATTCACAAAAATTATTCGCGAAATCACCGTCGCTGCTAAAGAAGGCGGGGGAGATATCAATGGAAACGCACGTTTACGCCTTGTCGTTGAAAAAGCCAAGGGTGTCAACATGCCTCAAGACAATATAACGCGCGCTATAAAAAAAGGCTGTGGCGAACTTGACGGAGGTGCTCAATACGAAGCAACTACCTACGAAGGATATGCTCCACACGGTGTAGCCATCATGGTTGACGTGCTTACCGACAATAAAAATAGAACCGTCTCTGACATTCGTCACCTTTTTACCAAATCAGGCGGTAACATGGCCGAAAATGGAGCCGTTGGGTGGATGTTTGAACGCAAAGGGGTCATTCATGCTACTGGTAAACTTTCTGAAGATGAACTTCTTGAAAAACTTCTTGATTATAGCGTCGATGATATTCAATGCGAAGACGATATATGCTCAATTACCTGCCCCATTTCTGAACTAGAAACCGTAAAAAAAGCACTCGAAACACTTGGCTGTGGCATTGAATCGGCTCAGCTTGAATGGGTAGCGAAAACCACCACATCACTTGACAATGAAGAACACGAAGAAGCGGTATACAAGCTTCTTGAAGCACTCGAAGATCTTGATGATGTGCAAAACGTTTTTGCAAATCTTAAATCATAACATAATAATTTTTTATAAAAGAAGGTGTGGCTATGTTGCAAAGTATGACCGGTTTTAGTAGCGGAACAATAACAGTACCAACGCAAAAAGGAAAGCTTGTATTGGTCATTGAAATGAAAACAATTAACTCACGCTATTTTGAAGCAACGTGCAAGTTACCCAGCGCACTTAGCCCACTTGAAACCAAAATCATCTCGCTTCTCCAGACGAAACTCAGCCGAGGACGCCTTTATCTTACGGTACGTTTTTCAGATGATAGTGAAGTACATGAAGAAATTTCACCGTCACTTTCCACCATTAAACAATACATAACAGCAATAAATCTTTTAAAAACGACCTTTGCACTTGCAGGAGAACTTACCGTTTCTGATATCCTTACCCTTCCCAATGCTTTTGAGCAAGAACGAAGAGAATTTCATGAAACCGAAGAAAAAGCAATTCTCGAAGCTATTGAAACAATAGTAAAAAAACTCATAGAAACACGTCTTCAAGAAGGTGCTCGCCTGCAAGTAGATCTAGAAAAAAGATTTGCAACCTGTGCTCAAAAAATAGAGGCTATCAATATTCATTTTGAACAATTAATGCAAGAGCAAAAAGAACTTGTCGATAAACAACTTGCCTTAGTACAAACAGGAGACGAACTAGCAAAACATCAACTTGATGACTTGTATGTTTCGCTCAATAAAATGGACATCCATGAAGAAATTACACGGTTTAATAGTCACCTTGCAAGTGTGAGAGCTTTATTAATCGATGCAAAGCCACAAGATAAAGGCAAGCGTTTTGATTTTATCTTGCAAGAATTATTGCGAGAAGTAAATACCCTGATGGCAAAGTGCTCACATTTTACGATAAGCTCCCTCTCGGTTGACATTAAGGTTGAGTTGGAAAAAATACGCGAACAAATACAAAACATTGTATAATCAACACCACTATGCACCTTAACCATACCATTCCCCACAGCACACTTGCCAATGCAAAAAAAGTACTTTTTATAACCCCGCTAACGCCAAGTACTTTTGTTTATTGGCACCGGTATTTTATGCTTTTCAAGCAACGCTATCCACAACTAGAACTTCATGTGTGGCTTGAAAAAAAACAGGCGAACAAAGACCTAACTACATGGATCAATGCCTGCCCGTTTATTACCAACGTTGTAGCCCCACAACACACACTTGTAGCAAGACATATTGCACACCAAAAAGCTCATGAACAAAATTACTCCATTATCGTCAACACAGACCCTAGCGCAGCACTCAGCAATGCCCTACGTGCAAAAAAAATAAATCCAACCGCCGAACTTTTTTGTGTTGGAAAAACTCTGCGCTGGTACAACATCATCCAAAAAAAATTATTTAAGCATCATAAACCTCAACAACACACCATCACGAGCAACCACACCGAAGAAGCTATTAATGCAATAATACAAACATTATTCGCCGACACACTACCCGGCGCTGACCAGCAACACCCCCACCCCATTCCACAGGCATGGATGTCGTATGCTCAATTGCGTTTTTTAAAATGGGAAATTACCCAAAAACAACGCGGCGCGCTTGGTCGCGTTATTTTTGTAGATATTTTTGCAGACACAACATGTCAGAGTTGGCCGCTGCATAAATTACATGCCACGATCGCAGCCATAAAACAAAAAGATCACTGGGATGACGTAACATTCATCGTTTACGCCCCCCAACACAAACACCGCGCAGTCCAACGTTTTTTTACAAAACATTCACTAAAAAAAATAATTTTATTTTCAGCGCATCATAATTTTTTTCAATTACCAGCACTGATATCGCTCTGTGATGCAATCATTACCGTGGAAAATGTAGCGCTGCACTTTGCCCACATGTACAACATACCAACCATCGCGCTTCTTACCGCGCAGGCTCAGCCAATAATAGACCATAGTACACATCCACAATTCATGCTTCACGCACACAAAAATAAAACGTCGGCCATTAACACAACCGACGTTCTTAACGCTTTTTATTCTTTGTTAGATTTATTAAACGCCTCTTGCAAAAGCGCATAATGTTCTGGATTAATTTTTTTTATAAGACCAATTAACTTTGCCGCCCCATCTTCAAGACGCAAAGGCTGCAAATCATATTTTTGAGCAAAAAGAACCAAACGCTCAGTCGCACTCAAAACATCCTCCTGGCGCTCAACTAAAATTTCTAACTCGCAACGCTCACACGAGCCACCATCAAAGGTAACCCTATCAAGATCTATGGCAATGTCATCTTTTTTATATTTTCTACGCATTTGAAATAGCGTATACAAAGGCTGATATCCAGCTTTGATCAATTTTTGCTCAAGATCACCTTCCAAAGGCAACTCCAACGCGCGACAAATATCATCATGCGATTCATATTCATTTCGACGAGCAACAACACTCAACTCACCGCCCCCCGCCGGTGTTTTAAGAAGGAAAACACCGTTACGCTTACGAAGCCAAAAATCTTTTAATGATAATTCATAATGTGGTAAATCGTAATAAACATCACACAATTCTTCTTGTCCTATAAACAGCGCATCTTCTATCAAAACTTCTTCTTGCTCAGGACTCAAAAAACATTTTAACTCAACTTCTATCATAACGATTCGCCCTGACTTTCTTTTTTTAATCCCATAACAGCAAGGCGGCGGTGCTTATTGCCCAACTTATAATCATGCGTCGCCCGAACAAGATCAAGCTCTATAACTTTTTTATGGGCTTCCCACTGCTGCGTAACCCAATACACCATTAATGCATTATTATATACACATGCAGGCCGAAACGCTTTGCAAAGCTCAAGTTCATCAATAGCAGCGCGCGTAACAAACATATCAACGGGATACTCAGTTGTTCGTAAAAAAGTACGCCAATCTAGATCATAAATTTCAACATCAGTAAGCCCAAGCTGTTCTATCACTTCTAATAAAAACTGCTGTTTTTTCTTAGTAACTTCAATCAGAATAACACGTAAATGAGGAAACATAATCTTAAGGGGCAACCCAGGAAACCCTGCGCCAGAACCAATATCAGCAATTACTTTATGTTGGTTCATATCAATAAATTTACCAAGGGCAAGCGAATCAACAAAATGTTGACGTACAATCCCCGACAAATCCGTGATTGCGGTTAAATTAAATTCCTGATTTCTGCGACTCAACAAATCTTCATATCGCTGGAATTGTGCCAATTGGAGATCCGAAAGCCCACACTCCTGTTGAAAATCCTGCCATACTCTCTCTGCCGGCTTTTGTTTAATTTTCATTTGAAATTCCTTATTAAAATACCATTGCTGCTATTCTGTAGCTTTTACCATTTTTTTTTTGCTATGGTGATAAGTGTAAAAGTTTTTTTAAAAATGTACAAGGTACCCGACAAGAAAGGATAAATTATGAAAATCCCACGCATATCCCGCTTTTTAATGCTTCATGTCTTTTTTTTTCTAGCGGCTCCCTTTTTTATCAGCGCAGATACAAGAATTAACCTATTTCTCAAACACCCACCACAAAAAACAATAACCGAAAGCATTAACCAAATCACTAAAGAACAGCAGAACGAAGAACTTGCCCTCATCACAAAAGCAACCGATGCTCAAACAATTAAAAAAAAACTCAAACAAGAAATAACCTACAAACTTAGTGGTTTTTTTGCCACATATGCAGGATATACTGATACATCAAATCCAGATGGCCTCATTTCATTTCCTCTACGCCACAGTACCCCTAAACTCTATCTTGCCATTACACCATCGATTAATCTAGTGAAAGTTAAGGGTAAAACAATTTCACACCGAGAATATATTGTCGATGCAGAAACTAAAATGTACCTTATGGAACAAAAAACCGATGAACACCAAACAACCTACTGGGAAGTGAGCGAACAACCGCTTCCGGAAAATAGAAAGGTCAATCCACTTACCCTTATTATTTTTGCTAACCCCCAAAACATCATAGTCCCAACGGGAACATTCCTCTCCGAACCGTCATCTCACCTTATTTTGCCAGAACTATACGTGGTTGGTGATATCCAGCAGGGCTCTATTCTTTTAAAAGCTCTTGATCTTAAACGTTTTTTTGAAAAAATACGCGAAAAAGATACCAAACAGGGCGAAAACATAACCCAAACATTAATCACCAATATGTAATTTTATAAAATAGTTGAAAAATAAAAACCTTTTCATATAGTATGATAAGTAGTCTCGTAGAAGTTCTTTCTAAACCCATGGCACACTGTGTCATAAAAAAGGAGATCTCATGATTTCATCCAAAAAACTGGTGCTTTTGAGCGCATTACTTGCAGCATTTGCACTTCCTGGTTGCGGAAAAAAATGTGACAGCAAAAAACCAAAGGCCAAAATAGAACGCCAAGATAGACGTATTAAACGTACAAAAAAATCAAAAAAAGCACGCTCAATAAAAAGATCTAGAAGATCAAAAAAAGCAAGAAAATCCAAAAAAGTTGAAGACCGCTCCAAAAAAAGCCTTCTTAACCGAAGCTACTAGATAACTATCGAGGGAGGCGATCCGCCTCCCTTTCTGAATCACCAATGTCATAATAAAACCGTGTCAATTTGACAAAGTTACAACACCGTGATAACATTGTAGTATCAAAATGAAAGGTTTTTTATGATCAAAAAATTAGCAAAACATGGCAATAGCTATGCACTTGTTTTTCCCAAAACATTAATGGAACTTCTTCATATGAAGGCGTCAACACCACTTGAACTAACCATAGTGGATGGCAAAATAGTAATTGAGCCAGTTGTATCTGTAAAAAAAATCAAAAAAATTTCTAACAACCCAAAAGTCCAACAAGCCTTCGAACAAGTACTTTGTAAATATTCCCCCGCATTAAAAAAATTAGCTCAAAAATAAGAATAATAATGATTTGCTTTTTAACTATCCAAGAAATTCTCAACATTCACGAAGTTTTGATTGAAAAATTTGGTGGCTCTTTGGGCGTACGCAATAAAGATCTTTTAGAGTCGGCGCTCACCCAACCACAAACGTCTTTTGCCGGACATTATTTACATAAAAATATTTTTATGATGGCAGCTGCATATACCTTCCATATCATTAAAAATCATCCTTTTGTTGACGGAAACAAACGAACAGGAATGGCGGCTGCAATAACTTTTTTACATTTAAATGGTTATACCGTTAACTTTTCTCAAGAAAATTTTTGTCAGCTTGCCATCAATATTGCAACTTCCAAGCTTTCTAAGAAAAAACTAGCCGAAATATTCGAAAAAGCAGTCACCATTTAAAAAATTCGTAAACCCCTAAAAAAGAATTCCGTTATACTCATCTTTTTTGCTACCTCAATCCATTTGTTAAGGTAGCCCAACTCTCAGCAATAAATACCCTATACGAAATAAAATTTTATAGCTATGCTAAACCATCACTGTAGAAAATAGGTTACTATATTCTTACCACCACAAGGAGTTGGTTTATGAATACAAAAAAACTTTGTCTTTTGTGCCTCAGCTTAGCAGCACCCCTTTCTGGCTGCAAATGTCCATTTAACGGCTGCCAAGCTGATAAAAAGGTTATCGAAAAAATTAATGCTGACGTAAAAGAATTGAGCGAAAAACAATCCGCAAAAGAAAGCTCCGAAGCCATATCAGAAGAAAAAATAACACCAATCGCCATAATATCAAAACAAGCATTTGAAAAAGAAGTTTTACAATCAACACTTCCTGTTATCGTTGACTTCTCCGCAGAATGGTGCGGCGCATGCAAAGCATCTCTTCCTGCGCTTAATGCTGCAGCACAAGAACTTGCAACAACCCACAAATTTGTCACCATCAATACCGACGATGCTGCAGAACTTGCTCAAGAATATGGCATCCGTGGCATTCCAACATTTATCTTTTTTAAAGATGGCAAAGAAGTTACTCGTAAAGTTGGCGGCATCACCCAAAAAGATGCGTTTATCAAAGTAATCAACGAAACATTCGAACAAAAATAACAACCAAAGGACGAGCGATAATGAACCTAACACTCTACAATTCGCTAACGCGAAAAAAAGAATCTTTTACACCACTAGATCCCACAACGGTGCGCATGTATGTGTGTGGCATTACGCCCTACGACTATGCACATCTTGGGCATGGTCGCTCGTCAATAAATTTTGATGTTTTATTCCGCCTTTTAAAACACCTTTACCAAAACGTTTCCTACGTAAGAAATTACACTGATATTGATGATAAAATAATTGCTAAAGCAGCTCTAGAAGGCGCACCGGAAAACTTTATTGCTCTTGCCCAACGCTACATATCGATCTATCAAGAAAATATGCACCAACTCAACTGCCTCCCGCCAACACATGAACCACGCGTAACCAACTACATAGCTCCCATTATAAATTTTATTGCGGGACTGGTTGATGCCGGCAAAGCATATGTTATTGATCACGATGTCTATTTTGACATTTCCTCATTTCCTCACTATGGCAAACTATCAGGTCGCAGCGAGCAGGACTTGCTCGCTGGAGCACGTATTGACATAGATGAACGCAAACACAATCCAGGCGACTTTGTGCTATGGAAAGGAAATACCGAACAAAAATTTTGGCAATCCCCCTGGGGATACGGCCGACCAGGCTGGCATATCGAATGCTCAGTTATGTGTAAGGAACTTCTTGGTGAAACGATCGATATTCACGGCGGCGGTATGGACCTTCTCTTTCCTCACCATGAAAATGAAATAACCCAATCAGAAAGCCTTTCTGGAAAACCATTTGCTCGCTATTGGCTTCATAACGCCTTTATTACCATTAACAAAGAAAAAATGTCCAAATCACTGGGTAATTTTATTACCTTGTCGGCATTATTTAAACAATATGATCCAATGGTTTTTCGCTACTTTATTCTTCAACACCACTATCGCACGCCCATTGATTTTTCAGATAGCGAACTTACGGCAAGCCAAACAGCTTACAAAAAACTCATTGCCGCATTTGCCCACGTGCCCGCAGCATGGGATCAGCATATAACACACCCGCTCATCGTACAACTCATGCAAGCACTGTGCGATGATTTGAATACCCCTCGATATCTTGGTATTATCTTTGAACATTTATCGCACCTCAAAGATGATATTGAACTTGCAGCCCATGTTCGCTTTACCTTGCAAACTATTGTTGGCTTAACTCTTGCCCCACTAGAAAACCCCCAACAAATCACCCCTGAAATTCAGGCACTACTTGAGGAACGCGAACAAGCGCGCAAAAACAAAGATTGGGCGCGCGCCGATCAAATCAGATCCCAGCTCACCGCAATGGGATATCAACTTCATGATAAAAAAACATCATAACAATCCAAAGAGCTCATAAGGAATTTTATGAACACACAAAAACCAGTCGTCAGAACTCGCTTTGCACCAAGCCCTACCGGATTTCTGCACGTAGGCGGGCTACGCACTGCTTTATACGCATACCTTCTTGCCAAAAAACATAATGGTCAATTTATTTTACGCATAGAAGATACCGACAAAACACGAGAAGTCCCTGGCGCCATTGACAATATTATCAACACACTTTCGTGGGCAGGCATTGAATTTGATGAAGGCCCAGGAAAACCTGGCCTCTGCACAACGTATATTCAATCACAACGACTTCCGTTGTACAAAAAATACGCCGAACAACTTGTTGCCCAAGGTGATGCATACTACTGCTTTTGCTCCGCTGAACGCCTTGACCAAGTTCGCAAAGAACAACAAGCAAACCACCAACCCCCTGCCTATGATAAACACTGCCGTAACCTTCCTGCTGAAGAAGTTGCCAAACGACTTGCAAACGGCGAGCCTCACGTTATCCGCATGAAAATTCCACGTGAAGGTGAAATGACCTTTACCGACACCATCCGCGGCATCGTCAGTATTAATTATAAAGCAGTTGACGATCAAGTAATTATTAAATCTGATGGATACCCAACCTATCACCTTGCCGTTGTGGTAGACGATCATGATATGTGTATATCACACGTTATTCGTGGCGAAGAATGGTTGCCAAGCACTCCTAAACACCTTCTGCTCTACCGCTACTTAGGCTGGCAAGCACCCGTATTTGCCCATCTTCCATTACTTTTAAATCCAGATCGTAGTAAATTAAGTAAGCGCCAAGGCGATGTTGCCGTTCAAGACTACAAAGAAAAAGGGTACCTTGCGCAAGCGCTTGTCAATTTCATAGCCTTTTTGGGCTGGAATCCTGGCGATGAACGTGAATTTTTTTCACTCCAAGAACTCATACAAGAATTTTCACTTGAACGCGTTGGCCACGCAGGAGCCGTCTTTAATGTGCAAAAACTGCAATGGCTTAACCAACAATACATTATGAAAACGCCAACCGATCAGCTTTATCAACTCATCCTTCCTTATCTTGAAAAAACTACGTGGAGCATTCCTTCACAAGACTATGTTTATAACGTTATTAACATAATGAAAGATCGCGCCGTCCTTCTTCCTGATTTTGTTACACTAACTGAATTTTTCTTTCTTGCCCCAACCAGTTACGATCAAGCAACACATGCAAAATGTTGGAACGAAGACACCAAACGCCACCTAACAGAACTTGAAGCGCGCTATGCAACACTTGAACCATTCACCGCACAAACAACTGAAGCAAGTCTCAGATCCTACGCTACAGAACTCAACATTTCGGCAGGCAAGCTGCTTCTCCCCTTACGCCTTGCCGTTACAGGATCTGGACAAGGACCAAGCTTATTTCATGCAATCGAAATATTAGGCAAACAAGAAACACAAAAAAGAATCCTCTCTTTTTTAAACTACAAATAAACATTATCCATTTAAAACGGTGTATTACGGCGCATTGCTAATCACAATAATACACCGTTTTTTCTTTTTTCTTTATATAAAAAAATACAAAGCGAAATTTAAAATCAAGCAGTTGACTAAACATCATAACTTCGGCAGAATAAAATCATCAACAATAGAAAACAAGATAGTCTAACCCACATACTTTTTTATAACACAAGAAAAAACTATAAGGAGGTTTTATGTTAAAAAACATACTACCGAATAACCACGCTAAAAAATGTTTACACTATGCTTTTTTGTTAGCATTAACAACATCAATGTGTACGGCAACAACACCAGAATTTTCAACATCTCAACCAAAACAATCACAAGCTTCCACAGCAACGGTAGAAACACAACCATCCGCTCAAGAATCGACAGAACAATTTTCAGTACCACAAATTATCAATATTGTAAGCCAAAATATACCCTCAATTCTTGGGGCACTCAAAGCTAAAGCATTATCACTATGCTCAACCATTGACCAACTCACACTTTACAAATTTAGCAAAAACAATGAACAAACCTTTAAAAAATTAACCTATGCCCTCACCAACACAATCGAAACAAGTCTCAAGCTACACCCACACACTACCAAAACAATAACCATTACAACTGACCAAGCAACCATCGTCATCGAAGAAAATGAATACATACAAGCTCATTCCTTTATCAAAAATCAAATTACACCACCACCATCAATATCTCATGACCAAAGAGAACAAAAAAACGTCCACATCAAACAAATAGCTAACGATAAGCTTGTTGAAGCACTCTGCTCGATTATCACAGTTTTTGTAACCGGCTCAATTCGACAAAACGATATAACATTACTTGTTAAAAACGACATTAAGAAGACACTGTGCGAATCTATGGCACAATCCCTCACCCTTCAAGAGCTCACAGAACTGACAAAATTTATTTCAAGCCCACTTTATAAAAAATTATGCGCTAATATCGATGAATTTGTCGCTATTTTCGCATCAATTATACCATCGTCCCTCCACACGATTATTACATCATCCTATAAAGAATAAACAGTTTTGCTAGACATAACCTAACGGTTTGCTACAATTATTGGTGATTTTAAACCTTGTTTGATGTATAACAAAAAATGTAAACTTAAATGATTATGCTATTCTGAAAGGCTATTTGACCATGGAATACACAGAAATACCTGTTTTTGAAAAATACGCATTGTTCCAGACTGGTGGCAAACAATACCAAGCTATTCCAGGGAAAACAGTGGCTATTGAAAAAATTGAAGGTGAAGCAGGACAAGAACTTGTTTTCAATGAAGTTTTGTTCCGTAAAAATGGCGAAAATTCATTCGAAATTGGACAGCCATTTGTAAAAGGCGCACAAATTAAGGCAAGCATTGTAAAACAACACAAAACTGCTAAAGTTGTTGTTTTCAAATTTAAACGCCGCACAAAATACAGAACAAAAACTGGCCACCGCCAAAAACAAACAATTATTCGCATCACCGAAATCTAAACATTCTTGTTTATACAGATTTAAAAAAAGAAGCCTTTCTGTAGGGCTTCTTTTTTTTGTACTTTTTTCTCATTACTTGCATACCAAATCCCCGATATTTCAAACTATACTTCCTAACAATAACCCCTTTATAAAAAAGGACTTGTATGAAGTACTTACGTCTATCGCCGCTTCTTCTTGCAACAACACTCGCCTATACTCCTGTGCAGCTTTTTACTACCCCAGCGCCTACACCAATGACATATCAATTACCAACCCAAAGGCTCTTCCAAGCAGTACTTAATAAAGATGCTCTAGCAATCGAAGATCTCTTGAAACAAGGAGCCTATATCAATGCCCAAAACGAAGATGGGGATCGCCCCATTGATATTGCCTATACCCAAGGAGATTTTTATCTTGTTTCTCTTTTAAAAAACTATGGCGCCGATGTACAAAAAGAACGCATCGGGAAATTACCTCAAGAATTCAAAGCCCCACCGATATCTGAAACTTTTTTTGAAAAATCTAAACTTAAACAAGAATGCATCGCAATACTTGAAGATACCCAAAAAGCATTTGATCTATTTAAACGAGGTAGAAAAACTCCTAAACATTATAGCGATATGGATAATGAAGAAAAATTTTATCTCGATTTTGAACATGCAACAGTGCAAGAAAAATATCCGCTCGTTTATTTACTTTTGCGAAAGCAAGTTAATGCTTTGCTAGCCCATAAACCGATGAATAAATATATCAAACTTGGTATAATTTTCTCACCAACCGAAAAAAATCTCATCTACCATAATGCCTATGCAGATACATTCTCTAATACTATACGTTTTGGCTGGGTATATCTTTATAATTACATAACCAATAATTACATTCCCTACACCATATGGAATACGCTTGCACATGAGTGGCAACATCTGTATCAACTCGCCTACTCAACAGAAATAGAAATAACTGATGAAACACTCCCCATCGAAAAAGAAATAGATGCTGATTTTCTCGCGTCTAAAACATCTCTCTTACATATCGATGATACAGCTACATATGAAATCACAAAAGGGCATTTTATTACCCTTATTTATGTATATCTTTCATCAAAAACAGCACACCATCCAACGTTACTTATAGAAGGATCAAATCATATTTTAAGGGCTATAACTGACCTGAATCCATATTTTCTGAATAATAACCTTAATTTTATAAGAACCGCACTAAAAACCCTTATTGATAAAGCACATACAGATGCCCCTAAAAGACAATCTACTCGTGAATACTATCAATCCATTGTGCAATTCATACTTAACAACTATCACAAGGAAATTCAAAAACCATACATTCAAGAACAACAAGATTTTAAAAGCGATCACCCCTCTGACAAAGCTCGTAATGAAAACACCCTTAAAGTACGATGTCTTTATGAAATTTTACTTTTAAAAAAATACTATGGAACACAAGCAAGCGTCACCATATCTCCCCAAAACGCTCCCTTTTTACACACGCTTATAACTAAAGATCTTGCTATTGCTGCAATTGAAGATAAATCACAAAATCAACCCGCTACCGATTTACCCCAACAAGAAAATAGCACCCCACCACTAAATCCTTATCATGATTTTACGTACACCATTCAACTCAGCGACTATAGCAATACCCCAATCTTAAATCCTTTTATTATTAAAAATAACGCTGTATTTGGTATAGTTTTACCTGAAAATTTTATCATTTTTGCGCTCTGCAACCCTCAACCTCATAAAGTTTTTTCCTCAACTATCATTGATGCTCGAAAAAAAACAAGTAGTCTCTCAAATGAAAGTAATGCATCTGATCTACCCAAAAAACAAATATACCCATTCAATAAAAACGCATTTACTGTTTTTGAACAACTCTACAACCAAAGCTTGTCGCTAACTTTACAATCCACAAATCCTTTTTTACATCACGAAAAAGCAATAATACTTTTTGCTCAAGTTGCTCACATTCTTCCAGAACTTGCATCACACCTTGTAGATGCTATAACAAAAGAAAAAATCGCAGCAGCCCTTGAATATATTACAATAACTATTTTTTCAATCCCCGAAGAAAATAATATAAACAACATTAGCCTCTTATCATCACGAAAAAAAAGCGAAGATATTGTCAATAAAGTTTCCCTTACACTTTTTGCTTTTTTTGCAGGTCTCGATAACTCAATTAAATTAACTACTATAACTACAGAAATAAATAAAAAACTCCTTATAGCAGCAGATAATCTCCGCTTCAAAACTCTCATAGAAAAAATATTTTCAATTTTTTTTGGAACACAGCAAATATCATTATTAGAAAAACTTATTGAATTTAAACTCAAAAAAACATTTTACAGCTATATAAAAAAAGGAGCCAATGTCAATACTCAAAACCATCAAGGCGATACGCCTTTACATCAAGCCATTAAAACTAATAAAAAACTATTTACACAACTACTATTAAAACTAAAAACTATAAACCCTGATATAGCAAATAAAGATGGCGAAATTCCATTACACATTGCCATTAAAAAAAAGACGGGCCAACCAATCATCGGTATGATTCTTGCAAAAACAACCAACATCAATGCCCAAAACACC
This sequence comes from candidate division TM6 bacterium GW2011_GWF2_38_10, assembly GCA_000992305.1. Taxonomy (GTDB): domain Bacteria; phylum Babelota; class Babeliae; order Babelales; family RVW-14; genus GWF2-38-10. The sequence goes on from LBTY01000007.1 coordinate 38,822, forward strand.
TATGGCAACACCCCCTTGCACATAGCCATAATTTTATCACAATTCGATATTATAGAACTTCTATTAAACCAAAATACAATAAATACTGATATAGCTAATAAGGATGGCGAAACTCCATTACACATTGCAATAAAAAAAAGGATGGGCCAATCAATCATAGATATGATCCTTGCAAAAACAACCAACTTCAATATTCAAGACAATCAAGGAAACACTCCTTTATACAAAGCAATCGATGAAAAAAATATCCCAACAGTCCAACTATTACTGCAGCACAATGCTGATCCTTCAATTAAAAATAATGCTGGAAAAACTCCCGCAAGTCGTGCTCTTGAAAAAGATATAGACCTAAATGAAATAAAGGAAGATCAATAGAAAAAAATTAATAACACCCACTTGCAACAATCATAAAATATGCTAATATTCTCACATGTAACTTTGCGGGAATAGCTCAATTGGTAGAGCATTGCCTTCCCAAGGCAAGGGTTGCGGGTTCGAGTCCCGTTTCCCGCTCCAAAATGTTATCACATAGAATATATACCCTGGCACGTGCCAGGGTTTTTTGTCCTTACCTGTTTTATTATTATAAGGAAGCATTTTTTTATGGTTAAACACATTTTCACACTTTATGCATTATTTATTTTTGCATTTTCAATCAACACCCATACACTGGATTGCAGCATACAACAATGTTCAAGTCTTCAAGAAATAACCAATACTATCGAAAATCAAACCCTTTTTGTTTTCGATTTTGATAACACACTTTTTGAATGTGTTGACGCACAACAAGGAAGCGATCAATGGTTTGCTGGAGCAATTAATTATTTTAAAAAACAACATAATGATCAAGCATTTGAACACGTTCTTAATCTTTATCAACAAAAACATCAAACAGCGCTCATTCAACCAGCAGAAGCCTGTACGCTTGATATTCTGAACCAACTCAAAAAACAAGTTCCTCATATCAACGTCATTATTCTTACGGCACGGTCTATCATTCAAGAAACAGAACGTGAATTAGATAACATTCAAAACGCCCCGGTTTCATCATTTTCTTTCGCCCCCTTTCACCTTGATGCTCATAAATCAAAAACATTCCGCCTTTCAAAAGAAGATGCTTTTTATAAAAATGGCATTATGTTTTGTGGTTGCAATAAAAAAAGCGAAGCGCTTATAGCTTTATTACAGCATTATAAGCTTACCCCTAAAAAAATAGTTTTTGTTGACGATCGCCAACACCATGTTGAAGATGTGCACTCAGCACTCACCGCACAATCTCTCAATATAATAGGACTCCATTACACTCACCTTGCAGATAAAATTAACGCATTTATTTTTAATCCCGCAACACTTGTTGCTTAAATAACTCTATTTCTTACCATAAAGGATTTTTTATGTTTTTAAAAAAACTACTACTTTCAATTGCTCTCACAACTTGTACCATAACCTCATACGGGTTAACTGCAGCACGCGAACCATTAAATAACCCTTCGCCAAATATCAATTACGTTAATTCGCTTAATAACTTAACCCAATACAATAACAGTATTATCATTATGCCGCTTGAGCTATTTTTTAATATTGGCCATTCATTTGATGAGCACAACCGAAGCATCCCCCGTCCATCGACAATAAATGTATTTGCCGCCTCATTACTTAACAGAACATTTTACTCATACCAAGCCGTTATTGCATGCCAAGAAACACTTTTTATAAAAAAAGGTTTTAACAGCGAAGAATACAGCCTCGAAGAAGATATCCAAGAAGTTGAAGCACTTATTAAACGCTATGATACGTTGCATCACAAAACCAACTATTACAAAAAAAGTACCCCTGATACAACTTTTATATCCCAACTTCACCTTGCAAACGATACCCTTATACTTGAAAGCCAGAACGGTCAAATCATCTATAAAAACGGTGTTTTATACACAGGCAAAAATACAACAAAAAATGCATTAATTGCATTTTTTAATTATTTTGAAAAAAATGATTTCTCATTTCTTAGAACATTAATCTATGTAAACACAACCCCCTGCAAAACTGCAGTCATTGAATCAATTGCTCAAGATTTTCACTGCGGAGCACTTCAATTTGTTTGCCCTTATAAAAAATACTACCTACCAGACAACTTTCAATTCTAATACTCGAATAAAATAGTTTTTTACCAAGAGGTGCTTCATTTTCTTAGCACCTCTTTTTTGTTTTTAATCAGACATTCCATTACTCGATTACAAAAATACCTATTCGTCATTTTGTCAAAATACTTATAATTAGTAACCAAATAAGATAAAATACTCATATAAACAAATCGCCAAACCCCAAAGGAGTATTATTATCATGAAGCACGAGCCAATTCTTCAAATAAAAAATCTTACAAAAATATATCCCGCCCCAACAAAAACGGGAACCCCTATGGTCGCCGTCAATAATGTTTCTTTTTCACTCCAAAAAGGAGAAATATTGGGATTATTGGGCCCCAATGGCGCCGGAAAAACAACAATCATTCATATGATTTTAGGAACCCTCACACCAACAAAAGGTTCGATCATTGCCTTTGGACTTGACAGCTCACAACACACAACACACGTTAGAGAAAAAATGGGCTTTGCAAGTACCTACGTAGATTTTTCACAACACCTTACCGTCTATGAAAATATCATGGTACATGCCCGACTTTATGGGATGAAGCCTAAAGACATTAAGCCTGCAATTGAACAATCACTTAACGACTTTGGTGTTTTAAACCAACATAACAAAGTACTAAGTGCCCTATCTGCAGGACAAAAAACACGCGTCATGTTAGCAACCGCCTTTGTCACTAAACCACAACTCATCCTCCTGGATGAACCAACCGCATCACTCGACCCAGACATTGCATTCGATGTGCGACAATTCATCCTTGATAAACAAAAGACCGATAACATAAGCATTCTCATCACCTCGCACAATATGAATGAAGTAGAACAAGTATGTAATCGAGTTATTGTACTCAAAGAAGGATCAATCATCGCCCATGATACACCAGCAAATCTTGCAGCCAGCATTAGCACAACTACCATACAACTCAACGTTGGCGATGGGCTTAAACGCACACAAGCGCTTGCCCAAGAACAAGGCCTTGCCTACACCATTAAAGATCGTTGGATTGATATAACATTAGAAGAACATGCCATCGCAGCTTTTTTAAGTTCGCTTGCACAAACGGGCGTTCAATACACTGAAATATCAATAGAAAAACCAACGCTCGAAGATTATTTTTTACACATTGCTAAAAATGATTAAAGGAGTCTGCCATGTATTCTTTTTCACTCAACAGAATAAAAGCCATCATCATTCGAAGTGTACTTTATTACATTCATAACAAAATGACACTCGTTGACCTTATTTTTTGGCCAGCACTTGATATCATTGTATGGGGAACCACAAGTGTATGGTTTTCCCGCAGCAGCGCATCCCCCGAAACATTTATTGTAGCCATTCTTACAGGACTTGTTTTTTGGGAAATGACGGTACGTTCTATTTATGAATTATCAGTCGGCATGATTCGAGAAATCGATAATCGATGCCTTATCACACTTTTTACAACGCCATTAAAATCAGGTGAATGGATCGCAGCATCATGTACCATTGGACTTTTGCGAGCTTTTATTTCAGCTTTTTTTTGTACATCATTGGTTGCATTATTTTACGGAAAAAACCTTTTATCTATAGGCCTTGCAAGCATACCTTTTGCGTTAGCCCTTATCGTCGCGGGATGGAGTATTGGCATTTTTGGTGCAAGTATCATGGTATACTTTGGCCACAAAGTACAAGGGATTCCATGGATGCTGCCTTATTTTTTTGCTCCATTTAGTGGTATCACCTACCCTATATCTGCCCTCCCTTCATGGATGCAAAACTTTGGCTATGCATTGCCTACAACCTATATTTTTGAAAGTGTCAGAACCACCATTATGACAGGCCACACTCCTTGGAAAATTTTCTTTACAGGCGTTGGTATAAGCTGCATCTTTCTTATCGCAAGCCTTGCTTTTTTTTCATACATGTTTAACAAAAGCAAAGACAAAGGCCTTGCGCGACTTTAATGGTGAATAAAAAATTCCTTTTTTTTTTACCCAATTTGCACTAATATTTCTGTGTATGGTTACAATACACCGTACACAAAAAATGAATGCTTACAATTATCCTTGTATGGAGCCACTTATGATAGATTTGACAAAATTACGTGAAAATCCAACCCACGTTAAAGAACTTATTTTACGCAAAGAACCAACGTTTCCGATCGATCAATTAATTGAACTTGATCAAACGGTTAAAAATCTTAAATCAACCCTAGAACAACTACGTAAAGAAAAAAATGACCTTGCCGCACAAGGAGCCAAAGGCATCACCGCCGAATTACGCGAAAAAGGCAGTGAACTAGGAAAAAAAATAAAAGAACAAGAAGCAGAACTTGCAACCCAAGAAGAAACATTTAATAATCTCTGGCTCTCATGCCCAAATCTTCCGCAAGACGACCTCCCTATTGGCAACAAAGAAGCAAACAAAGCAGTACGCACGATTGGCAGCAAGCAAGCGTTTTCTTTTACGCCTAAAAACCATGTTGAACTTAATGAAAAAGCTGGCTGGTTTGACTTTCAGGCTGGAGCAAAAATGTCTGGAGCTCAATTTGCCCTTTATCGTGGAATTGGAACAAAAGTTATTTATGCACTTACACGCATAATGCTTAAAAATAACGTTATGCACGGATTTGAACCAATAATCCCCCCATACCTTGTAACAGAAAAAGCACTCTATAACTCCGGCAACTTGCCTAAATTTCGCGGTGATTATTATGAAGTACCGGCCCATGGATTAAACCTTATCCCAACCGCAGAAGTAAGTTTAACCAACCTCTATGCCAACCAAATTTTAGACACCAACCAACTCCCATTACGCATGACAGCATGGACCAGTTGTTTTCGTAGCGAAGCGGGAACCTATGGTGCCTTGGAGCGCGGCCTTATCCGCATCCATCAATTTGAAAAATGTGAAATTTATAGCATTTGTGCAGCAGAACAATCACACCAGGAATTAGAAATGATGGTCGGCTGCGGCGAAAAAATTTTACAACAATTAGGACTTCATTACCGCGTCAGTCTTTTGGCAACACAAGACTGTTCATTTTCTTCATCACGAACATATGATATTGAAGTATGGCTCCCGGGCCAACAACAGTACTATGAAGTATCATCATGCAGCAATTGCACAGATTTTCAGGCACGCCGAGCCCAAATACGCCACCGCCGCTCTGCCGATGAAAAACCTGAAATTGCCCACACACTTAATGCATCCTCGCTCGCCCTTCCTCGCCTAATGGTGGCGCTTATGGAGACATATCAACAAGAAGATGGCTCAATAAAACTCCCTGAGGTACTCCAAAAAGAAATGGATGCTTTGTGGTAATGTTATAAACAAGGAGTAAACCATGATTAATGAAGCAATACGAAAGAAAATCAAATTAATAAAAATCCATACAAATCGCCTCATGCAAAGCACCATTATGGGAGATTACACATCGGCGATTAAAGGGTCTGGACTTGAATTTGATCAAATTCGTGAATATCAATTTGGTGATGATGTTCGCAGGATCGACTGGAATAGCTCGGCCAAAGGCGACAAAATCATGGTTAAACAATTTATAGAAGAGCGTGAAAGAACCATTATACTCGCTATTGATATTTCACGCTCTTGCCAATATTCCAGCAAAGAAGAACTTCGCCAAGACGTCATTGCGCAACTTGCAGGCACCCTTGCACTCGTTGCAGGTAACAACAAAGACAAAGTCGGCGCATTATTTTTTTCTGACAAAATTGAAAAATGGATTGCTCCCAGCCGTGGGCCACTTCATGTTGGAAAAATTCTTGAAGCAGTATTTACCATTGAACCACAAGGAACTAAAACATCATTAGAAAACGCTCTCAAATTTCTTATTAATCTTAAACACCGCAATGCCATTGTATTTATGTTATCAGACTGGATTGATGATGAAGCATCATATAAAAATGCACTCCGCATCGCCAGTTGCAAATACGACCTCATTGGCATTAGAATCCTTGACCAATGCGAACACACCTTCCCCAACATCGGACTCCTTGAAATCGAAGATCCTGAAAGTGGCGAACGCTTTATCATCAATACAACATCACTCAAAAATCGCTCTACGTTTCTTCAAACACGCCTTGCTGAACAAAAACAATTTTTTGACCGCCATGCTCTAGATATTCTCGATATCACCATTGGAAGACCATTTATTAATAGTATTATTTCATTTTTCCATCGAAGAATTAAACGACAAATTTAATCACATAAAACTGCGAGGATACCATGCCATCAAATCCTACTTTTTACGATATTTATGAATACTATGAACCAGCCTGGTGGACACAAAAATGGGCTCTTGGCCTCTTTGCATCTTTTGGAATTCTTATTATTCTCTTAGTCGTCTGGCTCATTATAAAAAAGAAGAAAAAAAAGATCCTCCCTTGGGATTGGGCAATAGCGCAAATTAATAAATTAACAACCTCAACACTCTCCACGCAAAAGGACTTTAAAACATTTTATTTTACCCTCACAAGCATTTTAAAACACTATTTTCACTTACGTTATTTTTGGCAAACGGCTGATAAAACAGATCAAGAACTTATTACACTTTTGCAAGAACAGCAATTTGATGAGCAGCATCTTGAATTAGTAAAAAAAATACTCTCAAGTGCATTATGGATTAAATTTGCAAATGAAGGTGCCTTGAAAAATCAGATAGAACAAGATAAACTACACATCCTTGATATCATAGAAAAAACAAAACCGTCAGATTATAAGAAAGTTTCATGATAGATTACGATTATCACGCTCAAACAAAGTCACTGTATATTCACTGGCCATTCTGCGCGCAAAAGTGTCACTTTTGCGATTTTATATCATTTGAAAACCATGAAAACTGGCAGCAAGAATATTTAGAGACGTTATGCACAGAAATTACACAATTTGCAATACAACACCAACAAGCCGGCAATACCCCCATAGAAACAATTTTTATCGGAGGTGGCACACCGAGCTTATGCCCGCCGCATCTTCTTACTAAACTATTTACAACGCTCTATGATTCATTCACCATTGCACCGAATCATGAAATCACCATTGAGGCTAATCCAACCGATATTTGCCATGACACCTTGCAACTCTGGAAATCGCTGGGTATCAATCGCCTCAGCCTTGGCGTTCAAATACTTAATGATGCTGTCCTTCAAGGGCTCAATCGACGACAACGAACAACCGATGTAGTTACCGCGGTAGAACTTATCCCATCGTTTTTTTCCAATTTCTCAGTAGATCTCATGATCGGCCTTCCTGGAATTTCTTCATCAGAATGGTTTTCAACACTCGCAACCGTAACATCATGGCCAATAACCCATATTTCAGTTTACTTATTAACTATTTATGAAAAAACCCCACTTTTTTTTCAACTTCAACAACAGGCTTTATCGGTATGGACCGAAGATGAATTTGCTGATCACTATGAAGCAAGTGTTGCTTTTTTAGAAGAAAATAATTTCAACCAGTATGAAATTTCTAATTTTTCTTTAAAAAATTTTGAAAGCAAGCACAATATAGCATACTGGGATAGACTTCCTTATCGAGGGTTTGGAGTTAGCGCTGCATCGTTTGATGGATCTTGTCGATTTATTAACGAAAAAAACCTATCAAAGTACTTCAAAAAGGTTACTCTCAATAAAGAAATTCCCACACAAACGACTGAGAGGCTATCTCAAGAACAGCACAACTTGGAAACCATCATGCTGAGCCTTCGCCAAACCAAAGGGCTTAATTTGCAGCGTATGCTATACTTAGTAAAAGACCAGCAAAAACAACAACAACTTGAAACCACCATCGATATGCTCGCACAACAAAACTTACTAACCCAAAAAAATAATATTATCAAACTAACACCAAAGGGCATGGCTCTTGAAAATGAGGTAATTTTAAAATTATTATGATTTTTTTCTGACTTTTCATATAAATAGTGTATCATATCTCACACATGACACCAGGCATAACACATAATCGTAACGTAACAATAATGATTATTAATTCCCACATTAAAACGTAAGAGGGGTTATGGCTAAACATATAGGGGTAAAGTTACCCGAAGATCTTATTGAATTGTTAAAAAAAGAAAAAACAGTTGCCATTCTTGCAACATTTTCTGAAAAGGGTGTACCAAATACCACGCCAATATCCTGCATTTATCCTAAGGGACAAGAAAGCATTTTGCTCAGCATTCATAAGGAACATAGCGGATATTTAAATATGGTCTGGCAAAAAAAAGTAATGCTGTGTATCATTGGTGAAGGAAATATTGCATACAGTATTCTAGGCAGAGCTGGCGTTGTACGAGCACCATCCAATGTGCATCCGCTCATGAATGTCGTAAGAATTGATATCATCGACATAAAATGTGACCGATCAATACTTGCCCGTGTAGATCAAGGCATTCAGTGGAGCTATACTTCTCCAGAAGCTGAAGAATTATTAACAAATATATTTAAAGAACTTAAAGATTTATCAAAAAATCTTTAAACTTTCTTTGAAAGCTGAGTGGTAATGAAGTATAAATTATAACTAAAAGGTCATAATCATGAATGGCTCAACATTGTGGGACTTTAAAAAAACACTGCATACAATGCTTATAATTTCGCTGTGTGTACCATCCCTAGTGGGAATGCCACGCGCAAGCAAATCATCAACAAGCACACTCTCAACGTCTATGCCAAGCGCAAAAGCAACTCCTCTAACAATCCCAACAACACCAAAGCAATCGCCGTTTACATCTATGCCCCAGATAAAACCTCTATCATTGGCAAGCAACGCTTCACAAGCAGCCCCACTACAACTCCCCACTACCGCTCCTAAGCTTCAAACACCCAAACCAACCCTCCCTCTTACCACCGCTGTACCACAACTTCAAACACTTTCCCCCACCCCTTCACAACCACTTGCAACTCAAGTAACAATGCCAATACAACCAAGCACGCCGCCTCAAGCAAAACAACCCCCAGTCCAACTCACATCACGTTCAATCCCGCAACTGCCACAAGCAACATCAGCACCACTTTCATTACCAACAGTTTCACTTCCACAAGAACCAAACGGTTCTCAAACAATCGCTCTTCCAGACGAAAAAATTGGCATCCAAGGTAATTGGATGAAAAAAAAAGATTGGCTCTTACGTTCTAACGAAGTATTTGATGCACTCCAAGCAAGTGTCAATAACCTTCAAACCGTTCGACAAGACTATCAAAAAAAATATCACGCTATAGATAAAGAATTTGACGCCTTTTATAAAAAAGCAAGTCTTGAACAAGGAAAAATACAAGAACTTTTTGCAGGGCTTGAACGATATCTTGAAAAAAAGAAAAAAGAAAAAGAAGATGAATATACACAAGAAAATCAAACACCAGAACAAGAAGAATTAGCCAACCGAGAATATCTTTTAAAAGTTGAATTGCTCAATGATGAAATCAAAAAAAATCGCGAAGAACTTGAACAACTCAAACTTGATCTGCAATCCATTGAAGACTTAGATAAATCAATTATTGCACGACTTGAACGTTTTGATGAACAATTTGAAAAGGCTCATGATCTTTATGATCAAGCGGAACAAGATATTGAACAACTATGGGATATAATCGATGATTCTCTTGCCCGAGAAATTTATTACAAACTTAAAAACAATATCACCCTGCACATTGAAGCAATTACAGGATATTTGCAAGAAGATCTTGCAAAAGACCTTGACAGCGTTATAGAAACGGCACGTTCACAAATAAAAAAAACCGAAGAAGAAATAAAAGCATTAGAAGAAAAAGGATTTATTGTTAAAGATAGATCTCGCCGTATTGAAGAAATAAAATTACAAGAAATACAACAACAAGAACAAGCCAAAAAAGAAGCTGAGCAAATTCCAACTAAAATTGAAACAATCGATCTTAAAAAAATAAAACGGAAACCAACACGCTGGTATGAAAAGGCCTACGATTGGTTTACGACCATGATTTCAAAAATCTACGAATATTTTGGTATTGCATATCCCCAAAAGTCAAAAGATGAACAACTACAACAAGAATCGAAGATTAAAGTAACAATGCCGACCGCCATTAACATGCCAACAACACAAGAATCTGAATCGCCCAAGCTACAAACGATAATGCCATCTAAAAGTACACCACCTTCGACCATTCCCTTAAATATCAATCCAACACCTATATCAAATACTTCAATGATGCCTCAATCTGAACTTCCTAACCCCAATCTATCCCCAGATAATCAAGCTCCTATGAGCATGGAATAATAACACTAATAATCACGTAAGGGAAAGCTCTTTAAAAAGGGCTTTCCCTTGTTTTTTATACGACTTATTGACAGAAATAAAAAGAATATTTTTATACTGCCTATAGGTTTTATGCACATATTCTAAACTTTCTAGGGAGTTGTAATGAAAAAAAAATTACTCATACTTGGTGCCCTAACAGGGTGCATCTATTGGCATAACCCCATACTTAACGCCATGATGGATGATGAAATGGCAACCGAAGAATCCGAAGAAACAATGGAAGCCCCCGCCGAAGAATCTCCAGCGGAAGAATCAATGGACATGGAAGCGTCCCCTGCAACACCTGAAGCACCCGACACCTCTATGGGAATGAATGAGATGCCTTCAGCACCATCATCGAGTGAACCTTCCATGGGTATGGAAACCCCGCCAGCACTGCCACAAGAGACATTACCCCTACCAACAACACCTCCCGCTGGCTCACCGCTCTCACCGTCAACTCTAACAACGCCCACACCTCAAGAAGCATCAACCCAACTTAAATGGCCAGATACCATAGAACTTACTGAAGAAACAAAACCAATAAGCACCACCAGTAATCCGACAATATTAAAGCATTTTCAAGAAGCAAAAAAAATAAAAAAGGAAACAAAAAAAACAATAAAAAAACTTGCCGATCATGAAAAAACACTCTTTGATACCTATAACGAAATGAATACGGCTATTGACAACTTCTTACAAGAATCATCGTTTATCCAAGGAAAAATAACGAAACAAATTTCAACCGTAACCAGTGAAGAATAAAAAAGGAGTATTATGAAAAAAATAATAAATAATGCACTACTCATAACCCTTGGATCAACATTTTACATAACACATATGGGAGCAATGCCCATGGTCGATTCTACAGTCCCTTCGCCAATCCCAGCAAATCCCACCCCAATCATAACGCCAACACCCACTCCCGCACCAACCATACCCACCCCTGTTTCCCCCACTCCACCAGCAGCAACTCCATCAGTTCTCCCTGCAGCCGGAACACCAATGCCATCTCCTCAAGTTGCTCCATCCGCAGGATCAACCGCACCGGTAGCCGCAATAGATTCCACACAGGCACCAACTCAAGAAATTGAACAACTTAATAAAATTGTTGAAGAAATAAAAACCATAAAACAAACACTCCAACAAGAATTATCAAAAACGCAAGATGAAATTCAAAATGCTCGAACAAACTATGCACAAATGCGCGAAAAAAGTAAATCCATACTTCAAAGTTCACAAGAATCTGAAAGTCAAGAATTGCTCAAAAGCGTTGCCGACCTACAAGAAACAATCTCAACCATAAATACAAATGTTACATCAACAATGAAAAAATCAATCGATGATGCCCAAGAAAAACTCCAAAGTCTTATTAAACAAGGAACTGAATTAACACAAAAAATTCAAGAAAAAGGACATCAATACCACGTCAGTCAATTAAAAATTAAAGAACGTGAAGAACAAATTAAGCGTGAAGAAGCACTAGCCAAAAAACGAGCACTTGAAGAACAAAGTATTTGGAATCGTATCACATCATGGATAGCAAAAGCAGTTAAACGCGTTCAAAAATTTATTCTCGGATTTAAAAAAATAATTGCACAACCGGAAGAGCAACAACCACAAAAAAATACCACTCCAGAGTCGGTAGAAAAAAAAAAATCTAGCGACGCAACACCCACTCCAAACTCAGCCGACAACCCCACAACCAGCACAACCTCAAACGCAGAACCCACAACTTCCACAAGCGAACCCAAAACAGAATATGCAACTTCCACTCAACTAGAAACAGTACTTCAACAAACAAATACTGCGCTTTTAGAACTTGAAAAAACACAAAAACAGACCGCCAAACAACTTGTAAAACTCGATGAACAAACAACACTTTTCGGCAACATGGAAGACGCTCCGGAGCTTTCAGAAAACATTGCATCAACAGAATCAGCTCCACGCTGGAAACGCATGATTTTATTTATCACCAGTGAATTAATTGATGCCGGCGAATACGCAGTCCGTGGAGTTATCGCACTTGGAAAAAAAATATATGATTACCTTTTTTCAGGAATCGTACAGCGCGTTGTTGTTGATGTTCACGAAAAACTACAAGAAAAAGATGCACTCCAAGAACAACAAAAAAAAGAACAAGAATTACCCGAATATCAACCATCACCAGAAGCAACAAAAAACGAAGAATAAAAACAAGTAAAACCACAAAAAAAATGATGAGTATGTCCAAAATGGTAAAAAAATATAGTGTACTAATCAGCATTGGTCTACTCATCATACTCCTTTTTCTCATCAACCACCGCAGCCCTATAATCACTATCGCAACCATCACCCAACAGGATACATCAACAATTCACCACTATGTTCTATCCAATGGGCTCACCCTCCTTATTCATCACAAACCTCAAGCACCTCATACCTTTCTCCAAATAACCTATAATGTTGGCTCAGCAAAAGAATCGCATGCACCCAAAGGCATTGCTCATATCATTGAACATATGCTTTTTAAAGGAACAACTACCTACGCAGAGCGCGATATTCCTGCTATTGCACGTATGTTTGGTGCAAAAATCAATGCGGCAACCTCATTCGATTTCACCTGGTACTATGTTGATACAAGTAATGATCACTGGAAACCTTTTATCGATATTTTTGCCGATTGTATGTGTAATGCACGCTTTGCCAAACAACACCTTGCCTCAGAAATTAAAACAATTATTCGAGAAGTAAAAACAGCAAAAAATACAATCCATAAAATACTCCGTGAACAAATGTTTGAATATGCATATCCTCCTAATCATCCATATCATTTTTCGATTGGAGGCTATTATGAGGATCTTAATCGCATAACGCCACAGGATTTACATACGTTTTATAAAAAGCATTATCGCCCCGACAATGCAGTACTTTTTATAACAGGAGGATGCGACCCTGAAAGCGTAAAAACCTATGTACAAAAAGTATTCGGTCCAATTAAACAACCACAAGAACCAAAACCTTCGTCGTTCAATAGCACATCTTGGAGTAACCAACTCGGCAAGAACGTAACGCTCTATAAAAAAGTAGCACACCCGCGCATTGCATTTTTTTGGACCATTCCCGGGCTTAAAGATGAAGATGAAATTGTATCATCAGATCTAGCCTTTCTGATTGGTAACACCATGCATGGAAGTTTGTATCACGAAGTAATAACCAATCAAAAACAAGCCATATCACTTTCTGTTGCTGCAACGAAACATTTGTATGGAGGATTATTTATCATCACCTGCACACCAACAAAAAATGAATACACCGCACTGGCTCAAACAATAACAACCCATTTACAAACATGTGCCAAGCAAGGTTTTTCATCAGACGCCATAAAAACCATGACCGCCCATAAACAACGTATTTTTTATCAAGACTATCTTCAGCCAGAAACAATGACGCGCAACTGGAGTAAATCATTTTTAGCAACACATAATCCCTTTATCTTTTTCCAACGACCACACCACTACAACCTTTCAGACCCCAAAAAACTCCAAAGCTTTATTGCGACCTATTTGCAACCAGAATTCATGCACCAACTAACAATTCTGCCTCTTAATAAAAAAAGAAAAAGAAGCCTTGAAAAAATCACGGAAAAAAAGGAACAGCGTGATGCACAACTCTTACAGTCTAACCCACGCTCCACACCGCTTGATACGCTCAAAAGAGCGCTAACACTTACCCCACCGCCACTCATCATTCCCTCATATCCACAACCAAATACAACCGTTACCTACCCTCATGGGCTCACCGTAATCATGGCTCAACGTCATGACACCCCCTTGGTTACACTACAATTCGGACTTAAAAACGCATGTTTCTTTGAAACATCGTACCAAAGCGTATTCCTTGAAACCTTTATGAAAATCGTATGTGAGCAGATCAAGCATCATCCAAACTTACCACGCTCACTCACCATAACACACAATACAACAAGTATTACCTGTTCATGTTTGGCATCAGATGCTGATGCCACTATCGATCTTATTGCTTCACTTTTTAGTCTTGAAACACTCACGAACGCCGAACCGGAATACAAATCGAGTCGGCGTGCCATATATAACTTGTATAAAAAAAGAAAAAACCGACATAAAGAAACACTCTACCGAACAATCACGCAACACCTGTATCCGCAAACATGTTTTGATTGGTCATTTAACGATGCACTTGCAACACTAAAAACAATAACTGCCACTGAACTTTTCAACTCACTTACACCCCTTATCCACGCTCAAAATTTGATTTGTGTTATTGTTGGAGACATTGATTGCACAAAACTTGAATCACACCTACAAAAAACCTTCGGTACTTTTGCAACCAACACACCATTGCCGGTACCGAATACACCGCTCACACCGAGTCATCATAAACCTCATATTGAAATCAAAACACAAAGCCCCATGATTACAACCGAGCTCGCAGCACCCCACACCATTTCTCTATTTTCTTATGAATATGCCACCTGCAACATCCTTGAACATGTTTGTTTTCATGGATGGGGATCTCGTCTTTTTTCTCTACGAGAATCATACGGACTTTTTTATTCCAACTTTGGAGCATTTGCACAGAATGCAGAAATCGGCCATGGATTTCATTATTGGGGAGCAATAACAACACACGACGCGTTTGCACAAACAACTCAAAAGCTTACAGAATCAATAACAAAACTTTTTACAACAGGAATAACTACCCAAGAATGCGCCGCCGCTAAACAACTCATTATAAAACAATGGAATAATGCCTTTGCATCGCCCCAAACACAAGTTCGCATACTCTTTAATCTCTATGCACATAATCACAGCATTCAGGATCTTAATGAATATCTTAGAACCATAGAAACATGTTCTTATAATGATGTTAGCATAAGCACACACCGCCTTATTAACCCGCATAATTTTTTTCAGGCCACGATAGGAAATCAAAACAACTAAACGGTTACTGCAATTTTAATCGCCTGACTGGCAAGCTGCTGCAAACTCTCTTTGGCGCAATCAACTTTAAATGCTGCTTGAAGTACTAACGTTTCTTGATTTTCCTCAAACAAAATTTCCAACGGAACCTTACCATTTCCCAACGAAGTTCGCACATCCTTTAAAAAGTCGCCTTGCATTGCGGGGGGGAATGTCAGCCGCATGTGATACACATCTTTGTACTCTACAAACAAATGCTCAGCAGGAATTAACGCATTTGCTTTAATTTTGCATTTATTTTGACTGGTAATATCAACAGCCCCTTTAACAACAAAAACTGAAAATTGATCTAACAACGCCTCCACTTTGGCAAAGGTTGTAGGAAACACAACAAGCTCATAACGACCCGTTGCATCTTCCATTTCAACAAACGCCATACGATCGCCCTTTTTGGTGGTAATAACCTTACAACTTTGCTTGAGTCCAACGCACGTTACAAAGGGCTCTTTTAATGACGTAACATTTTGAATTTTTTCAAGACATGTTGTTACCGTATCAACCTGTAGCCAAGCAAGCTGTGGATAACTTTGTAATGGATGTGAGCTAATATAAAAACCAACCACTTCTTTTTCTTTTTCAAGTTTTTGCTTATCTGACCAATCGTCAAGTGGTTGAAAAATAAATGAAGCATCATGCGCCCCTTTACCGGCGGAAGATAATGCACCAAAAAGTCCCATTTGCCCCGTCTTTGCCGATTCCTTTTCTTGAAGTGCAAGATCAATAATTTTATCAAGTTCGGCCGTTTTTTGAGCACGATTTCCCGAGAGACAATCAAACGCTCCCGCCGCAATTAAATTTTCAAGCACACGCTTATTCACCGTCCGCAAGTCAACACGCTTACAAAAATCTAAAAGGTCGATAAATGGTTTTTTGCTTCGCTCGGTAATAATTGCTTGCAAAGCCGTAGTCCCCACATTTTTAACCCCTTTAAGACCAAACAATATCGATTTTCCGCGAGAAGCAAATTCAATTTCTGATTCATTAATATTGGGCGGTAACAATTCCAACCCCATTTCATGAATCGATTGTAAATAGTGCGTAAATTGTGCTGGGTTTTCGGTTTCATAAGAAATCAATGCCGCCATAAATTCGTAAGGATAATGCGCCTTGAGATACGCGGTATGATAAGCTACCAGAGCATATGCGGTAGAATGCGACTTGTTAAAACCATAACCTGCAAAATATGCCATAAGATCAAATAATTCACCCGCCTTCTTTTCATCAAAATGTAAAGAGGCCGCGCCTTTACAAAACAATGATTTTTGCTCAGCCATAACCTCAGCTTTTTTCTTACCCATAGCACGACGTAAAATATCGGCGCCGCCCAATGAATACCCACCAATGGCAGAAGCAATCTTCATAACCTGTTCTTGGTAAACAATAACACCATAGGTCTCAGCCAAAACAGGTTCCAGTTCAGCAAACATGTAGGTCGTTTTTTTGCGCCCATGACGACGCTCAATATAGTCATCCACCATACCCGAGCCCAACGGTCCTGGACGATACAACGCGTTAACCGCAATTAAATCTTCAAATTTATCGGGCTGTAATTTACGTAAAACATCTTTAATGCCATCAGATTCAAATTGGAACACACCATCCGTCTCGCCACGGCACAATAATGCAAATGTTTTCGGATCATCAAGCGCCAACAAATCAAGGTCTATTTCGACATCATGATTTTTTTTAATAGTTGTTAACGCAGCCTGAATAATCGTTAAGTTCTTTAACCCCAAAAAATCCATCTTCAAAAAACCAAGTGCCTCCAAATCGGTCATCGTATATTGCGATACAAGGTCACTTGTTTTAGGCGGAATATACAATGGCATGGTCGATGAAAGACGCGATGGAGAAATAACAACGCCAGCAGCATGTTTAGACGCATGCCGCGTCAACCCTTCAAGCTTAAGACAAATATCGATAAGATGCTTAATCTTGGGATTTGTTTCTATCATTTGAGCAAGCCGCGGCTCTTGTTCAATAGCCTCATTAATCGTAATTTTTAACTGCTCTGGAATCAATTCGGTAATCGCATTAGCATCCTGAAACGGAAAACCCAATACACGAGCAACGTCCTTAATCACGCCCTTTGCCATCATGGTACCAAACGTAATAATCTGGCACACACAATCATGCCCATATTTATCTTTAACGTAATTAATAACTTCTTCGCGACGCTCAATGCAAAAGTCAATATCTATATCAGGCATGCTTACACGTTCTGGATTCAAAAAACGCTCAAACAGCAAGTTATATTTTATTGGATCAACGTTGGTAATTTGCATCGCCCACGCAACAAGCGACCCCGCAGCCGATCCGCGTCCAGGGCCAATAGGAATACCTTGCTTTTTGCCCCACTGAATAAAATCACTCACCACCAAGAAATAGCCGATGTACCCCATGTTCGTAATCAGATCAATCTCAATCTTTAATCGCTCATCGTACACAGCATACAAATCAGCGGGAATAATGCCTCGTTGTTTTAAAAGCGTAAGCCCATCCCAACATAATTTTGCAAAAAATGACTCCTGGGTATGCTCCTCAGGAATAGGAAATTGAGGAAAAAATAATTTTCCAAACACAAATTCAAATTCACACGAATCTGCAATTTTTCCTGTTTGCCAAACAACCTCTTGATGATCTTTAAAAATTTCAAGCATATCATCAGTTGTACGTAAATGCCCCTGAAAGTCCCCAAACGAAAAACGGTCAGGATTATCCAATGTATCTTTAGTTTGGATAGAAAGCAAAACCTCATGAGCCTCACGATCATCAGGCCTCAAAAAATGCGCATCACACGCCGCCGTACAATGTATTTCTAATTCCCGCGACAACGTAAGTAATCCATCATTAACAATAATCTGTTCCGGCATTTGCGGCGGATGAAGCTCCAAAAAAAATCGATCCTGCCCAAAAAGGTCCTTAAACCATTGCGCTTGTTGACGAGCCGCATCCATTTTTTGTTCTAAAATAAGACTCGGAATATGCCCGCCAATACACGCAGATGTTGCAATAAGCCCCGCAGAATGCTTCTCAAGATGAGCATAGTCAATACGTGGTTTAAAATAAAAGCCCTCATTAAAGGAAAATGATATCAGCTCACATAAATTTCGATACCCCTCTTCATTTTGCACAATTAACAACAAATGATCATATTTATCATTAACATTTTTAACACGCACATCAGGAGTACAGTACATTTCAATGCCAAGAATAGGCTTAATTTTTTCTTTTTTTGCCATCTGAAAAAATTTCACCGCACCAAAAATATTTCCATGATCCGAAATACCAACGGCTTTCCACTGCTGCTCTTTTGCCATTGCAAGCAATTTATTGATACGAACAGCGCCATCAAGCAATGAAAATTCAGTATGAAGGTGCAAATGAACAAAATGTTTATTCATAGTAGTTTTTTCTCACGACAAAAAAATTGAACTTAACCGGGGTAAGTCTAACGTGATTTTTACAAAAGTACAACGACGATAATTTTTGAACATTCATCCGCCTAACAAATTATAAAATAAACAAAAAGGTTGTGTGATCTCTCAATATAGTTATACTGCTTCGTACCCGCTCATATAAAAAAAGTATTGGTTTGTAGAACACGTGGTGTTTGTTTAAGAGGGGAACAACGTATGAATACACCCAAAATACATGTGTTATTTCAACGCATAAAAGACCTTGGCTTTTCTGGCTTATTAACCTGGGGATCAACTAAGTATTTGCGTTATGCCATAAAAACTCGTTATAAAAAAAAGGCACTCGCCAAAAGAGCAAACCATCAATGGTTGACCATTGCAAAGCGACACAAACGAGATGAATCGTTTGCCCAGTTTTTTGCCCTTCTAAAAACAAATCGTGTGTTTGAAAAAATGCTTAACTCAAATACGTTCTGCACGCATATACCCACCAGCTATCTTAAAGACCCTAATCTTTTTGGACAAGCGGACGCGTATGTCAACAACACCTTTTCTGTATTAGGATCCCCAAACGTTAAATTCAATGAAAAAATCAATTGGCATGTTGATATCAAACTCCCTAAAGAAAAATGGGGAACCGAATACTGGAACCAACCACCACTTCGCTTTTATCAAGAAATCAAGGCTCAACAAATCTCTGAACCCACTTCAACCTATAACCCCGACATCAAGGTTCCATGGGAACTCTCTCGCATGCAACACCTGTTTGTACTCGGCTTGGCTTATAAACGCGCTATGGAAATTGAAGACTTTGTACTAGCAAGCCGCTACAGCAGTACATTTGTAACACACATCGACCATTGGATTACCTACAATCCATTTCTCCTTGGTGTTAATTGGGTTTGTCCAATGGAAGTTGCAATTAGAGCAATCAACCTTATAGTTTCTCTCCAATTTTTTAAAGAGTGCACAAGTATTCCCGTTGCATTTTGGGAAAAACTCGTTTGTTCCCTCTATGACCACGCCTATTACCTAGAATACAACCCAGAAACTTCAGACCGTCCAAATAACCACTACATTTTAAAATCATTCATGAATATAACGAAAAGCAGACATCAACACTAGCCGAACTCTGGCGACAAATGAACAAGCAAATCAACCCAGACGGCAGCAGTTACGAGGGATCAACAAACTACCACAAACTCGTAACCGAAATGTTTGAGCACGTCATTCTACTCTGTACCATTCAAGAAATACCCGTACCTCAAAAAAATATCAACCTTTTGCACATGATGAAAACATTTTTGCAGGATTGCACCGACATCGGCGGCAATTTAACGCAAATTGGCGATAATGATAGTGGTAAATGCATTACAGGCTATACTATTACACCAAGCCGATCTCCAAAATTATTGCAATATCGCTGGGCCGGTATCAGTATTATTAACACGCACGGGTGGCACTGCACCTTTAGACATCCCACCTTTTTTTCGTATCAACCAAGTGGTCATTTTCATCATGATGAGCTTGCCTTAACACTGTCACTCGACGGCAGACCACTGCTTGTCGATTCTGGAACCTTTTTATACACGAGCAATATATCACAACGCAATGCATTTAAAAGTGCGCATGCACACACAACCTATTACATTCCAGAACTCGAGCCAAGAAGCTCTATAGATCTCTTTCAGACAAAACGCTCGCACACAAATCATGACGCGATGATAGAAATTAAAGATAAGAACATTGTCATTCAAGATTACCACAAAAAATATGAATCTTACGGAATTAAGGCGCACAGACGATTACTTTTTGACACCTACAAAGAAATATTTGAAATTCAAGACTGGCTGGAGCCATCAACACAAAAAACCCAAATTAAATCAACTCATGAACAACATAACCTTGTATGGAATATGCATTGGGCCCCAGACATTGAACTTATTCAAAACGACGATCACGCATGGATAATTACAAAAAAAACCAAACCTATAGCCCATCTAACCACAACCCTTTCGTTTGACTGCCAGGAAACACATATCAGCCCAGCATATGGAGCATTGGAAGCAACAAAGACCTTATCAGCGCAACAACCTGCAATACCAACAAAAGTCTATTGTACAAAAATTAGACGGTTTTAATCTTAACATAAACTCAAAAGTGGTGCGGCATTCACCAACAGCTCTTTTTTACGAGCAACTGCTGGCTGATGATCTTCAAACAACAAAATACCTTGATTACTGTGACGCATTCCCCAGGTAATAAATGATGGATTTTTAAGACCAAGCTTTTCTGCAAGCTCCAAAAGATCATCCGGATTGTGCGTATCAATGCACATATTCCCTACGCATTTATTTTGAGAAAATTCTTTTACTTTGTTATGAAAATCTGCATTTTTCATATCATGACAAAAGCAATGTGGCTCGTCCCACACATCATGCTTATGTAATTCACACTCATGATGATCAAATCCTGCAACCCCTTTAAGACAATCAAAATCAGGGTTATTAACTAAATAAACAGCTTTTTGTAAAGAAAAATGGGCATCATGTCCAAGATCATGCAACACCATTGGCGACAAATCTTCAACATCATGATGGCGCAAGATTTTGTTTGGTAGTTGTAAAATTTTTTGTAAAAGAACAAGACCATTATCAGAATCGCCTCCAAATACTACTTTTTTTGCTTCATCCATTGCCTTCTCCTTTTTTATCTCGGCAACATATTCAGATAACTCACTATTGCTTTTAAGTATTGCTTTTTTTCTTAAGAGAAACAAGGATTAACAAAAATACGACCTTTTTTATCGGAAATTAAAGGATAGTTTTGATCATTCAATTAGATTTTAAAAAATACAGCATCTTCCTATTGCACGCCGTTACGCCTTCTGGGTAAGCCATTTTAACGAAACACTCTTGCCCTTGGTAAAATAAAAGCTAATGCCAACATGCACCACAGGCTTACCACTTTGAGCAACATACTTAAAGGAATAATTATTCTTTTTAATTTGCTCCAGCGCCGCCATTGGATTACGGTCCTTTTTAAACTCAACCACATACACGTGATGTGGCGTAGTGATAACCCCATCAATAAAACCAAGATCAGTAGCATCTTCAACAAACATCTGCACACCCAATAACTTGCAAATCATAAAAAAATTTGCCTGGTAGCACTTTTCGCGATTCACAATCACATTG
The DNA here is from genome assembly GCA_000992305.1 of candidate division TM6 bacterium GW2011_GWF2_38_10. Lineage (GTDB taxonomy): Bacteria > Babelota > Babeliae > Babelales > RVW-14 > GWF2-38-10. The sequence continues at coordinate 60,852 of LBTY01000007.1, forward strand.
TGCGGAATCAAACGCATAAAAGTTTGCATATGTGTCAAAAACGTATCAAGATCGCCCGCAAGCAACGCACGACGAAACTTGCTCAAGCTCCAGCATGATCTGCTCCGTACACGAGCGGCGAACTTCTTCGTTGGGATAATGCAGGCTATACATCGTTGCAAAATCGTCGTATTCCTTGATAGTTAAATATCCCGTCTGTAAAAACAACACCAGTAAATTATCATACAACCGCGCAATATTAAAACTTTGAATCGACGAAGAAGAAATTCGTTGCAATTCAAGCGTAAGCAACTGCTCTTTGAGCTCATTGCGTTTTTCTTCGGGCGCATCAGTGAGCGCGCTCAACATAAATTTAGGCGTGCCGCTTGAAAACCAATAATTTTCAAACGATTGAGCCTTAAAACAATTGGAAATCGAAAAAGGATTGTAGACTTTTTCGCCTTGATTTGAAAACTTAAACCCATTGTACCATCGCTTAAGCTCCACAAGCACCTGCTCATGCGTCCAGCCCTTTGCCTGTGCCAGCGCATTAATATGTTCCTTAAAATTTGCTTCCAGTTCTTGCTGGGTGTAACCACACATTATTGCAAAAGACTCACGCATTGAAAGATCTTCCAAATTATTCAACTCAGAAAAAAGTGAAACCTTAGAAAATCTACTCACGCCGGTGATAAACAAAAAGCGCATGCAACTACTTACATTATTTCCTTTAAAAACACCATACAAACTGCGCATGAGTTTTTGCATTTGCTCAACCATCTCTTTATCATCAATGTGATCTAAAATAGGCTTATCATATTCATCAATAATCACCGCAACTGGACCATGTTTTTCATAAAGTTTTATAATCAATTGTGCTAAACAAGCACCAGGAGTCATTGTTTGATCAATGCTGACACTATATTTTTGTGCACAATTATATAAATTAATTTTTATATTATCGATCAACTCTTTGTCAGTTTTATGTTCAATCTCTGCAAAACTCATATGAATAACCGGATATTCTTTCCAATCATACTCCATGCTGCTAATTGCAAGGCCCGCAAATAATTCTTTTTTCCCCAAAAAAATTGCTTCTAAGGTAGAACACGTCAACGATTTACCAAACCGGCGGGGACGTGATAAAAAAAATGCAACGTAATTTTTAACAAGTTTACAAAGATGGGCTGTTTTATCAACATACGCACACCCCTGTTTGATTAACAATTCAAAACTCGAAATCGACACGGCAAGTTTTTTCATCGCATTCCTTTTGCATTATGATTATCACTATTTTACCACCTCTGAGGCTAGCCGAAAATGAGTATACCACAGACAAAGTAAAAACAAAATTCCGCACGCAGCAATCCCCATATTACTTACCCCTTAAATCCCTCTATACCTGTGATCAAATATCAACAAACAAAAAGCCCGCGATGAACTTCGCGGGCTTTTTGTTAACAACTAAAAATAAGAAATTTTCATAGCGCGGCGCACCGCATCCATAGTTAATGATGCTTTTTGCCGTGCTTCATGCGTACCTTTTTTTAGTAATGCCAATACATCACCCTTTGATGAAGCATACTGCGCTCGACGATCACGAATAGGTTGCAATACCACCTGCATAATATCATTAAGATAACGCTTAACGGTAATATCCCCAAGACCACCACGTTGATAATGAGCTTTTAACTCAGCAACTTTTTGCTTATCTGGATCAAACACATCAAGATACGTAAAGACCATATTACCTTCAATACGCCCTGGATCTTGAACACGGATATGCCCAGGATCTGTGTACATGCTCATAATTTTTTTAGTAACCGTATCAGCATCATCAGATAAATAAATCGCATTACCCAACGATTTTCCCATTTTAGCTTTTCCATCTATCCCTGGTAATCGCCCAGCATCCTGCGGTACCAAGGCCTGTGGTTCAATCAATGTGTTCCCATACAAACGATTAAATGTGCGCACAATTTCTATGGTTTGCTCGATAACAGGAACCTGATCTTGCCCAACAGGAACAAGATTGGCCTGAAAAGCCGTAATATCAGCCGCTTGGCTTACCGGATAACACAAAAATCCTGCGGGAATAGAAGCCCCAAAACCTTTTTGCTGAATTTCATCTTTAACCGTTGGATTACGTTGTAATCGAGCAACCGTTACTAAATTAAGATAAAAAATAGTTAATTCAGCAATTTCAGGAATACATGACTGAATAAAAATCGTTGTAAGAGTGGGATCAATACCAACAGCCAAATAATCCAAAGCAACCTGCTCAATATTATTGCGTACCTTATCTGGATTTTCAGCATTATCGGTAAGCGCCTGCACATCAGCAATCATAACATATTGCTGATAGGTGTGCTGCAACGCTACTCTATTTTTTAATGATCCAACATAATGACCAATATGAAGGGGACCGGTTGGCCGATCCCCTGTTAAAATAATTTTCTTACTATCCATAATAACATCCCTTTGAAAAATCCATATACAAACACCAGCATCATATGGCAATCAGTATACCGCATGTTTTTTTTTTCAAAAGAACCTAACAATCTTTATTATATTCCAAGCACCTTCTTTGCACCCTTTTTGACGCTTTCAATAATTTTTGCCTTTTCCTCCTCAATCTGCTGTTTCAAAAGTTCCTCTTTATAGCGCGCAAATTTTTCTTCACTTTCTTTGTGCATATCCTTAAGCATCTTTACATCATCACGCACAACTTTATCGCCACGTTTTTTTGCAAGCACATTCTTCATAGCTTGTTTTTTTTCATGGTCAATGTTATTATTCGCTTGGTCATTTTGCGTATGAGACGGAGATCGTGATGATGCATCTGCACCACCGTTGGGTAACATATCTCTTAAAACATTATTCGCTTCGGCCTGCTCAAGAACATTGTTCAACATATCAAAAAAGCCATCCTCCTCAGCTGGAGTAAGTGGTGTCATATCGCGCCTAGTATCATGTGCACTTTTGTTATCTTTTGAATCTTTTTTTTCAATAACCGTATGATTTGCTGGCGATACAACACGTTCTTTTGGCACTTCTAATACTTTTGACGTTGACTCATCTTTTTTCCTCTTTAACTCATTAAGCTCTTTTTCTTGTTTTTGAGCATTAGCCAAAGCCTTATCAAGTGCTTCTTGAGCGTGCATCATATCGTCAGAAGAATTTCCTGTTATTGAAGATTGTTGCATTTTTTTTATATCATTACTTAATTTATTAGCCAATTTCATCGTTTTGGCAAGCTCTACTTCAAGCGCTTCCCGACGTTCCCGTTCAGCTATAACTTCAAGCTGCTCAGGAGTTGGTCCACGCTGCTTAAAAAACACTAAGTAAATTGCGCAAACCAAACAACTTCCTATAATCGCTGCAATAATAATGTTTCGTTTATGTAAAAAAATCGTCTTTTTTCCTATTTTTTTATTATTATCCATAATTTATCGCCTCCTTACCAAGCATTTTACTGAGAATAATGCATTTTCTATCAGAATAACATATATAAGATTATTTTCAAGTTTTATTCATAATTGAAAATAATTATTTTATAATCGACAAAATAATTGATTTATGCGACAACTTTGTACAAAACAACCGATTATGTTAGCATACTCAAAATTACGCGACTATTGCGTGATTAAATAAAGGATTTTTTATGTTTTTTCAGTCTGTTTGCGCAACAACTCGTTCATTGCTCAGTCAACTTGCACACCAAAAACCTACCATAATACTTGGTTTTTCGGGTGGCCCCGATTCCCTATTTTTATTGCATGTTCTTGATGTTCTTAAAAATGAAGGAATTATTACGCTCGTCGCTGCGCACCTTGATCACCAATGGCGCCAAGAATCAGCAGCCGAAGCTCTATTTTGCAAAAAATATTGTGCGCAAAAAAACATTGAATGCATCGTCCACACTGCTGACCAATACGCAGCAAACGTTCCTCATTCAACCTCTAAGGAAGCAACGGGACGCAATCTTAGGCGAGCATTTTTAACGACAATAAAAAACCACTATAGCGCCCAGGCTATTGCGCTTGCACATCATCGACAAGACCAATTTGAAACTTTTTTTGTTCGTATTATCAGAGGGGCAAGCCTCAGCGGGCTCACCTGCATGAAACAGTATAATCCACCCTACCTGCGCCCCCTGCTTACGTACAATAAATCTGATATCCTCACGTATCTTGAACAACACGCTATTCCTTTTTGTTTGGACCCAACAAATAATCATGAAACTTTTTTACGAAATAGAATACGCCATAGCATTATACCAGCATGCACAAACGCTGACGCACGATTTGAACAAAAGCTAGAAAGCACGATTCAACAACTTCAACAAGAAGATACTTTTTTACAACAACTCACCATAAAAAAATTAACCGAATTATCACATACAAATCACGCAGGGCGCAGCGTAATCAATCTTTCGGGCTTTCAAAACACAGACCCTGTACTTCAACGACGCATGCTTCTTGACCTTCTTATTACACAGCAGCGACACTTTTTACCAAGCAGTGCAACCATTAATGAAATTATTCGATTTCTTATGGGAATCAAAGGCGGTCAACATTGCGTAACACCGTGGATTATTAAAAAAAAATCAAACATTTTTTGGATTGAGTAGAAAAAAATAAAAAATAGGGTAATCTAGAGACTCGCAACAAAATAACCTATACAAATTATTAACATAAAAAAATGCAAAGGAGCCTTACAATGGCATTTACAAAAGAAGATACCCAACAAAAAGTAATAGCAATTATCGCAAATAAATTAAGCACCCCTGCGGCCAACATAACCACTGAGTCAACCTTTAAAGATCTCGGCGCCGACTCTCTTGATATTGTTGAAATGATTATGAACTTTGAAGAAACATTTGGTATTGAAATTAAAGATGAAGATGCTGAAAAAATAAAAACCGTCGCACAGGTTGTAGAGCTTATCCACGGCGCACGTACCAAATAACAATCAATACAATACAACGAGCTATAATGAACACAAAACACCGCGTTGCAATTACCGGCATTGGCATGATAACCCCGCTTGGGAACAATGTTGCAACAAATTGGAACAATATTATTGCTGGCAAGTCAGGGATTTCAACCCTTGATGAATCAATCAACCTTGCAGGTTTTTCGCAACGAATCGCTGGCATTGTGCGCGGTGAACAAGCTCTCATAGATGCTCTCATACCAGCAAAAAACCAACCCAAAGCCGATAGATTTATTCATCTTGCCATGGTTGCAGCCCAAGAAGCCTTACACAATGCTCATCTTGACCACCATAATCCAATTGATCGCACACGTTTTGGATGTTATCTTGGCGTTGGCATGGGCGGGCTACCTAGCCTATCACAAGCAATTTTAGCGCTTCAAGAAGGTTATCGAAAAATTTCACCTTTTACTATCCCTAAAGCACTCAGTAACGAGGCTTCCAGCTGGCTAAGTATGACCTGGGACTTGCAAGGCCCCAGTGCAGCTATTTCAACGGCATGCGCATCAAGCAGTGATGCCCTAGGACTTGCTATGCGAGCTATTCGTGATGGTTATTGCGACTACATGCTTGCTGGAGGAACCGAAAGTAGTCTTGCCCCAATCAGCATTGTTGCATTTGGTAACATGAAAGCGCTCTCCTCATGGACTGGTGCTCCTGAACAAGCAAGCCGACCATTTGATACACATCGATCAGGATTTGTTATTGCTGAAGGTGCCGCAATGCTGCTCCTTGAACGTCTTGATCTTGCACAACAACGAGGTGCCACTATTTATGCAGAACTTGCAGGTTATGGTGCAACATCCGATGCCTACCACCTCACTGCAATGCACCCTGATGGTAAAGGTGCTCAAGCCGCCATCAACGCTTCCCTCAATGATGCTCAAGTTGCCCATCATTCCGTTGAATACATTAATGCACACGGAACAGCAACCATTATGAATGACATCCTAGAATCACAAACAATAGAAAAAACGTTTGGATCTCACGCAAACTCAATTGCTATCAGCAGCACAAAATCAATGACCGGACACATGCTCGGTGCTGCCGGCGCCGCTGAAGCCGCCTACACCGCATTGGCAATTCATCATGGCATAATCCCTCCAACCATTAATTTAACCAATCAAGATCCATTATGCACCCTTGATTATGTTCCACAAACAGCACGTACAAAAAAGATAACCGTTGCCCAATCGAATTCTTTTGGATTTGGGGGGCACAACGCCGTTCTTACCTTAAAAAAAATATAAAAAAATATCCCATTTATTTTTAAAATTGCTATCCTAGAACAACATGCGGATGGTCCGCATTGCTGTTTTTATTAACCTAAATTGGTTAAAGGAGTTACGCGATGAAAAAAATAATTATTTCTTTTTCCTATATAGCATTTACACTCTTTTTTGCAGGATCATGCGCTACACCAGATGTACTTGAACAACAACGCAAAACCTTACAACAAAGCCGCCAAAAAACATCAGTAAAAAAAACAACATCCACCACAAAAAAAAAGGCAAAAACTCCAAAGCGTTCGCGTATTGCAGAAATAGCACAGTTTAATGCTAATGGTGACATAAAATCATTTACTGAGGCAGCAGACCGCTTTGTTGCATATCTTAAAGAACAAAAATCGTCAATAGATCTACGAAAACAACTTCAGTTAAATCGAAGCCTCTTGCGCTTCACTAAGGCTCTTGGAAAACCAAAATTTGCAACTAAAGATCACATTTCTGCCGTAAACACAGTCATAAAAACTATAAAAACCCAAAAAGATATCTTTACACTTCCAAGTCTTGCAAAAAGTATTGAACGTCAAATAAGCGAATTTGAAAAAAACACCATAAACGAAGAAGCTTTTGAACTCTATAAAAAGGAACAAGAAACTCGCATCGAAAAAGCTCAGACCAGAAAAACACAACGCAAAATAAAAAAAGAATCACAAACAAAAAAGAAAACTGCCCGCACATCTAAAAAGGGAACAAAAACAAGTAAAAAGGCTACTCGAAAATCTAAAAAATCACCAGCTAAAAAAGTAAAAACCACCACCACCAGCAAAAAAGAAAAAGTAGAACCAAAGAAAAAAACTACAGCTAAAAAATCTCAAACAAAAACCTCTGGCAAAACTAAAAAGAGTAAAAAATCTCAAAAAAAATCTAAACCTGTAACAGCACAAAAAAAACAAGAGGAAAAAACCAAGAAACTCACTCCACAACAAGAAGAAAAAGAAGTAAAGCCATCAACCGAATCAGAAGAAATTACACCTGAAGCTGCTCCTTTAGCAATTGAATCAGATGAAGAAAGTCCAATTGCCACCGAAGAAGAAATGGCAACTAAATAAATTACGCACCCATACGGGAGCATGTATGCTCCCGTATGTCATTTATAAATCAAACACCCATATCATCAAAAAAAGCTTCAACACTCGCCGGACGCTTTAAAACATTTTTTAAAATAAGGTCAGGCGCCACACTTCCGCCTTTTCCTAAAAATTCATTGCGTATGCACGCACCAACCTCAGGATCAAACAATCCTCGTTCTTTAACCGCATAGAAAACATCAAGCGCATAAACCTTTGCCCATAAATAATTATAATATTTTGATGCGTATAAATCGCTTGCTAAATGACCAAAACTTGCAAAAAATCTATTTTCTTTATCCGCCTTAATAAAAGGCATATACGTCCGAGCAATCTCATCCCACAACTGGCATGGATGGCTCTTTTTTTCATGTAATGTTAAAGCATACATTGACAACCCAAGCTGACGCAAAATAAAGGTGCCAGAATCAAAATGTTTTATTGCTCGAATCTTTTTGATCATATCAGGATTAAGGGGTTGTTTAGTTTTATAATGACAACTTACTTGCTGTAAAATCGTTTCATCATACATCCATTCCTCAAACATTTGCGACGGAGTTTCAACAAAATCACTCTTCACATTTGTACCAGCAAATGCCGAAAATCTCGTAGCCCCTAAAATATAATGCATAGCGTGTCCAAACTCATGGAAGAATGTTACAACATCATCAAACTTTAAAAGTGCAGGCCGTTCAGCCGTTGGCTGAGGAAAATTAGCAATAATTAATGCCGCCGCAACACTTGCCTTGCCACTTGTTTTATCAAGAAGACTTGGAAGTAACCCAGCCATGCAAGCATGTGTATATTTATTATCTCGAGGATACAAATCAACAAATAAATAGCCTATTAATTCCTTTGTTTTTGCATCGGCAATCGTAATAAGATCAACTGACTCATGCCAAGCCCAAACAGGCTTTACCATGTTAAATGAAAGACCTAAAAATGATTGGTAAACATTAAAAACACCTTCTAATGTTGTTGCAACAGGAAAATACTCAGCAAGCTCATGCTCATCAACTGACAAGTATTTTTTCTTAAAATAATTTTTTACAAACCCAAAAGACCATGGATCAAATGCTGTGCCATTAAATCCAACACCAACAGGCAAATCTTGTGACCATGTTTCAATTTCTTTTTGAGCCTTACCAAACACGCGCTGCTCAATTTCCCGTAAAAATTCATGTACTCGAGCAGGAGTTTTTGCCATCGTATCGTCAATTTGAAACTGAGCATAACTTTCAAAACCTAATAACGTTGCAACTTTTTGTCGTTTTTCAAGCAATTCTACAAGCACCCGTTCATTTGCAGGATATGCCCTTTTATTATACAATTCGTACATTTTTTTTCGCGTATCCGCCACGCTACAATGCTCCATAATTTCTAAATACGAAGGGGTATTGCACCGAATTATATAAGCACCCTGAGCATCACGCTCACACGACTCTATAAAGGGCACACTAACACCATCAAGCTCTTTTTTAGCTACCGCAAAAAAAGAATTATCTTGCGCAATCGCCGATTCAAAAGAAATACTCAGTGCAGCCATATCTTTTTTTAATTGTATAACTTCATCTAATAAATCCTGTGACAAATGAAGACCCTCACGTGTAAATTCACGCATAGTTTCATCAAGTAACAACTGCTCTTCGGGCTGATGCTGCAATTTCAACACCTCAGAACGTGCTTGATATTCTTTGCATGCTTGATACAAACGCTTTTCGTGAAAAGCATCAACAAGAAATCGTTGCATCGTTAAAAAAGCTTCCTGACAAGCGTTTCTCATAGCCTGATCCGGATGAATCATTTCAAGAACAGACATTGCTTCAGCAATAACACACAAACGATGACGAATCGTATCAAGTGCACCAATAGTATTATTAAAAGTACGCTTATCATCCGAGCACGCCAAAACATCATTCAAGGCCTGCCGTGCCCTTTGAATAGCTCCTGCCGCGTAGTCGTTAACCTGTTGCACGGTATGAGGAAATAATGCAACCACATCTGCAGCACCCAATGCTACTCCACGACCATGTTCTTCTATTATTTTTTCAATATCCATATATGCATCCTTTTGATAATAATAACTACATCCCCCACAAAAAATACTACACCATACAACAACACAACTTAAAACCATTTCATACTTGACTCTCACCAGCACTCCTTCGTTTTATACAACCATACAAAACCAAACCCAATGTCCTTACACCATAATCAAAAAAGCCAAAACTGTATACGAACAATTTTGGCTTTTTAAAAAAGGTATGAATATGCGCTAAGGTAATAAAAATTTTCGTCTAATGTGGTCAATAAGATTGTCTTTTGTAACGTACCCCTGCACCATCAAAACCGGGTCATGTAAGGGTGCATATAATTGACCATCTTTAAAGAACATAAACAATGGTAACGCCACCGAGTCAACACGACTTAACGTCATTAACTGCACAAACAACTGATTGTGTGTAATAATATCAATTGCAGCACATGCAATATGTGGATACAACGCCTTGGCAACCTCCTGAAATATCGGTAGAACCTTTATACAGTCAATACTTTGTGGCGCATATAATTTAACCACAACTGGCCGCTGAAACGATTGCGCTATAACCATCTTGTCAAAATGACGTTGAGCCTCAATAATAAAAACCTTTGAAGGATCTTTTGAGCCAACTAACGGCTCATAAGCTGGAACATCCTTATGCTTCTTTTCTTGCACAAGATGATTAACATAAGTGTAAAAAAAACCTTGTTCTTTTTTTATATGAGCATCGAGAGGTATTACCATACAAACAACAGCAACCCCCATTAAAAACATCCTCATGTCCCCCCCCAGGTTTTGCGGATGCATCAGTTATATTTTCTAAAATAATCATACCGAATAATAAATCAACAAGGCAATAAAACAAAAAACTATGTTGTAATGTTACTTCCCTGAGGCTTTTTCTCTATATCAGCAACCCCCATCCCCAACTGGGATGCCGCCAGAGAAACCCCTTTGTGATCAGGAGCTAAATACAATGCCGCCTGAGCCGACTGCTTGGCAAGATACGTATCCCCATGATCTTTTGCCAACAACATTAAGTAATAATGAGCATCAACATAATCGGGAGCCAACGCCAACGCTTTTAAAAATGATTCTTTTGCTTTTGGATAATCATCTTTAAGAGCAAAAATACGACCTTGATTAACAAACGCTAATTCTGGCGTGGGATAATACTCATCATGCCCCAGCTCTTGCCACATCTGCAATGCTCGATCAACCTTCCCCATCTGTGCTAATAAACACGCATAATTATTTAAAATTTCGCCACGAAGCGCCCCTGAATCAACTTTTTGTAAAGCCTGCTCAAATAAGCGCTCACTTAACGTAAATTGTTGCATTTTAAACAAAACGGTTGCCTTAAACGCCTTATATTCTGCACGATCATCAAGTTCGATGGCCTTGTCAATGGCCTCAAGTGATCGCCGATATGCCACCGCTTCCTCCTCAGGAACACTCATTGCCAAAGCAGCATGCGCCACACTTTGCTGGTGATACATTTGTGCAAGTTTCTGCGGGCGCCGCTTTGAACACCCACACGACAAAGCCATTGCCGCGCAACACAAAATAATAATCGATTTCATACGTTCTCCAATTTTTTATTTTTTCTTATTCACCCGCGCCCCAACAATTGCTATACTGTACAACACCTTGAAAAAAGATACCGAATTAAAAAACAGCTTGTAAATGTTTTACTATTATTACATGAGGATAAACAGTGCTCATCGCGTGGGAAGAATTTTTAAAAATCATAAAAGAAGAAGCCGGTGCTCAGGTTGTTGAAACCTGGTTTAAGGCAGTTATTCTTCATGATTGGAATTCTGCAACACAAACAGCAATCTTACAAGCACCAAACCAATTTGTTATCTCATGGATACAGGAACACTATCTTGAACTTTTAAAAAAACACCTAAGCAGACTGTTAAATGCCCACGCTATCAAAATTTATTTTATTAATACCCCTACACAACAAGATCTTGTTCCAAAAACATTTATTCCTGCCTCAAGCATCAATCACGTTATTCCGCTAACCCAATCTCCCGCGCCAATCAAGGAACACAACCCTCCCCAAACAACGCTGCCCGTTAAAAGTGGATATGGTTACATAACACCATCATCAAAAAAACACAAACCTAAAGAAGAATCTCAACTCAATCAACTCTACACATTTGACACATTTATTGTAGGTCCCAGTAATTCGCTTGCCCACGCCGCTGCCAGCGCAGTAAGCAAAAACCTTGGCAAATCATATAATCCATTATTTATTTACGGTGGAACAGGGCTTGGCAAAACACATCTTATGCATGCAATTGGCAATGAAGTCAAAAAAAATCATCCTGACCTTATTATTAAATATGAAACTTCTGACCATTTTATCAATGAATTTATCAATTGCATACGTTTTGATAAAAATGAGCAATTTCGCAATAAATACCAAAAAGTTGATCTTTTACTCCTTGATGATATTCAATTTTTATCAAACAAAGAACAAACACAAGAAACGTTTTTTCATATTTTTAATACTTTATATGAAAAACAAAAACAAATTATTCTTTCAAGTGATACGTTTCCTAAAGAAATTACCGGATTACAAAGCAGGCTTAAATCTCGCATGGAGTGGGGCCTGGTTGCCGACATACAACTTCCAGATCTTGAAACAAAAATTGCCATTTTGGATAAAAAAGCACATATGACGTCCATAAACCTTCCCAATGACGTTGCTCATTTTATCGCATCTCGAGTTATTTCAAACATCCGCGAATTAGAAGGGGCCCTCATTCGTATAGGTGCCTTTTCATCACTCACCAACCAACCCATCACTCTTGAAATGGCCCGCCGTGTTTTACTTAATCTCAATGAAAAAAAGAAAGAGGCAATCCCTCTAGAAAATGTTCTTAAAGTTGTTGCAAAACATTACAATGTTTCGGTAAATGACCTACGCTCAAAAAAACGTCAAAAAGACATCGCTCAAGTACGCCAAGTTGCATGCTTTTTAATGAAAAAACTCACCAGCAGCTCCCTACAATCAATTGGAAGCTTTATAGGCGGGCGTGATCATTCAACCGTTACACACGCTATTACCAAAATAGAATCACTCCATAAAGCTGATATGGTATTCGCTCAAAAAATAAAAATGATCGAGCAAGAAATTTTAGTAAATTAGTTGGTACAACACAACATCCTGCACTTATTAAAAAAAATATTCATACATTCTTATAATTTTTGTTATCTTTGATCAAATTAGTACCGCCATTTCAAGGAGAGCTTATTATGATTAAAAAAAATACGTCACTTCTGACCATCTTTCTCATCATGTCACTCCATATATTGATACACGGAATGAATGAACCGATGGCCGATATACACAGTACATCAACACCAAACATATCCAATGAAATACACCAAAGCCTAAATACCATTAAAAATGATCCACTCACCCATCTTGACAAAGATGATGCCCTCTGGAAAGTTACACTCATCCCCCAAGCGCCACAACTTCCTATTGACCACACAGAAATGCCTAACCCGACCGATACCGGTACAGCACTTGCACTCATGCCACAAAAACAACCCAACCCTTCACAAGATCCAGCATCCTCCATCACACAAACAGCACCAATATCAATTACCCCTTCCTTTCACCAAGCACCTATATCAGGAGGACATCAGACAAAAAAAGAACTCGATTTTTTAGTCGAAAACAAAACCGGAAAAACAATTTATGTTACTAGTTTTGTCTACCTTAAGCGCCACCGCTTTGCTCGCTGGCGCTGGCACAAATCACCAGTCTACAAACTCGAAGACAAAGCATTAACCACCATTGACGTTCCAAGCATAGAAGACGATATTGATCGCGACAATACCTTTGGATACTTATCAATATTCAATACGATTGAAGAAGCAGAAGAAGCGACCTACGAGCTTTTGCCTGATGCACATAAAATAGACCTTGATATTCTTGTGCACCTTGCAGGAAAAAAAGTAACTATAGAAATAGAAAAATATGGAAAACAAACATTCTATGAATACGACTTTACCCCTACTAAACCTGATGAACACAAACACATTCCAGAACTCGATTTTACCGTAGAAAATAAAACAGGAAAAACAATCCATGTTGTTGGCTTTACCTTTCAAAAACGCGCCAAAGGAACTTGGCTTGCACAAAAAACTAAAGAGATTTGGTCAAGCGAAGGAGATACTCGAGATGACATGTCAACATGGCGCTTTGACAAGCTCCCACTCATAACGCTAAAGCCAGGAGAAAAAGGAATCATGGATGTTGACACCATTATTGAAAAACGCGACCGCAAAGAAGTCCAAGGATATCTTGCCATTTACGATGAAGATGAACTCGAAGCTGCACAAAATGCAGAATATGAACTTCTTCCTGAAGAAAAAAAAATAACGCTTGGAAAATTAAGTGAAGGAATTGCTAAGAAAAAAGTAGTCATCACCATTGATCAGTACGGCATGCTTGGAGACGTTATTGATTTTAAAATACAAAAACCAACACGCATTGACTTTAAAAAAATAAAATAGCCCGATGAAAAGCTCGTCAATCACCATGAGATTGGCGAGCTTTTTTAAAAAACTATTTCACATGAACATCTAAAAAAGAAACCAATTGATGTCGAATATATTCAATAGCCTCAACCCCATCAATTGATCCTGCAGATAAATCAACATCATCCATGGCAAACATTTTTTTTAATAAAGGCGTTAAAACTGCCGCATCGCTAAATGTACTGTGCGCCGCCCCTTGCACAACAACTTCTTGTACCTGGGCGCTGCTTGCCGCACAAAATGCTTCAAATTTTTCTTTAAGTGCTTGCTGCTTATCTTCTGATGCATCAGGAATATTTTTTCGATTACCAAGCATCTGTAAATCATAATCAGCAAACATAGCGTAAAAACCTGGAGCTCGCACGAGCATAAATGGCTTGGTTGCCCCTTGAGAAAGATCATAATGATAAGGTGGCCCATCCAATGAAATACCAGCCTTAATCCAAGGCTCACGCTGCACCAAATTCCACGCTACCATTCCGCCCAAAGAATGCCCTATCATTCCTATACGCTCAAAATCACACAAGTCACCCAACGTACCAAGCCCACCACTACGAATTTGCTTCACAACAAAATCAATGTCATCGCAATATACCGAATAAAGCATGTCTGACCGCGGCACTAAAAAATCAATCCTTGTACCATCAAGATAATAATTTACAGGGCTAATAAAGGTATGCACAGTCCCAACAACAACATAGCCATGGCTCGCCAAATCTTCACACAATGATGTATAAGCACCACGCGTTGTTGCGTAACCATGATTAAAAAAAACAACAGGGATCTTGCCAATATCAGGTGCTAAAGGAGCATTTGGTAAGGCATATGTTCGAATATCATGTAATCGTTCAAAACAATCCTTCATCCGCGCTGAATCTTCAATCATATGAGCAAACTTACGTTTTAACATAACAATCATTTCTTCAGGATACGCAGCAGTTTCAATATCTTTGTCATGCTGAACAGATGATGGATACCATACCTGCACAACCAATCGTCGCTCTTTTTCTACCCCCGTTTTTAATGGATCATGTCGCGCATAATCAACAAATTCAAACAACATTGTCCCAACCGAAAATCGACCTTGTGGTTTAGGAAAATAATAATATTCAGCACTAAGATTATTCATAATCATCACCCAAAAAAAACAAAGAGCATTTACAAAATTTACATAACCCATAGACTAATTCCTGCGTATATCTTTTTCTATTATTTTATACCATCGTTACCCTCTGGTAACATATAAAAAATAAACAAAAGAAACAACCATTTTAAAATTATAACTGATACGTAACATAAACGGAAAAGACATGGATAAACCCCAAGACGACAAAAAAGAATTTCTTCACAAATCGGTACTGGTACAAGAAGTCATAACCTACCTCGCCCCTTGCCCCGGCGGAATGTATATTGATGCAACATTTGGCGGCGGCGGCCACACAAGAGCCATTCTTGACGCCGAACCAACCTGTTCAGTACTAGCTCTCGATTGGGACAATGACGCTATTAAGCAAAATGCCCCAGCGCTTGAAGAACAATATGGCGATCGCTTTTCAGTTGTGCTAGGAAACTTTTCCCATCTGTATAAAATAATAAAACGTGAAAAAATTAATCATGTTGATGGTATACTTGCTGACTTTGGCACATCTCAATATCAAATTCACAACAAAGCGGGTTTTTCATTTTTAAAAAATACTCCCTTGGATATGCGAATGTCTGCGGGACATTATAAAGAAACTGCAGCAGACATCATCAATCAAGCCTCAGAACAAGAAATTGCACACATTTTGTTTACCTATGGTGAAGAACATCAAGCGAAAAAAATAGCACGCGCCATTGTAAAAACACGTACTGCAACACCATTTAAAACAACAGGGCAACTTGTTGACGTTATTAATAGCGTTCTTCCAATTTCTCATTTCAAGCGCCAATATGGCATTCATCCAGCGACAAGAACATTCCAAGCGCTCCGCATTGTTGTAAATCACGAGCTTGATAATATTCATAATTTTCTTAAAACAGGCACTGGAATTTTGAGCAGCCAAGGCCGAATGGTATGCATTAGTTTTCACTCTCTGGAAGATCGTATTGTAAAAAACTACTTTCGCGACAACGCTCACCAATACGATATTTTAACGCCCAAACCGATAACGGCAACGGAGGAGGAACTTGCCTTAAATCCATCATCACGATCAGCAAAATTACGTGCGGCAAAAAAACATTAAAAAAATGCTGAAATTTGATTGACAACGATAACAATACATTGTAGATTATAACCATGAAATTTGTTTGATTACAGTACTTCATCAATAGGGGCACAGCGAATTTAAGCGTGCAACCTAGGCTAACTGAGGGAACATACATGGAGATTACGGAAGTAAAAGTTTTTCCTGCAAATGAAGGAAAACTTAAGGGTTATGCAACAATGATCTTTGACGGATGCTTTATCGTTCGCGATATGAAAATTATACAAAGCGACAAGGGTTTGTTTGTCTCTATGCCATCCCGCAGAAAGAAAGACGGCTCTTTTAAAGATATCGTTCACCCTCTCAATGCTGAGACGAGAACGCTTATTGAGAATCGCGTCGTCGAAGAATATAAAAAGACTGTAGGCGAAGGCGAATAAATTAGTTAACAATACGTGCTGGGGCGTGGCCAAGTGGTAAGGCAGCGGTTTTTGGTACCGCCATTCGGAGGTTCGAATCCTTCCGCCCCAATATACCAAATACAAGAAAAAACAGTGGATATAAAACGAGAAAAAATTGAGAAAAAAGCTTCTTCATTCGAAGAGGCTTTTTTTAATTTAAAAACAACATACGTTCATCCTACCGCCGTTATCGGCGACCACGTTACCCTTGAAGAAGGGGTAAAAATTGGACCTGGATGTGTTATTATTGGCAACGTTCATATTGGTGCGCATACCTCATTGTATGCTCATGTTTCCGTTGGTTTTCCCGGGCAAGTATTAGGACTTTCCCAATCACACGGCACCATCAAAATTGGAAGTAATTGCACCTTGCGAGAATTTGTAACGGTCCATGCCCCTCGCCACGCAGAGGGCTCAACACGCATTGGCAATAATTGTTACATTATGAATTACTCTCATGTAGGACATGATTGTCATATTCACGACAACGTAACTATGATTAATAACGTAAACTTAGGTGGACATACGGTTGTTGAATCTCATGCATTTTTGATGGCTAACGCCGCATCGCACCAATTTTGTCGTATTGGAAGTTACGCATCGATAGCCCCCTTTAGTGCAACACGACAAGATCTTCCACCATACTGTCTTTTTGATGGCAGACCAACACGCTTTGCAGGTCTTAACATTATTGCACTTAAACGTGCACTGTTTTCCCCACAAGCTATCAATGCATTAAAACATGTTGCCAAATTATTTTTTCAGGATAAACTACCATTTGCAACAATCAAAGAACACGTACAACACGATGAATCATTATCTTCAACCCCAAGTGTTCAACATTTTATGCAATTTATAGAAAAAAGTGAGCGTGGCGTATCTCGACAGACCGTGCACGCACCAACACACAATCAAGAAGAATGCTAACCCTTTTGTAAAAAAATGAGCGAATTATTATGATCAAATTAGGCGTTATCGGACTCGGGCACATGGGCGGCTATCATGCCTCCGTTTGTCAACAATCACCTCTTATTGAACTTGTTGGAGCAGCCGACACCAACGAACAAAATCTTCAGAAAATTAAAAATAAAAATATACAGGTTAGTGCTTCATATCATGACTGGCTTGATCGCGTAGATGGTGTTATCATAGCAGTTCCAACACAAGCTCATTATGCCATCGCAAAAGATTGCCTTGAACGTAAAAAACACGTTCTTATTGAAAAGCCATTGACCAAAAATATGAGTCAAGCTCGTGAGCTTTTTGATATTGCAAAAAAAAATAAATGTACCCTTCACGTTGGCCATGTTGAACGCTTTAATGGACCCGTACAAGAATTAAAAAAAATTATTAATGAACCATTTTTAATCGAATGCCACCGCATGGGACCGTTTTCCCCACGTGTACAAGACGACAGCGTTGTTCTCGACCTTATGATTCATGATCTTGATCTTGTACTTGGATTTGTACAAAGCCCAATAAAAGCAATCGCCGCACAAGGCTGCAAAGTGTATAGCCAAAAGTGTGACGTTGCCAGCGTGCAATTAGCGTTTGAAAATGGAACAATTGCTCACTTAGTAGCAAGTCGAGCATCACAAATAAAAGCCCGTACCATGGTTGTTCATCAAAAAAATGAATTTATCCAACTTGATTTTACAACCCAAGACCTTCTGATTCATCGACATAATAGCTCAAGCATTCAAGTAGGTAGCGATCAACTAAAATATAAACAAGAATCATTTATTGAGCGTCTTTTTGTGCACAGAGATAATCCACTTAAACAAGAAGTTGAATACTTTGCTCAAGCAATTAAAACCAAAACACACGAACTAAACCCTGAGCATGACTTATCTGCACTTGAAGCATGTTTAAACATTGATGATTTACTTGCAACACAATTATGATAGCTGTTATCGCTGGTACAGGCAGGCTCCCTATTCACGCCTGCCAAAACTTAATACACAAAAATGAACCTTTTTTTGTCATTTCATTGTTTCCACAAAACAATGAACAAGAGTTACGCAACGCAGTTGACGATAAAGCTGAAGTTGTTGTTCTTCCATTTTTTAAAGTACAAGCAATTTTAGATGTACTCAAAAAACGCCATACAACAAAGCTTCTTTTTATTGGTAAAGTAGACAAACAAAACCTTCTTTCAAATGTAAAACTTGATTGGCTTGCCCTAAAGCTTTTGGCATCTATTTTGTGTAAAAGTGACTCCGCCATCATGGAAAAACTTATCAGTGAACTTGAAAAACACGGAATTTCCGTAATTAGTCAAGCTGATGTACTTGGTGGTCTTATGGTAGAACCAGGAGTTTTGTGCGGATCACTCAATAAAGAAATCGCTGCGTCAATAGAACTTGGCATTACAACAGCTATAAAATTATCTGAGTGTGATATCGGACAAACGGTTATTGTAAAAGACAAAATGGTTCTTGCCCTTGAAGCCATTGAAGGAACCGATGCATGCATTCAACGCGGCATTGCGCTTGGAAAAAATAATATTGTTATTTGCAAAGCAGCACGAGCAAATCAAAATAAAAAATTTGATTTACCAACACTTGGACCATCATCGCTTGAATCATTACAAAAAGGTGATGTTGCAGCTATTGCATGGCTTTCGACTCATACTTTTATTGCTGATAAAGAATTATTTATACAAGAAGCCAAAAAAAAGAATATAACACTTGTTTCTTATGAACCACCGTTGCGACCAACAACCTAAGTGTTCCACAAAACAATGTCCCCAAGCATAATGTGATTGCGCTCACAACTACCAGCGCACAATTCAAGCGCATAACATGCAGCACATTCTGATGGCAAAACATCGCATGATAACGGTTTTGCATATTGATGCATCTTTACAATTTTTTTCTCTTTATCTAAAAAAAGAATGTCCAACGGAATGTACGTATTTTTCATGTAAAAAAAACGTGGTCGCTCAGAATCAAAAATAAAAAGCATACTTTGAGTATCTTTCATATGGGCCCGATACATAAGCCCACGAGCACGTTTTGCAGGCGTATCTGCACGCTCGTATTCAAAAGAAATGCGTTCAGAATGTGCACGAATAATTGATAAGGTTCCATCACATGAAAAAAAAGATTCCTGTACATTCAACGGTTTATACATCGTCTTATGATGAGTAATACTGTTGTAATTATCATGTATGCGTCCCTGATTATTACAACCACCACATAAAACGGTTAACAATACAATAAACCCTAGGACATACCTCTTCATTGTGCAAATCCCCTTAACAAACACAATAAAACACCCACGCACCTGGTAAGTCTATCACGAATTTATCAAAATGGTTAACAAATTTTAACTCAATGCAACTTTATCATATTAGTTAAAAAACAAAACCTATTCATGGTTTTTAAAGTGTGCTTGCAACATCCCATTTACTCGAGAATAGAAAGGTCCATGCCGACGCATAATATAATCACCTGCCTTGCCGCTCAACCACGTACCGATAGACTCACCAACCGCAGCCCAAATATTTCCTTTAATGTATCCTCCAAGATCTACAATGAGCTGGCCAATATTGGTCGACTGAGCATCATATTTTGCAATAAGATCCAAAGCTTCTAAATAGGTAATAAGTCTGCTTTCCGCAACGTAATATACGACACATTCAAAAATCTTTTTATTTTGCCCCTGATAATCAAGCTCCGTTTCTTCAAGAAAAATATCACTACGTTGTTGCAATAACGAAATAATATCTTTGCGAATGAGAGAATTTTGATCAAATGCATATTCCAATAACGCCGCGAGCATCGAAACTATAGATTCAATATTAGAAGTAATCTCTTGCTTTGCATACGTAAAATACTCTAACGCTTGCTCACTCAATAGCCCTATTTTTACACACGCACTTAAAGCATATTCTATTCCTTTGTCACAAGCATTATGCAATGAGGCATGATAGCGCTTGCCAAGCCTATTCCCTATGTAACCGCCACATGATGTAAAAAGATATTTTAAAAATCGATATTCTATATAATATTTTTTTATATCAATCCCATGTTTTTCTGCGTAATTTTTAAGACCCTGCTCAACAGAACATGTACCCTTAGCACTACCTTCCTGACTCATAATCATAGATAAAAATGCAGGATCATAGACATCGCCAGGTTGCAAATGCGCAAGAAATTTTTGCACCACACCATGTTCATCAAGCAACATTAATGGCAAAAATGTTTCAAGCGAATATCCCAGCAACTCTGGTTTTATCACCCCAAGTGTTGCTCGTTCAACCTTCTCAACAGCTGCAGCAGTCACGGAAGATGAACGAAGCTTGCGCTCAACCCCATGTGTTATGGATTTTTGAGCTTCATACATAATACTCGCCATTGCCTGTTTAAAATAACTATCATCACGAGGAATAATACGATCCAGCAACGGCAACGTCGACTTCTCATCAACTACACTATGCCGAGCCCTTTCATATGCTGAAAAAAGAGGACTCTGCCTGATATGATAATAAAACAAAGCACTAAACCCACGACCTAAAGACCGTACAAATTTCGAATGTTGTCGGCTCCACATCTGTGGATTAAACAATAATAATAATGATGATATTTTTTTAACTAAGGAGACATTAAACCCAAGCTGATCAATAGGCTGACTCCCGCCAATAATGTTAACCATTTGATTAACATCATTTTTTTGTGATGCCAACAAAAAATTCCACACGGCTAAAATACTTCTTAGTGCACCATCAACAGCATAAGGCGCTACTCTGTAAGCAACATTGTTTGGGTGAACAACACCAAGCGCAACATCTTTTTTATAAAATGAAAATAACGTTTCATAAAAAGCAACTGCTTTATCAAGCAAAAAATAAAGTCCCTGTGTTTTGCCAACAATGTGCACAGCACCATCATAAAGTTTTTGAAATGCCTGGATGGTATCACCATATCGCCCAAGCTCAACACAGAATGTTTTGTATGCGGCATACAGTTCCCCTGCAGGCAATCCCTCAATCCGCAAAGTTAACTTTTGCTGAGCAGAAGCACAAATAACCGCAACATCCGCCAATTCTTGCGCTAACAATGCATGATACGCTTTAATAAAATCATCTTGATTATTATCCATAAGTGCTTGCAAAAAGGCACAAAAATGTGCAACTTCAACACCACACGTGTCATGCGTAAGCTTTTCAATCTTTTTTAGATTATTAATCAATAACGTAATCTGCTCATAACGTTCCTTTTTACACGTTTCACAAAAGATCACGCGTACCAATTCATCATATTCAACGGTTTTTTCTGGCAACCATGATTCAAGCGCAGTTAACGCATCGTCAATAAGTGATATATCCTTATGAGTCATTACATCGCTATGCAACCAAGAACGAATCGCATGAATACTCTTTTGCAGACGAACGGTACACGTCAATCCTGCAACAAACTGTTCATAAGCATTGCGCGCAGCATTAATAAGATGCTGATCATCAACATCTACTAACGTTAATAACCGAGCTTGCTCCTTGAGAGCTTGATCATGCTGCTGTTTCATCATCTGCATAAATAATAATTGCAACTGATCAGCATGATCGTCATTACATAGCATATCATGATCATAAAGCTCTTGCTCAGCTAACCCATCGTCATGTGCTGATAACGAGACATATGAGATTCCACCCAACATCGTCAACGTTGTGACAACACAAACACCAAAACGCTTACCTTTACGAAAAAATGATAGGTTCATAAATAGACATTCCTTAATTAATGTTCTTATAATGCTTGGTTATTTTTTAACAGCTTAAAATCATCATACACAAAAAAGAATAAATCAATGATAAGCTATGATAAAATACTCAACCACAATGGTCAAACGCATAGCATACCCCCTTTATAAAACATACATTTTTTAATAAAAAAGCTTCTTCTAGCACTGTATTTATTACAACTTGACATTCCTCCCACATCGGGTACAATTATAAAACATACCTACTTTAGTTTTGCTTAAACCAAAGTACTTAGTATAAAATGGGGGTTTTTATGAATTTTATTAAAAATTGTACACTTTTTGCTATTATTTTTACCGTGACAAACGGATGTTATGCTCAACCTCATTACAAACATTATCACAAAAACAACAATGGTAATATGCATCATACCAAATATCAAAAAAAAGAATTATACCATAAAACTAAATGGGAACAACGTATTACATCAAAAAATCAACCAACACCTCAAAAAGCCCAATCATCAACATCACAGCAACCTACAGAACAATCTTCGTATAATGATTGTTCACGTGTAAACGCACCATGCCTTTTGCTCATGCTGTTTCCCATTATTACTAGCGCAATCCCAACCCAATCGTTCGATACAAACTTTGAACAACAAGACACCCTTGTTTTTAAAAAATATAAAAATTGTTTTTGCAAAAATTATTCCCAACCCACGCAAGTAACATTTCTTCCCGCATCTGCAGGCGCTTATGCGTTTGAACAATGTTTTTGTTTGAAAAATAATAACAAAAAAGTAAAAACCACTGAAGCAATCCCGACCGCGCTTTTTCATAAATATTCAGGTATTATTGCCAAAAAAGTTGGTATGTACTTTGTAAAGATCCTTTTTGTATCACCCATTGTTGGTGGCATAATGTTAGCAAAAAATAAATGTATGCCTATCATCATTGCGGCAAAAAATATGTTACTTCAAACTAACACCGCCATCACTGCCCCTGCTAAAAAAATAACCTTACAAATAAGCACCCCAGCGGCATTTGATTTTAATCCCAGCAAAATCATTGACTCAGCAGATCATGAAGCATGTCGAGCATTATAATGTCACGAAAGCTCACGCCTGGCAAAATTAATAATAAAACCAACCATTGCAAAAACAGCCATGAGCGCTGACCCTCCGTAACTCATAAAGGGAAGCCCTAAGCCCTTTGTTGGCAACAACCCCGTGGCAACCATAATGTTTATTACCGCTTGCAAGGTAATAAAAATCACAAACCCGAGACTTGTAAAAAACGTAAATGGCTGCTTCATCGCCAAAGTTAAACGCAAGCCAAACCATAAAAAAAGAAAGAAAAGTAAAAGAATGCCTATTGATCCTACAAACCCCATTTCCTCCGCAATAATAGGAAAAATAAAATCCGTATGCTGCATGGGCAAATAAAAAAATTTTTGTTTTGAATTTGAAATCCCCAATCCCCACACACGCCCTGAGCCAATGGCAATAAGTGATTGAATAATCTGAAACCCTCTTCCCTGCGGATCAGACCATGGATTAAGAAATATCAAAATACGATTCATGCGATATGCTTTTGATACAATGAGCACCACGGCAAGCGGCAGCGTTACCGCCAAAGTTGTTAATAAATGACTCATCTTAAAATTAGCAACAAAAAAAATAATCCCCGCCGTAATAAAAATAGTTACCACCGAACCAAAATCAGGTTGCTTTAAAAGTGCCACAAATGTTATCCCCAAAATACATAAAAAAGGAACATATCCATACCACAATGAACGCACCGCACCTTTTTTTTTCTCAAGAAAAAAACCAATATACATAAAAAGAGCAACTTTAAGAAATTCACTCGGCTGTACACTCATCCCTGCAATGTACAACCATCGATTAGAACCATGGCAACGCAATCCCAACCCGGGAACTAATGTTAATATGGTAAGTGCTAACGATCCTAAAAAAGCATACGGCGCTAATCGACGGCACCATGCAATAGGAACATGGGCACAAACGATAAAAACACACAACGCAGCCAACACATACACAAACTGCCTAATCAAAAAATAATGCGCTGCCCCAAACTTTTCTAATGCAAAAACCGAGCTCGACGAATACACAAACAATAATCCTATTGCCGTTAAAAGCGCAACAACCGATAAAAAAATACGCATATCACGACGAACATAATTTTTTATTACCACAATCCAAACTCCTTTCCTACACAACCACGTTATAAAAAAGCAGCGACCAATTTTTTAAAATGCTCCCCACGCTCATGATAATTTTTATACAAATCAAAACTTGTTCCGCTCGGTGAAAAAAGAACTTGATCACCAAAAGCTACAGATGCCATAAGATCATCAAAAACATCATCGAGCGTTGCATAACACGCAGCCCCAGCAGCAAATTCATGACACGCTGGCCCAAAACAATAAATCTTTTTTACTAAAGAAAGTCCTTGCAAAAGCTTAAGAAGCGGAGCTCTATCAACGCCCTTTCCTAGCCCTCCCAAAATAACAATGACCGGCCGAGCCCCCGCCGCAAGACGAGCTGCCGCTGCATAAGTCGATTGAATTACCGTTGCCTTTGAATCATTGTAAAAATCAACCCCACGAACAGTCGCTACCAATTCACATCGATCTTCATTTGCCAAGGTAAAAGAAGCCCCGCGCTCGCAAAACCAAGAATACAAGAAAGAAGACGAAACGCCAAGCCGATATAATGCTGCAAGCACGCATAACCAATTGTCCATGAATGTTAACGTTGACGAAAGATCAGAACTTGCCGCAAGCGGCGTATGGAAACCATTATGTTCAAAAACTACCTGACCATAAGCGCAATAAACCATCCCCGCACACATCCCTAACCGTTCAGCCGCCGTTACGCAACGAGATCGCTCAACATCCACAATAATAACATCGGCAAACAACTCATGCCAATAAGCAGCAATTATATCACCAACCTCACCCTCACACAAGCAAGCCGCCAGCAAGGCAGTCTGCCCTTTTTTTTGATGCCGCATAACATTCAATTTTGCCAACACATACGCGTGCATGGTTTTATGCCGATCAAGATGATTTGCAAAACAATTAGTCCACACAGCAATATCCGGCGCCCAGGTATGGTTATGCTCAAGCTGAAAGCTTGAAAGCTCCACAATAAATGCCGAAAAATCATGCTCCCGCGCCGCAATATCAAGCATTCCAATACCAACATTGCCACCAATCGCCACCGGTAATTGCGCCACGCCTTGCCCCATTAACTGATCAGCCAATGCACCAAGTAGTCGAGTTATGGTTGTTTTGCCAAGCGAACCAGTAATCCCAACCGTTGGTAAACGATTACATGCAGCAAGCAGATCAAGCTCACACACTATGGCAGCATTGCACCAAGGATACGCCGAAAGATCAACCCCAGGGCTTGGCAAAATCCAATCTGCTTGAGTAAGAACTTGCTCAAGCGAACTCGTTAAAGCATCACAAACCACGCCTCCAACGCTTTCAATTTCAGATCGTGCTTCATTTTTAAGCGGTTCTTTATCCCATACCATAAGATCAAATGGCTCTCCATGGCACCACCGCGTACTCATCACGTGCTTGCCATAGTCGCTTGTTAAAAACTGAACAAACGAACGCCCAACAACCCCATACCCAATAACTAAAACAAGCATAGAAAAGCTCCTATACAGTTGTTTCTCGACCTTTTTGAGCAGTCTCCATATTTTTGACAATCGTTGTTGTTGATCTGCCAGGAACATAATCAATAACTTTAACGCTCCCCCCAAGCGCGGTTACATAGTCATGCCCAACAATTGTTTCAATTTTATAATCCCCACCCTTAACCAACACATCAGGATTTAAATATTCAATAAGCTCACGCGGCGTATCCTGATCAAATGATACAACAAAATCCACCATACCTAGCGCCGCAACCAACGCTGCACGTTCTGCCAATTGATTAATCGGACGTCCCGGACCTTTACCCAGCCGACGAACCGACTCATCCGTATTTAATGCAACAACAAGAATATCCCCCAAGCGCTTGGCTTCTTTTAATAAGTGAATATGGCCCGAATGAAGAATGTCAAAACACCCGTTAGTAAAAACAACCCGTTTTTTGCCACGACGAATCCAGTCAATCTCAATTTTTAAACGAGTCCAATCGGAAAAAACTTTTTCAATGGGGTCAGCTTCACGATCAATCAACTCATCAAGGCTCACGGCATAAGTTTTTAAGTGAGAAACCGCAACAGCTGCCGCCCGATTAGCAACTTGTAAACATTGCCCAATAGGCAATCCATTACTCAATGAAAAAGCAAGAAAAGCAAAAACCGTATCGCCAGCTCCTGTAAGGTCAAAAACCTCGCGCTTAAATACCGGACAATACAACGATGTCTGCTCATTAACAAACTGAATACCCTGCTCGCCAAGAGTTACAAATAAACCTTTAAGCCCAAGCTTTGCACACAAAACCCGCCCTGCAACTTCAAGCGGCTCATGATCAGCTATATCAAAAAATCGCATCATTTGTTTAAATTCATGAATATTAGGTTTAATATAATCAACCCCAAGATATTTACTAAAATCAGGACCTTTAGGATCAACTAATACCATACCTCCAAGCTCCGCAACACGCTGCACTACATATTCAATTAATTCACGAGTCACCACCCCTTTGGCATAATCAGAAATCAACACCGTAACGCCAGGACACAACCGTGCATTAAGCGCCGCACGCAAAGCGTGCTGCTCCTCAGCTAAAAGAGGCGATACAACCTCTTGGTCAACACGTAACAATTGATGACCTTTTACCATCATCCGCTTTTTACATGTTGTAACACGCTGCTCACTTTTTATTAAACCACTTCCATCAATCCCAATTTCTCGGACCATTGACGCAAGACGTGCCCCAGCAGAATCAGAAGCTCCAACAACCCCCACCAAAGAAACATTAAACCCAATATGTTTGCAATTTGCAGCAACGTTAGCCGCCCCGCCCAAGCACCACTCTTTACTTTCTTGTTTTAATACAGGAACCGGGGCCTCTGGCGACACGCGTGAAACCGACCCAAACCAATATTCATCCAGCATAACATCGCCAAGTACAACAATTTCTTTAGTACTGCACGATTTGAGATAACTAACAATCTGTTTCATTTTTAATCCGTACAACCCCACATTGTTTGTTTTAATATCTTGATTATTCATAGAAAATTACCTAATTGTTGCCGCATTTTTTTATTTACAGTAACTTATGAGCTATACTTATACCTTATTTTTTAAATAAAAAAAAGGAGCTTTCATATGAAATTACATATCTCTTATAATATTCCCGATCTGACCAAGGCACTCGAAATTGCCGAACAAACCGCAGAATTTGCCGACATCATGGGAATAGGGTCTCTTCTTCTTTACAAAGAAGGCATAAAAGCAATCAAAACGTTCAAAAGCACATTTCCCAACAAAGATCTTTTTGTTGAGGCAAAAATAATAGAAAAAGCACCGGATGCTATTACTATGATGGCGCAAGCAGGCGCCCGTTACATTTCAGTCCTTGCTGGAGCTTTAAATAGTACCATAAAAAAGGCTGTCGAAACAGCAAAACTTTTTGATACACAAATTGCACTTGATCTTTTTGATGGTAAAGCAAATGGCCAAGCTGCATATGATGCAAAAGCAATGGGAATAGATATCCTTATTATGAATCGACTCCCCAACAAAATTGATGAGTTAACCGGATTATCAGCTGACTGGCCAAGCGTTCGAGAAAATACCAACCTTCCCATTTTTATCACGGGAAAAATTGATCGCTCAAATCTACAACAAATTATTGACCTAAAGCCTCAATGTATTATGATTGGTGCTGCTATAACAAAAGCAAGCTCTCCCTACCAAGAAGCTCAATACATTAAATCACTTTTATAATTACAAAGGAATTTTATGACCTATACACTGTATAAGCCTAAGGAACAATTAAAGCCTCAAGGACTTACCAATATTAGCGATGCACAAATTAATGATCATTGGAATTTATATGTTGGATATGTCAATAATACCAATCAACTTAATACCGACTTGCAATCGCTTATCGCACAAAAAGCAAGTCCGCTCCTTATTGCAGATCGTCGCCGCCGCTATGGTTTTGAGTACAATGGCATGATTCTCCATGAATATTATTTTGAAAACCTCACATCGGCCGCCCCACAAAATCCAACCAACAATCTCGCACAAGCACTGCAAGCAACATGGGGCAGTATTGATGCTTGGAAAGAAGATTTTTGCAACACAGGAAAATCTCGCGGCATTGGGTGGGCTATTTTATACGGCGATCCTCTAACCAAAAATCTCACCAATCACTTTATTATGGACCACGAAAACGGCCCAATCACTCACTTCAAGCCACTTTTAGTTATGGATGTTTGGGAACACGCATATATGGTAGACCACAACGCCGGAGGTCGCGCCAATTACATCCAGGCCTTTTTGGAAAATGTTTCCTGGCAAACCGTTGAGCAACGATTTGCCAATCTTTAATTACGTTTTTTCTTATCGAATTGATGTTGAAAAAGTGTAGCAATTTCTTGAACCGTCGTTGCATCTTCGGCATTTTTGTCAGGTCGATATCCCATAAATCGTGGGAACCGTAATGCAAAACCCATTGAAACATCAGACTTGCCAGCCGTATGCAACGGCGACAACGTTATTTCATCTGCGCGAATCATACATACAATCGCTGGAGTAACCCATACGTCTGGATACAATTCCTTAGCACAAGCAACACGCGCCGGCTTATGATCAATACGAATGTCATCACATTCTTTTTTTTGAGCCCGCCACTCGCCATCAGTCATTCCTGTCCCAATTTTTGCAATCGTTTGAAACATATCCATATCAGGATTATAAATCCCAACAAGTAACGCCCCGATACCAAACGCAGCACGCTTACCCTGCCCAAGATAGTAACCGAGAATCACACAATCAATGGTATCATCCAATGAGCCAGATTCTTCTCGTTTATACTTAATCCAATTAAAATTACGTTTTCCGGCTTGATAAATTGCATCGGTTCGCTTAACTACAACACCTTCAAGCCCTGCCGAAATATTTTGCTCAAAATAACTTTTGAGTAGCTGCCCACTCGTAATCACCACTTCTTCTATAGGAAACATAACCTCTTGCTTGCTTACTTCCTTGCCCGCAAACAATTTCTCTAATGCTAATCGACGATCAGTATGGGGCTGCTCAAGCAATGAATCCCCATTAAGATAAAGTATATCAAAAAAATAAAGTCGTAATGGATAATCCTGCATAACCTTATCAATGCCATGTTTGCGTTTTCTTTTTACCGTTTCTTGAAACGGTAAAAAGCTCCCTGTTTGTAAATCATACGAAATTGCCTCGCCCTCAATAATTGCCGATTCAACCGGCAAGCATAGCGCAACCTCTTTAAGATCAGGAAACATAGATGACATATCTTGCAAATTACGTGAAAAAAAGAAAATATGCGGTTCATGACCAGTTTTATCAATATGAACCTGTAACCGAAATCCATCAAGTTTCGGTTGCGCAACACATTTGCCAAGTTTTGCCACAATAGCTGCCGCATCATCCATACGTTCTGCTGCCGCAGGACGAATCGGTATACCAGGTTGTATTGTTATTTTTTCAAGCCCAACAGATCCATCTTTTTTTATAACGCTCGCCAAAAAACCAATGTCTGCACATAAATTATAGGCATTTTCAAGAGCCTCACGAAGAGATTTATCACCTCGCGTCATAAAAGAAAACGCATCAAGGAGCGTCATATCAGAAAAACCAAGTCGCAGCTTACCCAAAATAATACGAACAACAAACTTTGCAGAAATAGAATCTAAAGAACGAATAAGTTGCTCAACAAGATCCTCTTTTACCTCTTGCGAACCAACCCCTGAAATATTATGAATATGAACCAAAAGCGCATTAACATTTAAGATAGTAAGCGGCTCCTCAACAATGCTACCCCAACCCCCTTGAGCAACAAGCAATCCATAATCACCCACATTTTGCAAATCTTCTTTTACCTGCGCAATCTCAACCCCTTTAATCCGCGCAATAACCTTAAGTAAGCTTTTTTCGGCAATATTAAATTGCGTTCCAATATAGGGAGGGTTCAAACAGCCAAGAGCCATATATGAAATTATCGCGGACTCGGCTGCCGTTGCTGATTTAAAAAGATCCGCTAACAATGCCGTCATTGCATTTCGAGATGGCTCACGCTCGATAAGCTCAAAAACTCCAGCAAGTTCCTTGAATAACATAAATAAACCCTATCAAGTAAAATTCATCTCCATGAAGACCTATCATACTAAAAAAAATTCCGCCTCATCTTGACGATAAAGCGGAACGTGTAATTTTTGGTAGCGGCACTGGGATTCGAACCCGGGACCTACGGATTATGATTCCGTCGCTCTAACCAACTGAGCTATGCCGCCATACAATACAACCTTTAAAAGCGCATTGTTTTAATATCGAATATATCAATAAAGAAATTAAACATCGCACGCATAAACAAGATACCTGCCAATACCGTAGCGATAATACCCAACATCCATGCTGTTGCAAAATTTCTTACAACCGGACCGCCAAACTTAAACAAGATAATACCAGTCAATAATGCCGTTACGTTTGAATCGACAATAACCATCAAGGCTCCAGCAAAACCTTCAGACAAAGCCTTGCGTAATGGATTCCCTTCCGCAAGCGACTCCTTGGTACGCTCAAATATCAAAATTGAAGAGTCAATTGCGACACCAATTGCCAAAACCATACCAGCAATACCAGATAGCGATAACGTAGCACGGAAGTATGATAAAAACATAAATACAAAGAACATATTCACAATCAATGCTATTACAGCAAATAACCCTGGAATCTTATAGTACCATATACTAAAGATAAACAACAAAAGCAACGCCATAAAGCACGCAAGAGCACCTTTATTAATCGCATCTTGCCCAAGTGAGGCACCAACACGTATCTGATGTTCTTCACGCAATGGAGCCGACAACGAACCAGACTTCAACACAATTGACAATTCAAGAGCTTCTTTTTGTGATGACATACCCGTAATGATTGCCTGTCCACCAGTAATTTCAGACTGTACATTTGGAGCCGAGATAACAACGTTATCAATAATAATCGCCACTTGACGACCAATATTATTTCCTGTTAACTCGCCAAACTCACGCGCACCAATCCCATCAAGCTTAAGTCCTACGCACAACTTATTGTATTGATCACGCTGCACATTTGCATCGACAACACGCTCTCCAGTCATATCAGGGAACGCGGAAACCAAATACCAACGGCCAGCTTCTTCAATACCAGCATCGCCCATATCACGCTTACCTGGAATAATCATCTTATCAGAAGGCAAATCACCATCATACTCTGCCAACAGAGCCTCTTGAGATCCTGCTGTTTTTTCAACAACCTTAAACTCAAGCATCGCCGTTTTGGCAACCATATTTCTTACCCACTCTGAGTCATCCAACCCAGGAAGCTGAACCTCTACCTGACGCTCACCATGCTGAACAACATTTAATCCTTCAAGCCCAGTGCTCAGTAACCGCGTCGATAAAACATTCACCGCCTGCTCTACAGATCCCGAACGAATACGACGCTCAAGCTCTGCCGATAACTTAATTTGAACAGTATTATCAACCAAGCGTGGCATTAAGACCTGCGCTTTTCCATCAAGCACAATATTGTAAATTACTCGCGCAGCTTCTTCATCTTCAAATACCAATGTCAAAGTTCCGTCTTTTATTTCTCGTGAAGTTGGATATTGCTTCACGTCTTTTAACTTAAACAACTGATCCAACGAGCGCCCTTCACTGGTTAGACGAGCTTCAAGAGCCTTCTCAACCTCAACGCCCAAAATCAAATACGTGCCACCAGCTAAATCAATTCCCTTTTTAATATACGAAAACTTCAACGCGCCGGCATACTGCTTAACTTTATTCCACAGCCCAGGTGCAACATGCTCTTTTAAAACCTTTTGGTCAAGAGAAACTATAAAATACGTTCCTATCGCTATAGCTGCGACCCAAACAATAAAAGGTGACATCAAAGCTCGGGCAACACGATTCTGTGTAATCATCAAAATCTCCTTGACACTTGCACGCTACTCTCTGGATTTTTTTACTACGTGGTGCCGAGGAGGAGACTCGAACTCCTATGGGATTTCTCCCGCTGCCCCCTTAAAGCAGTGTGTCTACCAATTTCACCACCTCGGCATATTTTTATTACAATGAGCTCCAAAACCTATTTTAAAACTCGATTTTTAAAGCACTTTGTAAAAGACAACCAAAATGTATCACATTCTCTTAAACTTGGCAACAAAAAAACATCATTTTTTTAACTTTTTTTAATCATGTCAAAAAAGATTACCCCACTTTCCTGTTATGAGGAAAGTGGGGTAATCTTTTTTTTATTTCACATTACAGTTACAGCAGGACTTATTCCTCAAATTCCACGGGGGTGGCAATCTCAGAACCAGGTTGCTCACTTTGCGGAGCAAGAGGAACTACAACTATCTCCTGAGCATTGTCACTTTCGCTCTTAATGTCAGGCGCTGAAATTACTTTTTGATCCTGCTTACGTAATTCTCTACGCTTCTCCATGCGGTCCTCATTAAACCACAAACGTTTTGGTTGTGATTTAACTTTCGCCTCTCCAATGTCATGACGTTTAACAGTGCCTTTAGTACGTAACTCAACTCTCTTTTGATCTAAATCACGTTTTTCTTGCAATGCTTTTTCTCGTTTTGGAGATACAACCTTCTTATCTTGAGCATCTCTAACCTTAGCCAAGGCATCCTTGCGAGAACGCATTATTTTTGATCGTCTTGCTTTTGACACTCCCTTTTTAACAACTTTTTTCTTGTCTGTTTTAGATTTTTTACCTTTTTTCAAAGATTTAACTTTTTTTGATTTCTTAACGGCTTTTTTGCCTGATTTTTTCTTTTTTTCTTTTTTGTCTTTTTGTTTTTCTTCTTTTACTGTTTTTTTCTCTTTTGCTGGCTTCTCTTCTTTTATTTTTTCTTCTTTTTTTTCAGGCTTCTCTTCTTTAGCTGATTTTTCTTCTTTCACTTTTTCTTTTTTTACTTTTTCCTTCTTCGCTTTTTTTTCTTTTACAGGCTTTTCCTTTTTAGCTTTTTTTTCTTTTTTTTCAGACTTCTCTTCTTTTATCTCTTTTTTAACATCTTCTTTTTCCTTAAGTTCGTCCTGTAAAATCACAGGCTCATCTGGCAAAGGAACTTCCGGAGCCTTTAAATCCTCAACTTCCGCTAACTTGGCTGACACATCTTCTTCAATTGGCAAAACTTCTTCAGTTGGCAAAGACTCCAAAGATTCCTGTGTTAACAACACATCTTCTACTTGCACATCAGGAGCCAGTCCCGCATCATCAACAATACCCAGATCTTCGAACTCTTCAATTGATTTCACATTTTCTACAGATCCTGACTTTTGTCCTAAAACGGGAGTAACATGCGTAAAACCTATTGCAAACGTCAAAAAGGCTAACCCTTTTAACATCTTTTTTAAATTTTTCATACGCTTATCCTTTCTCATAAAATTCTCTATCAATAACTTCCATTTCTAATTTCAGAATACCAAAATCAAAAATAAAAACGCAAGAATTATTTCAAATAGTAAAATCCCGAATAACTTTATTCGGGATTTTACTATCTAATAACAAAAAGATTAAACGTAATGTTATGCGATGAGCGCGATATACCTATCTATATTTTTTTGCCATACCTCTTAACCGAGCGATCCGTTTTTCCATAGGAGGATGTGTAGAAAACAATGACAAAATGCCTCCCCCTGAAAAAGGATACACTATAAATAAACTTGCCGAAGCTGTCTGGGCCGTTGATTCTGGCCTAATATGCTGTGAGCGATTTTCATTTGACAGTTTTTCAAGAGCACTGGCAAGCGCCAGAGGGTCGCCAGCAAAATCAGCCCCTGATTCATCAGCTAAATATTCACGAGATCGAGAAATAGCCAACTGGATAAGCGTTGCTGCTAATGGCATAATAAGCGCTGCAATTAAGGCACCCCAAGCATTACCGCGATCCTTATCCGACCGACCACCAAGAAGAACGGTCCACTGCAACATATGAGCAACATATCCAATTGCAGTTGCAATAGTAGCTGCAATTGTTGCAATCAAAATATCTCTATTTTTAACGTGGCCAAGCTCATGGGCAAGCACCCCACGAACCTCGTTTTCATCCAATATTTCCAATAATCCACGTGTTACCGCAACCGATGCATGCTGAGGATTGCGCCCTGTAGCAAAGGCATTCGCCATTGATGTTTCAATAAACCATAATTTAGGCATTGGAATGCGCGCATGTTCGCACAATTCACCTACAATATCATAGATGCGTTTATGAATAACCGGATCCAAAGGCTGAGCTCTATACATAGACAAAACAAGTTTGTCTGACCAAAAATACATAGCAAAATTCATAATCATAGAAAACACAAACATAACCATAAGGCCTTGGTTTCCGCCAATCCAAAAACCAAGAAGAAAAAGCAACGCGCTTAAACTTGCCAACAATATGGCTGTTTTTATTTGATTCCAAAACATAATGCCTCCTTTGCAGCACTATTAAAGCTCATTATCGTATTCAATCTGCCAATCATCAACAGTATCATCCGATGAGCCTTCTGGTTCAACTTGTTTGCGCAATGTAACCTTTTTCACAACATTTTTGGCTGCATCACGCTTTTTTTCACTCGTAGACCGACGCTGCTCTCCAACCTCAATCGCACGCGCCGCAACTTCTTGCACATCGATAAAACTTTTCGTCATTTCTTTTTGAGCTTCCTGTTTCATCTGTAAAAGACGCTGTGCTCGCCGCTGAGTATCCCCTTTGATAAGCTCTGTCTCCTCATCTAGGTTATCACGGGCCGCATTTAAAAGCGAGTTAATTTCATCCTGTAACTTTGTTATTTTCTTCTTAAGTTTTAAAATCATTTCAACTCCAGCAAGGTTGACCCCAACCTTGTGAGTTAAATAAATGATCTCTTCCAGCCTATCAACATCCTCCTCAGAATACAACCGCGTATTACCCTCAGAACGCTTAGGTGTTAATAAACCTTCTTTTTCGTACATTCTAACGGTCTGCTGATGTACCTCAAACATCTTTGCAACAACAGAAATTGAATAAAACCCCTTACGCTTCTTCATCGGCACTATCCTCCGCTTGATAGTTTTTATTCTTCATTTTTTAAAATGGTTAAAAAAGCCTCTTGAGGAAGTTCAACAGAACCAACCTGCTTCATTTTCTTTTTACCTTCTTTTTGCTTTTCAAGCAGCTTGCGTTTACGCGTAATGTCGCCACCATAACACTTTGCAATAACGTTTTTACGCAATGCAGAAACTGATTCTCGTGCAATAATTTTTGCGCCAATTGCGGCCTGAATAGCAACTTCAAACATTTGACGATGAATAACACCGCGCAATTTTTGCACAAGCTGTCGTCCTATCATATAGGCTTTATCATTATGAACAATCACCGATAACGCATCCACAGCCTTACCATTAAGCAAAATATTCATCTTTACAAGATCTGATGCGTGATATCCTGCTTCTTCATAGTCAAAACTAGCATAACCAGCACTTTGAGATTTTAGCCGATCATAAAAATCGGTAATAATTTCGTTCAACGGTAATCGATAACGCAACACAATACGATCTTCTTCCAAAAACGTCATATCAAGTTGCTCGCCTCTACGCTCCTCACACAACTTTATCATATTTCCAAGATATTCTTTTGGTGTAATAATCGTTGCATTAACCATCGGCTCTAAAACTTCTTCGATCATGACACGTTCAGGAAATTTTGATGGGTTTTCAACAACTAATTCAGAACCATCAGTTAATTTTACACGATACAAAACGGTTGGCGATGTAGTAATAATTGAAGCATTATACTCTTGCTCAAGGCGTTGGCGAAAAACATCCATG